>JAMFSN010000044.1 GCA_026225295.1 Frankia alni
CGGCCCCGCCCGGGGGTCGCCCGGCGGGGCGCCCACTTCGGCAGCCTGCAGAAGCTGCTGGCCGCCGGCGCCGACGATCTGCAGGCCGTGGACGGGGTCGGCGAGACCCGGGCCCGCGCCGTCCGCGAGGGGCTCTCCCGGCTCGCCGAATCGAGCATCCTCGAACGCTATGTCTAGAGACCGCTATGTCTAGAGACCGGTCTCGTGCCGCCCGCGGTCGCTGACGCGGTCGTCGCCTGGTACGACGTCACCGCCCGGGATCTGCCGTGGCGCCGGCCGGGCGCGGAACCGTGGGCGGTGCTGGTCAGCGAGGTGATGCTCCAGCAGACCCCGGTGGCCCGGGTCCTGCCGGCCTACGAGGCCTGGTTGGCCCGGTGGCCGTCGCCGGCCGCGCTGGCTGCGGATCCGCCCGGCGAGGCGGTCCGCCTGTGGGGCCGGCTCGGGTATCCCCGCCGGGCGCTGAGGCTCCACGACGCGGCCACGGTCATCACCGAACGCCACGACGGACGGGTTCCATCCGACGTCGAGACGCTGTTGACCCTGCCCGGAGTCGGCGCCTACACCGCCCGGGCGGTCTCGGCCTTCGCATTCCGCCAGCGGCATCCGGTGGTGGATGTCAACGTTCGTCGATTCGTCGCCCGCGCGGTGGAGGGCCGGGCCGAAGGCGGCCCGACCGTGGGACCGCGCGATCTGGCCACCGTTGCCGAGCTGTTGCCCGATGACCCGGGCCGGGCCGCGCGGGCGAGCGTCGCGTTCATGGAACTCGGCGCCCTGGTCTGCGTGGCGCGTTCGCCCCGCTGTTCGGCCTGTCCGGTGCACAGCACGTGCGCGTGGCGACTGGCCGGCAGTCCCCCGCCCACCGGGCCGGCCCGCCGGGCGCAGTCCTACGCCGGCACGGACCGGCAGGTCCGGGGCCGGCTGCTGGCCGTGCTGCGGGACGCCCGGGTCCCGGTCGCGGCGAACGACCTGCGGGCGGCCTGGGACGAACCGGTGCAGCGGGCCCGGGCGCTCGGTTCGCTGATCGAGGACGGCCTGGTCGTGCCGCTGGCGGACGGCGTCTTCGCGTTGCCCGGAGAACACCCGGACGGACCCGCCGAACCGGGGACCGAGAGGCCAGGCCCTTGGAACACTGAGGGGCCGACGGTCGGACCGGGTGGCGACGTCGGCTATCGGGTTCCGTAGCGGGCCGCGGTCAGGGCGATCGCGGTGCGCGCGGCCTTTTCGAACGGTTCGAGGGTTCCGGCGGCGCGACACAGAACATGGGCACCCTCGAGAAGCGTGATCAGGGTGGTGGCCAGATCGGACGCTTCGTCGGGCGGCAGGCCGCCGCCGGCCGGCGCCAGACGGTCGGCCAGGATCCGGGCCCAGGACGAGAAGATGCGGCCGGCGCTCTCCTGGAGGGCGAGGTCGTCACGGCCCTGTTCGTCGGCGCGAACGGTGATCGCGGCGATCGCACAGCCACCGCCGGTCGTCGAGGCGACGAGCACCGGCCGGACGGCATCGAGGAAGGCGGCCACCACGACCTGCGGGTCGCCCGCCGGCAGCGTCGCGAGAGCGGCCCGGACGTCCTCACCGTTGCGGACCGCCGCTTCGGTGACGAGCTGGGCCTTGCCACCGGGGAAATGATGGTAAATCGCGCCCCGCGCGGCACCGCTGTCGCGCAGCACGTCGGTGAACGACATCCCGGCCACGCCGCGACGCTGCAATGCCCGGATCGTGGCATCGATCATGCGGCTGCGGGTGTCGGCCACTGGACGCATCCTTCCCCTTGACTAGTACGCCTATCCTAGAGCACTCTTCTTTTAGTACGAACGTACTAGCGAAACGCCAACGTCTGTGAGGCTGATCATGCCCATCACCGTCACCGCTCCGCGCGGCCAACTCACCGAGGCCGGTCGGCGCGAGATCCTGCCGCAGCTGACCGAGGCCCTGGTCTCGGCCAGCGGCGCCACCGGCAACGCGTACTTCACCAGCATCGTCGGGGGCACAGTTCACACCCTGGACCCGCTCGACATCTACGCCGACGGAGCCAACCGCCGGATCGTGATGGTGGAACTGAAGCTGCCGAACATCGGGCTGCCCGATCCGGCCGCCCGGGCCGCGTTCATCGCCACGGCCACCGACATCGTCGAGGCGCTCACCGTCGAGGATCACCGCCGCGAGGACACCTGGATCAACATTCTCAACGCACCCGACGGCGGCTGGGGGATCGGCGGCGTCGCATATACCGGGGAGGCCCTGATCGCCGCGACGATCGCCGGCGGGTGATCGTGACCGGGCTCGAAGGTTCCGGTGGGCGCGTCCCCACCGGGCACCCCGAAGGCGGTATCTGCTGGGTTGATCTTGGCACCCGGGACATCGACACCGCGATCACTTTCTACAGCGACCTGTTCGGCTGGACGTTCGCCGACCCCGACCCGACCGGGTACCGGCTGGCCGGCTTGCAAGGACACCTCGTCACCGCCCTGGGCCCGGCCACCGAACCGGGGCCGCCCTACTGGACCGTCTACGTCAGCACCCCCGACCTCGAGGCCAGCGTCGCCGCCGTGAGCAGCGCCGGGGGCGCCGTCGTCGAGCCCCCGGCCGCCGTCGGCGACGCCGGCCGCGCCGCGATCGTTCGGGACCCTTCCGGCGCCCAGCTGTCGTTCTGGCAACCGGGCCGCCACTCCGGGAGCTACCGGTCGGGCGAGCACGGCACCCTCGGCCACGTTGAATTCAGCAGCGATCGGCCCGAGCAGGCCCGCCGTTTCCTCAGTCGGGCGCTGCGGTGGGACCTCGACCCGACCCGCCCAACCGTCACCCACCGCGGACGGACCGTCGCGATCTGGCGACCGAAGCCGCCTGCTGCGAACCCACCCGGCCATCGCGCACCCGGCCGGAATGCGCCCGTTCCGAACCTGGCGGGCCCGAGTGTGCCCTGGCTCGTCGCGTTCATCGCTTCCGACGTCGCGGCCACCCGGGCGGCCGCACTCGACCTCGGCGCGCGCCCCACCGAACGGCTCGACGTTCTGCTCGACCCGGCCGGCGCCCGCTTCGCCCTCACTCTCCCGACGGTCGCCCGGCTCACATCAGAAGCTTGAGCGCTTCCAGAACCGGTTCCAGGACGGCGGGGACGAGCGAGTAGCACGCCCAGTTGCCGCGCCGGACCCGCCGCATGAGACCCGCTTCCGACAGGGTCTTGAGGTGGTGGGAGACCGCCGGCTGTGACAGTCCGAGCGGACCGGTCAGCTCGGTGACGCACGCTTCGCCGCGGACGTCGGCCTGCACGATGCTGATGAGCTGCAGACGCTTGGGGTGGGCGATGGCCTTGAGCACCTCGGCCATGTGCTCCGCGTCCCCCCGGTCGAGCGGGCTTTCGGGAGCCGGATTGCGGGGCGCGAAGTCGGATGGCCCACGTTGCGACAGCGCGGTCGGCGGTAGGTCGCTCAGAACCCGGATCGGCGCGGCGGGCGGGGCGGCGGACGCGAGGGAGGCCGGCGCGGGAGATCCCGGAATCACGCTGGCCGCGCGCCGACCGGGCGGGGTCGGCGCCGGACCGGCCGGACCGGCGCCGGGATTCGCGCCCGCGCCGACCTTGCGCCGGAGGCCACCCGGTCGGAGCCGGCTGCCGCGACCGGCCGCGGGACCGTGGAGACTCGGATCGGAAGCCGGATCATCATCAAGGAATTCTCTGCCCGCCCCGGACCCGCTCGGGTTCGCGCTCATCGCACGCTCACCTTCGATCCCATCACCGCTCTGCCCTCGTCGACCGTATCCGCTTCCGTCCGTCGGCGGGTGGGAGCTGGCCCACACTCCGCATTCCGTTCGCCGCGCGCAGCCAAATTAACGTGGAGATTAACCCGCGATATGTGTGGGGGTGATGAGTGCCTGATTCCCAGTTGCCTGGTGGGCCGGGGTCCCCTTCCGGTTGCCGGCCGGCCCGGCTTGGGACCTCAGGCCGGCCGCGTCGGCCCGTCGCCCGCGCCGGTGGCCACGATCCCGGCCGCGATCTCGTCCAGGTCGGTCCCGGTCAGGGTGAGCGTCGCCGCCGCGAGCCAGCCGTCGATCTGAGCCGGCCGGCGGGCTCCGACGATCGCGGCGGTGACCCCCGGGAAGGCCCGGGTCCACGCGATCGACACCGCGCCGACCGTCGTCCCGTGCCGGTTGGCGACGTCGCGCAGCACCTCGACGAGCGCGAGGTTGCGGGTCAGCCGGTCACCGGAGAAATCCGGGTTCCGGCGCCGCCAGTCATCGTCGTCCAGCGTCGAGGTCCGGGCCGCCGACCAGGTGCCGCTGAGCAGCCCGGAGTGCATGGGGCTGTAGACGATCACACCGATCCCGTGCTCGGCGCAGTAGGGCAGGACGTCGGCGGCGACCTCGCGGGCGATCGGCGAGAACGGCGGTTGCAGCGTGTCCACGCCGCCGCCCTGGGCCGCCAGTTCGAGCTGGGCGACGGAGAAGTTCGATACCCCGACGGCCCGGATCTTGCCTTCCTTCTTCAGGTCGTTGAGCGTGCCCACACTGTCCGGGATGGGCGTCTGGTCCTCGGGCGGCCAGTGCAGTTGATACAGATCGATCTGTTCGACGCCCAGCCGCTTGAGCGACGCGTCCAGCTCGGCCCGGATCGAATCCGGGGCCCCGACCCGCCGGGACGGCTGCATCGGCGCCGACCGGTCCCAGATGAGGCCGCATTTGGTGAAGACCGCCGGCCGCTCGGACGCCGGGATGTCGGCGATCGCGCGGGCCACGACCTCCTCGGAATGCCCGAGTCCGTAGACCGCCGCGGTGTCTATCCAGTTCACGCCCGCCTCGATCGCGTAGCGGATCGCCTGGGCCGATTCGGTGTCGTCCTGAGCGCCCCAGCCGAAGGCCCAGCCTCCGCCGCCGATCGCCCACGCCCCGAACCCAACCGCCGTGATGTCGAAATCCGTCGCGCCCAAGCTGGTGGTGGGAAGGCTCATGTTCTCTTCCTACCCGTCCGGAGTCGATCATTACACCGGTTCGGGCCGGTTCGCGGCCGGTCCGGCTGACGTTCGGGTCGCCGCGGGCCCCCGGTGCTCCTCATTCCTTCAACCACCGTCGGTGACGGTGCCGGGAGACCTCCGCCCACAGCGCGTCGAAATCGCGCTCCGCGGCCACCATCCGGGTCTCTTCCCGGCCCAGCAGGAGGCCGAGGGTGAAGGAGCTGGCGCCGTTGGCCTTCTGCTCCTCCAGACCCCACCGGGTCAGCAGCTCCCGGGCCACGGCCGCGTCCTGACGGGTACCCAGGACCTCCTGGACCTCGGCGGCCCGCCGCGCGAAGTCGGCCGCCGGATCGCCCCACAACGGGGTCACCGCTTCGGCGGCGTACCGGAGCCGTTTGGCCTGCTTGCGCGCCGAATGCAGGGCCTCGTCGCGGGCCGGCCCCGGGTCGATGGCCTCGATCCGGCCGACCTTGCGGGTCAGCCGGCGGTCGGCGTGACGCACGAGCCGGGCCAGCGTCGGGCCGGCTTCGTCGCGCCCCGGACCGTCAAGAACCGGAGCCGCGATCAACTCGTCGAGATCAAGGAGCAACCGCCGGTACCGCTCGTCCCGCAGCGTCGCGAGAACCTGCTGCCGGGCCTGCGACCCGTCGACGGTCAGGTGCCCGTGGATCTGGTCGGCGACCGGACCGACCGTCAGTTCCGGCGGCAGCGCGGCCACCGCCGCATCGAAGTGTTCCAGGAGCACCTCGTTGTCCCGGGCGCCGGACAGCGCGGAAGCCAGGTCCCGCAGCTCGCCGTCGAGCCGGCGCGCCCGATCCTGGTCGAACAGCGACTCGAACGTGCGAAGCGTGCTGCGCAGGCGCCGGGCCGCGACGCGCATCTTGTGAACGGCGTCCGGCCCGTCGAGCCGGACCCGGGGGTCCGCCGCGGTCAGAGCTTCGACGTTTTTGGCCACGTAAGCCATGACGACGGACCGGGCCGAACCGGCCAGGCCCTCGGGGGCCGGGGCGGTCGCGTCGGTCCCGCCCCGGCCCCCGGACGGCGGTCGGAGCCGGGCCAGCGCCGGACCGAGCGCCCGCGTGGCCTTGGACGTCGAGGCGGCGGGGCCGGCTCCGGCCAGGAGCAACGCGTCACCGACCGCTCCCAGCAACCGCCGGCCGCCGCTGACCAGCTCGACCTCGATCTCCCGCCATTGCGAGCCCGTTTCCGGATCGTCGACCGGTTCCGAGGTGACGTGGTCGTCGACCACTTCGGCCAGGGCCTGGCCGGAGCCGTCGAGCAGGAGACGCGCGGTGCGCCGGGTCCGCAGGGTGACGACCGGCCGGACCGGTGCGCCCCGCAGGTAGGCGTCGACCAGATCGAGCAGGTCGCCCGGGACGCTCCCGACGCCCGCGGCCAGCGGCCGCTGGATCTCGTCCCGCACATCCGCCGCCACCGGCAGCTTCAGGTGCCAGCCCTCGTCCGGGCCGCCCGACCGCCGCCGCAACGTGATCTTCCGGCGGGCCAACCGAAGGTCGTCGGAGTCGAAGTAGACGGCCTCCAGATCGAACGTCTCGGGTTCACCGACCGCCGCGACCCCCCGCACATCCGTCAACGACGGCAGCCGGAACCCCGGGTCGACCTCGAATTTTCGTTCGGCTTCGCGGTGTGTCCCACCCATGGTTCGGTCCTTCCCTGCTGCCGAAGGCCGGATCGGACCGCCGGGGCCGACCGGCCGGATCACTGGAGCCCGGCCGCGAAATCGGACCGGACACGCTACTCACCACCCGCGCCGACCAGACACCTTCATTCCACCTGATCGATGACTCCGGTACATCCGACGTTCACTTTTGTTCATCTTGATCACCCACCTCGACCGTTCCGATCGGTCACGAACCGGGGACCGGCAGCCACGAGACCCGACCCCGTAGCGCCGCATAACCTACGAAAGCCACCGAGTCGATCAGGGTATGGGCGATCACCAGCGGCGTCACCCGACCCCAGCGCTGATAGAGGCGGCCGAACAGCAGACCCATCGCCGCGTTGGCCGCGAACGCGCCGATGCCCTGGTAGAGGTGGTAGGAGCCGCGTAGGAGCGCGCTGGTCACCAACGCCCGGTTGTCGCTCCAGCCGAGCTGACGCAGTCGCAGCAGGAGGTAGCCGACGACGACCACCTCCTCGACCAGAGCGTTCTGGAAGGCGGAGAGGATCAGGACGGGCGCGCGCCACCAGACCGCGGGCAGGTCTTCCGGGACCACGGTGAGGTTCGCGCCCAGGTGCCAGGCGAGCAGATAGAAGCCCAGGCCGATGCCACCGACGCCGGCCGCCAGGAGCGCCCCGCCGGCGGCGTCGCGGCGCGACTGGCGATCATCGAGCCCGATCGCGGCGGTTCCGTCACCCGACCTCACCAGGAAGTGGATGGCCAGGAAGGCCGGAATGATCGAGGTGACGATCGAGGCGAGCTGGAGCGCGAGATCGAGCCAGGGGCGGCCCGGCGCGTAGGAGCCGTTGAGCTGCGCCACCTGCCGGCGTACCGGACCGGACTGGGCGAGATCACCGATGTAGTGGATCAGCGCGAACAACGCTGAGGCGGCGAGCGAAATACCGAGCAGAAGCCAGATTTCGGCGATGAGGATCCGCCGGGGCGGCACCCCGAAGGCCGGGCCGCCGACGCCCGGCGGACCGGCCGGTTCACCCGCGTGGGCTTCGGCTCTTCTCATGTCCCGACCGTAGCCGGAGGCGGGCCGGAAGACGCCCGCGGTCGGACGGCCCGGTTCACGGTCATTGATCGTCGGGCGGCTCCGGCTGGGCGAACACGCGAAACAGCAGTACGAGGGCCGGAATCAGCAGGGCCATCCCGACGAGAATGGCGAGCAGCAGGGCATTGATGTTGGCCGGTGGCGCGGCCGCCGCCCGCACGGTCACCTGACCGACCACGAGATCGGGGTACTGGGCCGCCGCCCAGCCCCAGACCACCCCCGCGACCGCGAGACCGGCGGCGAGACGCGCCGGTCCGTAGCGACGCCTCCCGATGAGAACCAGCGCCCCGACCCCGCCCAGCGCCGAGACCACGACGAAGGGCATTCCCCGGGTCATGAACCGGTCCGCGACCGTCGGAGCATCCAGCCACAGGAGGGGCAGAAGAGCGGCCGCGAGGGCGCCGGCCACCACCGCGCTGGCCAGGGCCCGGCGGCGCAGGCCGTCGATGAGGTGAGCGGTGGCCGGCCCGGCGGCGGCGTCCCGGCACAGGTAGACGGCGGCCAGAAACGCCGTACCGGCCACCGCGAGCGCCCCCGCGACCAGGCCGAACGGGCTTCGGAGCGGGGCGAACGGGTCACCCGGCCGGCCCTGGCCGCTGGCCATCGCGGCACCGGCGGTCCCCAGCATGAAAGGAGTGACGGTGGAGGCGACGGCGAAGACCCGCCCCCACCAGTGATCGGGCCCCGCGGCCCCGCCGCCGTAGGCCCGGTACACGTAGGCCGAGCCGCGTAGCACGATCCCCACCAACGCGAGCGCGAGCGGCAGCTCCAGAGTGCCGCCCACGACCCCGAACGCCGTCGGAAAACCGCTGAACATCGCCACGATCACGAAGATCAGCCACACGTGGTTGGCCTCCCACACGGGCCCCAGGGACGCAGCGATCAACCGGCGCTGCCCCGGGGCATCAGGGCCGGTGGCCACCAGGTCCCACACCCCGGCGCCGAAATCGGCCCCGGCGAGCAGGGCGTACGCGGTCAGACCGCCGACCATGACGAGCAGGAGGGCGTCCGCGGCGTTCATCGGCCACCCCGGCCGACCCGGCCGCCGGCGCCCGGTTCGTCGACCGGCGCGCCGCCCGCCGCCGACCGGTTGCCGGCGGTGGTGGTCACGACCGGTCCCCGGGTCGGTGGCCGGGGGGCGTCGGCGTCGTAGGTCGGGCCGCCGGTTGCCATCCGGCGCAGGATCAGCCCGAGGGCCGTAGCCAGACCCAGATAGAGCAGCAGCGTTCCGCCGAACGCCCAACCGATGCCGGAGTTGGTCGTGACCGCCTCGGACACCCGCATCCGCCCGTAGACGATCCACGGTTGCCGGCCGCCCTCGGTGACTTCCCAGCCGGCGAGCACGGCGAGCAGGCTCGCGGGTCCGGTGGCGACCGCCGCGAGCAGCCACCACCGGCCGGTGGGCAGGTACGGGCGCCGGCCGGCCCGCTGGCGACGCAGGACCACGACGGCCACCAGAGCCGAGAACAGGATCAGCGCACTGCCCAGCCCCACCATCGAGTCGAAGGCGAGGTGGACGACGAACGCGTTCGGCCGGTCCCCGGCGGGCGCGGCCGACAGGCCCTGAACCGTGTGACCCGGACTCCAGCCGGTGATCACGGACAGCAGATCGGGCACCTTGACGCCGTAGCGGAGCTGGCCGGAACGGGCGTCGTAGAACCCGCCGAGCGTGAGCGGTGCATGGTTGCCCGTCCGGTACAGGCCTTCCATCGCCGCCAGCTTCAACGGTTGCTGACGCTCGACGACCCGGGCCGCCCAGTCCCCGATCACCAGCTGCAGGGGCGCCCCGGCCAGGACGGTCACCAACCCGACCCGCAGACCGCGACGGTGATAGAGATCGCGCCGACCGCGCAGCATCCCGACGGCGTAGACCCCGGCCACCGCCCCTCCGGTGCACATCAGCGCCGCAACCAGCATGTGCAGCGCCTGCGGCAGAGCCGAAGGCGTGGTGAACGGGGCCAGCGGCTCGGCGGAGACAACCTGGCCGTCGACCTCCCGGACTCCGCGCGGCACGTTCATCCAGGCGTTGGCGGCCACGATGAACAGGGTCGACAAGGTTCCCGAGATCGCGATCGGAAACAGGGTCGCCCAGTGCCAGCGCGCGGGCAGTCGGCGCCAGCCGTACAGGTACAGGCCCAACCAGACCGCCTCGAAGAAGAAGGCAAACCCTTCCAGCGTGAACGGAAGGCCCAGGGCGCCGCCGTACCGCGCCATGAAGGCCGGCCACAGCAGCCCGAATTCGAAGGACAGCACCGTGCCCGACACCGCCCCGATCGCGAACAGCACCGCGAACGCCCGGGCCCACGTCCTGGTCAGGGCGTACCAGACCTCGTCCCCGGTCCGGATCCACCGACCCTCGGTGTAGAGCAGCAGCCAGGGCAGGCCGACCCCGAAGACGGCGAAGCAGATGTGGAAAGCCAGCGAAAAGCCCGTCTGGGCCCGGGCCAGGTCCGTGGACGCGGCAAGCGGGTGCGCGGCGGCGAGCAGGTCGGCGGCTCGGGCGGTTCCGGCACCGGGCGCGATCCGGGGGTTCCCGGCCGTCGCGGCGGCGGTGATGGTGGGGATGAGGATCATGCCGGCCTCCAGCGGAAGCGATCCCGGGTCCGGACGCCGCGGGCGGCGAGGTCTGGTCGCAGTCCGCAAAACCGGACATCTCGAAGTTCTACGTTCCGTAGAACTTCATCTCGACCTACACTACAGCCATGGCACGGCTGGGCGACCTCGAGCGCGCGGTCATGGATGTCCTGTGGAACAACGAGGTCTGGGTCACCGCCCGCGAAGTCGGTCGCCAGCTCCATCACGACAAGCGGCTCGCGTACACGACCGTGCTGACCGTGCTCGACCGGCTCGAGCGCAAGGGCTTCGTCCTGCGGGAGCGGGCCGGCCGGGCCCACCGCTACCGGGCGGCCGACTCCCGCGAGACCGTCGTCGCGGTCGCGATGCTCGAAGCCCTGGACAATGCCGACGATCGCGATTCCGCCCTGGTCCGGTTCGTCGGTGGCGTGTCCCCGGAGGAAGCAGCGGTCCTGCGCCGGGCGCTGGCCACCGCCGACGCTGGACCGGCCGA
>JAMFSN010000317.1 GCA_026225295.1 Frankia alni
CTAGCACTCCGAGCCTGACGGAATGCCTGAGCGTCGGCTGGCCGACCAGGATGGTCGCGAACGGGGTGGAGGAGTCCATGTCGTGGTTAGTCATGAGCCTGATCGACTCTAGCTGGTCATGGTCGAGCAGGTGCGCCTCGTCGATGACCAGCACCGGGGTCCGCCCGCGCTCGGCTGCCTCGCCGGCCAGGACGTTCCAGGCCTGGACGGCGAGGGCGGCGGTGCCGCGGACGGGCCTGCCGCCGAGGGCGGTGACCACGTGCGCGAGGATGCCCCTCACGCCGGTGGAGGGGTTGCCGACGTATATGACGGTGTGGCTGGCGGGGTCGAGGTCGGCGACGGCGGCGCGGATCGCGACCGTCTTCCCGGTGCCGACCTCGCCGGTGAGCATGCAGATCGTCTTGTCGGCGACGGCCCAGGCGATGCGGGCGGCGGCCTCGCCGCAGTCGCGGTGGCGGTGCAGCCTTGAGGGGGGCAGGTCGCGGCCGAACGGCATGCGGGCGAGCCCGAACCGGGTGACGACGGCGTCGATCATCAGGATTCTCCTTCTTCTGCTTTTTCCGCGGACGGTCCGCCGTTGACGGCGGCGAGCTGCTGCTGGGCGCAGCCGAGGTCGCGGGCCAGGGCCGCGGCGGTGTTCCGGGCACCGGAGATGAACAGCCGGGCGCCGCTGACCGCGGCGGCCGGGTCGGTGCCGTCGTCGCAGCCGAGCCGGCCGGCGGCGAGGGCGGATGCGAGCCACCGGCCGACCTGGGCCAGCAGCTGGGGCAGGCCGGCCGCGGCGAGCGCCAGCTCGCCGATGAGCTCGTAGGCGTCGGCGGGCTGTTCCAGGCCTTCCCCGCCGAGGGTGGCGTGGTTCAGGGAGCGGACCGCCCCGGCCGCGGTGCGGGCCAGGGCCTGGCCCGGGGAGTCAGTCACGGCCTTCCTCCCGCTCTTCCTGCTTCTCTTCTGGTTCTTCCTTCTTCGGTTCCTCCGGGCCGCTGACGAGGAACTGGTAGGAGACCTGCTCGCGCAGGGCCTCGTCGTGGCCGTCGCCGAGGGCGCCCAGGTAGTCGATCCCGGTCGGGGCCGGCTCGGTGCGGGCCTGCCCGTCAGGGGTGCGGGCCTTGGGGTGGCGGTGCCGGCCCATGACGAACGGGACCGCGGTCCCAGCCGGCTTCCCGGCGAGGCGGACCTCGATCCGGTCCAGGTCGAACGGGGAGAACAGCAGCTCGACCATCCGCCCGGCCAGCCACGCGTCGACCTGGTAGACGTTGCCGTGCATCCGGACCAGGGCCGTCTTGTCGGCCTTGCGCCGCTCGGACCACAAGAACGCCTCCCGCAGCAGGCCCGGCTCGGGGACGGCCCGCTCTTCCGGCGTGGCCTTCTCCCAGCGGGCGGCCGGGGCCTCCCCGGTCTCGGAATGGACCGCCCGGTGGTAGGAGGCCTCCAGCCAGGCCTGGAACAGCCGGTTCATCTCCGCCAGGTCCGCAACGCCGGCCCCGTCGCCGACCTCGACCAGGAACTGGTCCCGGACCGTGCGGAAGAAGCGCTCGATTTTTCCCCTTCCTTCCGGTTTGCCGGGCCGGGAGTGGATGAGCCTCACGCCGAGGACAGCGCAGCCGCGCAGCAGCCACGCGTCGACAAAGGGAGAGCCATTGTCCAGGTAGCAGGCCCGGGGGACGCCGCGGGCCTGCAGGGCCGGGCGGAACCCGGCGGCCATCCGGACCACGTCGTCGTGGTGCGCCCAGCGGGCGCCCATCACGGCGCGGGAGTGATCGTCGATGAACGCGAAAAGATACGACTTCTTCCCGCCGATCACCGGCCCGTGGAGCGTGTCGCCCGTCCACATCTCGTTCGGCCTCGCGCACTCGAACCGGCCCAGGGCCCGCTGCTCCTCCTGCGGTCCCGGGGCCGGCCGGCTCAGCTCCAGGCGCTCGAACAGCCGCTGCAGCGTCCGGTC
>JAMFSN010000318.1 GCA_026225295.1 Frankia alni
CCCGATTGACGAGCGGGCCGCCAACTCGTCGCGGAGTTTCGTCAGGTGGGCGATCTCGATGTTCAGGGCGGCGAGGCGGCGCTCGACGACGCCGCTCGTCGAGCTGCACGCGCCGCCGGGGTCGCCGTAGCGCGGCAGGGTGTCGCCCTCCAAGAGGTGCAGGCGGTCCGCGCAGGCGCCCACGTCCTCGACGGTCAGGCGGAGAGCGAGCAGCTCCCGGATGATCCGGATCCGGTTGACGTCCGCCGTGTCGTATTCGCGCTGACCGGACGCCGTGCGGCGGGGCGGTGCCAGCAGCCCGCGTTGCTCATAGAACCGCAGGGCCCGCGGGGTGGTGGCCGCGGCCGCCGCGGTTTCGCCGATCTTCATCTACAACTCCACGATGACCGTTCCCAGATGCCGTCCTTCGATCGTCTCCGACAACGCCCGTGCGGCGCGCTCGATGCCCGCGACCCGGACCAGGGGGAAGATGATCTCGCCCTGGCGGAGCCAGCCGCCGAACCGCTCGATCCAGTCGGTGGCGACGGAGTTGTCAAGACCGCGCAGGGTGACGTGCTTGAGGATCACCTGGTAGGTGTCCAGTTCGACCGGTGCGACGGTGCCCGAGCCGTCCGGTGACAACTGGCCGTCCAGCGCGCCGACCAGGACGAAACGGGCGCCCGGTCGGGCCGCGGTGACGGCCGCGCGTAGCTGCTCACCACCGACGTTGTCCACCATGACGTCGATACCGTCCGGGGCGGCCTTGGCGAGCTGCTCGCTCAGCGGCTCCCCGCCGCGCAGGACGGCGGCGTCGTAACCGAGCTCGCCGACCAGCCGCCGCGCCTTCGCCGGGGATCCCGTGCTGCCGATGACCCGGCCCGCCCCGAGCAGGCGGGCGATCTGTCCCGCCATCGAGCCGACCGCCCCCGCGCCCCCGGACACGAAGACCGTCTCGCCCGCCGACAGGCCGCTCTGGAGAAGCGCCGCATAGGCCGTCCGCCCCTGGGCCAGGTGCGCGACCGGGTCGGGCAGGACGTCACCCAGCGGCCGGCACTGCTCCACCGGCACGGCGGCGTACTCGCGCCAGCCCAGCCAGTGCGAGACCAGCTCACCCGACCGGAGGGCGGAGCCGGGCGGCGCGGAGACGACCTCCCCGATGGCCGCGCCGAACAGCGGGTCGCCCGGGTGGATCGGCGGGAACGGCGCACCCTCGACACCTCCGCCCAGCAGGGTCCGGATCGGGGCGAACACGTGGAAGTACCGGTTGCGGACCAGCGCCTCACCGTCGCCAGGTGCGGGTATCGGCCCCTCGACGACCTCGAAGTCCTCCGGCCGGGGCAGTCCGACGGGCGTGGTGGCGAGGCGTACCTCGCGGGAACGTGACATGGGCGCGACCGTAGGCCCTGACCCGCGCGTCAGGGTCAAGCCGCAGCGTGTCTCACAGGCCCGAAGCAGGGGGCGGTCACCGCGGTGTGACCCGCCCCGTTCGGCCGGTAGGTGTGGTGGGTGGGGTCAGGTGGTGGGTGGGGTGGTCCTGCGGCGGCGCTGATAGGCGTCTGCGTCGACGTTGCTGCCGCACACGATGGTGGCTACGTGTCGGCCGGCGAAACGGTCACGGTCCTCGAGGATCGCCGCGATACCGAGCGCGGCCGACGGTTCGACGACGAGGCCGGCGTGGTCCAGGAGCATCCGCATACCGGTGATGATCGACGCTTCTTGGACCAGGACGGCGTCGTCGGCGACCAGGAGGAGGTCGTCCAGGACGGCCGCGATGGGACGGCGGCCGGCGACGCCGTCAGCGATGGTGTTGGTCGAGTCGGTGGTGACCACGCGCCGTTGGCGCCAGGAGTGTGTCATCGCCGGTGCGCCCAGCGGCTGGATGCAGATCACCTCGACTCCGGGTGCCAAGGCCTTCATCACATGACCCACGCCGGTGGCCAGCGCCCCGCCGCCCAGAGCGATCAGGACGGCGTCGAACGACGGCACGGTGTCCACCAGTTCCAGGCCGATGGTCCCTGCGCCCTCGCAGGTCTCGATGTCCAGGCTGTCTTCGAGCAGCCGGATGCCGTCGTACCGCGCGATGGCCGCCGCCCGCTCGCGAGCCATCTCGTGGTCGCCGTCCACCAGCTCCAACCGGGCGTCCAATGCGCGGATGCGATCAAGCTTGGCCACGGTCGCAAAGCGGGATGCCACGACGGTGACGTCGAGCCCCCGGCCGCGACCGGACCAAGCCAGGGCTTGGCCGAGGTTGCCCGCGCTGGCGCACACCACGGCCCGCGAGCCATGGTCGGCGAGCAGGCTGGCGACGACCTCGGTGCCGCGAGCCTTGAAGCTGCGGACCGGGTTCGCCGTTTCGAGCTTGATGCTCACCGTGCACCCGAGCTCGGGCTCCAACGCCTCGCAGCGGTACAGCGGAGTGTCGAGAAAAATCGGGTCGATCACCCGGCGAGCCGCCCGGATCCGAGCAGTGTCAAGGCGCGTCCGCTGCACGACACAGCAGCGTAGCGCCGCCGGTGCTGGTCCATCTGGGTGAACGCCCGGCGGCCAGTGCCTGTACGGGGAGGTGAGTCAGCACCGACGCAAAGGGACTGCTCTGCGATCTGCCCGACCTGCCACCGTGGCGACCGCAGCGCTATGCCGGTCGTGCCGGTAATCACGATCAGGACGAGCCGTTCGTCGCGTCCAGCGCTTGGAAGACGGTGAACGCGTCGCCGATGGCGGCCACGTCGTGTGTGCGGATGAAATCCACGCCCTGGCCTGCGGCGTACAACTCCGCCGCCAGGGTGGCGGGACCGATGCGGGGAAGATCACGCCCGGTGAGCGTGCGGGGGAACGACTTGCGGGAGGGCAAGACCACGACTGGCCCGTCGAACCTGGACTTCAGTGCTTCCAGCCGCGCGAGAGCCATCACCGACGGTTCTGGGGTCGGTGCGCCCGCTTCCTCGGCGCACAGGAACCGGCGGTGAGCGCCGCGCTCGCCGCCCGCCGCCCGCCGGCCCGAGCACGGCGCGGCGTCGGGCGCGATTGTCTCCGGGTGCCGGCCGGCGTTGGCGGTGGTGACCGCGATCGGCGTTTTCGGGCTCGGCGTGGCCCTGACCGGCAAACGTCCCGCCGCGAGCGACTGGCTTCCTTGACTTAAACCAAGGTGCAGGTATTAGCGTTCCGCACGGAAGTCTCCGGCTGAATCTCCTCATTTCTTCCGTGCAGAAAGGACCCGCATGTCCGATGCCCGCCTTCGGCTCGGTGTGATTATCGGAAGCGTTCGCGGTGGGCGCCTTGGTCCGACCGTGGCCAACTGGTTTGCCGAGCAAGCCCGTGAACTGGACCTATTCGACATCGACGTGATCGACCTGGCCGACGCGGACCTGCCGGTCGTCAACCCGCCGTTCGGGGAGGATCCCGAACCCGAGGTACATGGCCGGCTGCGCAGCCTGACCGAGCGGCTGGCCGCCGCCGACGCATTCGTCGTCGTGACGCCCGAGTACAACCACAGTTTCCCGGCCGGGCTCAAAAACGCGATTGACTGGCACAACAAGGAGTGGCACGCCAAACCAGTGGGCTTTGTCTCCTACGGCGGGATCTCGGGTGGGCTGCGGGCGGTGGAGCATCTGCGGGCGGTCTTCGCCGAGGTCCACGCCACGACCATTCGTGACCAGGTCGTTTTCCACAACGCGTGGGGTCGGTGGGACACCCAGGGCAACTGGCCGACGGAGCCGGGCGAAGCCAACAGCGCGGCGAAGAACATGCTTGGTCAGCTGGCCTGGTGGGCACGGGCCCTGAGCGATGCGAGAAAGAAGGACCCCTATACAGCGTGACCAGAACTGATCCGGGCCGTGGGGCCGGGACCGGCCGCCGAGAGGCGTAAGCCCCGGCCCCACGCGTGTCCGGGACCGGTCAAGGGCGACGAAATACTCAGCTGGTCGGAGGTCGGGCGGGTTGACGGGCTGGCTCGCCATGGACGCCGTCCTCATTCTTTCCGGACCGTGCGACCCCCCGATCATCCCACCCGTACCAGCTCCGGCGGGACGGATTGCGTCACGCTGTCGAGTGGCCCCCGCTCAGCAACCCCGTTGCCAGGTCAGCGCCTTGACCATGGCCGCCCACTCGTAGGCGATCAGGTACGGCCAGGCGTGCCGGGGCGGGCTGGCCGGGCTCATCAGGATCTGACCGTTGAAGCAGCGCCGCATCCGGATCCGGGCCCGGGTGTCCTGCGCCCGTCCCGAGACGACCATGATCGAACGCCAGTGGTACCGGGCCGCCAACTGCGCGGTGGCCCGGGCCTCGCCCTGGGTGGTGCGGGGCTTCGGATCGAAGCAGATCAGCCGGACCCCGGGCACGGCTGGCGCGCAGGGATGCAGGTGGCCCGGGTCGGACAGCGCCAGCACCGGCGCGAACCCCTGCTGGGCCAGAGCCACCGCGTGGGCGAGCCGTTCCGTATTCTCACCGCCGGACAGCATGATGATCGCGTCCACCCGCTCGGGACGGTCGCGGGTCGGCCAGACGAACAGCCGGGCGGTCGCGACCATGAACGCCGTCAGCAGGACCAGGACAACCGCGGCCAGGATCACGCGGCCCCACCGTAGCGACGTCTCCGAGCCGGGTTCAGGCGGCCGGTCCGGCGGTGGTGGCCCGGTTACGGGTGGCCCGTCGGGCTCGGTGGCCGCATCCACGTCAGCGTGCTCCGGCTGCCGCCCGCCAGGCGCGGGGCCGGATACGGGGGGTGTCGGCTGCCCGTGGCCAGACGGCGACCGGGGCCCGGTCCTGCCACTGGACGACCCGGACGCGGTGCCCGACCTGGATGCCGGTCAGGGGATCGAGCTGGAACCGGCCGTACAGGGTCCGGGTGTCCAGGCCGCGGGCCGCGGCGGAGAGGGCGGTGTCGTCGGAGCCGGCGCTGGCCCGCACGCAGCGCCCGATGATGACGCCGGCGGCGTACGCGGCGGCGGCCGACGGGCCCGGCTCGCTCCCGTGGTGCTGCCGGTAGGCCGCGATGAACTGGCGGGCGGACGGGCCGTCGGTGACCTCGCCGCCCTCGGTCGACACCCAGGCGCGGGGGGCGAGCAGCCCGTCGCGCCGGTCCCCGAGCACCGCGAACGGCCCGTCGGCGCCGGTGGAGAAGGCTGCCCCCCGCCACGGGCGGTCGAGCAGCACCTGCGCGGCGGCGATCTCGTCCTCGACGGCCGCGTCAACCAGCAGCACATCCCCGGGGGGCAGCCGGCGGGCCGCCACCTCGGCCTGACCGGGGCGGAAGCCGCAGACGGTGACCTCGAAGCCGTGGGTCCGCCCGGCCGAGCGGGTCGCGGCCACCGTCTCGGCGGCGTCCTCGGTGGAGTTCGCGAGCAGGACGACCTTGGTCGCGGCGCGGTCCACCGACCGGACGGCGGCCAGCACCTCCCGGGTCCAGGTGGCGGCGGGCGCCGCGATGTTGACCACGTTGGTGAAGGTCGGGCGCATGAACCGGGCCGCGGGAGCCCCGTGATTGAAGATCAGCCGTTGGGTGGCGGCCGCGACCGCCAGGGCGTCGGCCCGGCCGAACGGCCCGAGGATGGCGTGCGGGCGCCCGGCCTCCGCGGACCGGATGGCCGCGACCGGGTCGGGATGCGCGTCGAAGGCGGCCAGCGTCACCTCCGTCCAGGGCGGCGGCAGCGCCTCGTCCCGGGCCCACAGCGTGGCGGCGCGCAGGCCGGCCAGCCCGTCCGGGGCGAGCCGCCCGGTCAGGGGGGTGACGAGCGCAACGTTGAACTGGGTGGTCACCCTGTGGTGTCTATCAGGCCCGGCCGCTCCGTAGGATCACGCGGGGCGGCGGTGTGACCGGAATGCCGATCGGGCCAGCTCAACCGCCGGACACCCGCGACGCGCAGAACGAGGAGGACGACGATGGCGCGGTCCGATGCCGGCCGACGCGGCGATCCGCCGCCCGCGCCCGACCGGTTGCCCGTCGACGTGATCGACAGCCACTGCCACCTCGATCTGATGGCCGGCGTCAGCGTCGCGGACGCGGTCGCGGCGGCCCGCGCGGTCGGGATCCGGCGGCTGGTGACCGTCGGCGTGGACGTGGAGACCAGCCGGTGGCAGGCCGACGTGGCCGCGTCCCATCCGGATGTCTACGCGGCCGTGGCGATCCACCCCAACGAGGCGCCGGCCGGCGCCAACGAAGCGGCCTACGCGCAGATCACCGAGCTCGCCGCCCGGCCCGCGGTCCGGGCCGTGGGGGAGACCGGTCTGGACTACTTCCGCACTCCGCCGGAGGGTCGGGCCGCGCAGCGGGAAAGCTTCCGCCGGCACATCGCGATCGCCAAGCAGACCGGTCGCACCCTCGTCATCCACGACCGGGAGGCCCACGACGACGTGCTGGCCATCCTGGCCACCGAGGGCGCCCCCGAGCGGGTCGTGTTCCACGCCTTCTCCGGGGGCGCGGAGCTGGCCCGCCGTTGCGCGGACGCCGGGTACGCCATGTCGTTCGCCGGGAACGTCACCTTCAAGAACGCCGACAACCTGCGGGAAGCGGCCGCGATCGCCCCGCCCGACCTGTTGCTCGTCGAAACCGACGCGCCGTTCCTGACCCCGATGCCGTTCCGGGGCCGGCCGAACGGGCCGTACCTGGTGCCGCTGACCGTGCGGGCGCTGGCCCAGGCCCGCGGCGAGGACGTCGCGGCCACCGCCGCCGCCATCGCGGCGACCGCCGAACGGATGTTCGGGCCCTGGTAACCACGGAGCCGCCGGTCGGTTCGGAGCCGCCGGTCGGAGCGGACCGGCCCGGGCTGCTGACCCCGTCGGACGTGCGGGCGCTGGTGACCGCCCTGGGGCTGCGACCGACGAAGATCCGCGGGCAGAACTTCCTGATCGATCCGAACACCATTCGACGCATCGTCCGGACCAGCGAGGTCGGTCCGGACGACGTCGTCCTCGAGATCGGCCCCGGACTCGGATCGCTGACGTTGGGGCTGCTGGACGCCGCCCGGCGGGTCGTCGCGGTGGAGGTCGACGAGGTGCTGGCGGCGGCGTTGCCGGCCACCGTGGCCGCCCGGCTGGGTCCGGCGGCCGCCGTCCGGCTGCGGCTCGTGGTCGCCGACGCCTTGCGCATCACCCCGACCGACCTGGGCCTTCCGGCCGAATCCGCTGATGGCGACCCGGCCCGGCCCGGCGCCGCCGATCCGGGGCCCACGGTGCTGGCCGCCAACCTGCCGTACAACGTGTCCGTACCGCTGCTGCTGGGGCTGCTGGAGCGGTTCCCGGCGCTGGAGCGGGGCCTCGTGATGGTCCAGGCCGAGGTGGCCGAGCGGCTCACCGCCGGTCCCGGCAGCCGCATCTACGGGGTTCCGAGCGTGAAGCTGGCCTGGTGGGCGCGGGCCCGGGCGGCCGGCCCGATCGGCCGCGCGGTGTTCTGGCCCCGCCCGAACGTCGACTCGGCGCTGGTGGCGTTCGCCCGGATCCCGGTGCCCGGGGACGAGTCGCTGCGCCGGGCGACGTTCGCCGTGGTCGATGCCGCCTTCGCCCAGCGTCGCAAGACGCTGCGGGCGGCGTTGGCCGGGTGGGCCGGCTCGGCGCCCGCCGCCGAGACGGTGCTGCGGGCGGCCGGGGTCGACCCCGGGGCCCGCGGCGAGGCACTCGACCTGGCCGGCTTCGTCGCGATCGCCCAGGCCGCCCCGAAGCCTGCGGGGAAACGGTCGACGTAGTGGCGCGCCCGGCGCTGGAACGTCGTGCTACGTGGTGTAAACCACCTGACGCAAGAAGACCTCGCCGTCCACCAGGAGCGCCGGGAAGACGACAAAAGCAACCGCGCCGCGTGGGTCGCAGGATCCAAATGGCTTTCGCGTGACGCTGTTTAGCGGGCCTTCTTGCTCTCCGGAAAACGACCAGACGTGCGGGAGGCCTTTGGACCGGGCATCTTGCCGAAGCGACTGGATACGTCGCATCACGATCTCCAGTAGCTGAGCGACTCGCGGATCCTGGGTGGACGTCATGCCGCCAACGAGGTTCTGGACGTGAGCAGGGTCGACATCGGGGCCGGAAAAAAGCGCTTCGCAGATCGCGGCGGCCCGCTTTGCGACCGTGCCGGTCGGTGGGCGGTCACGCCTGGACTGCTCGGCGACCGTCAGCTCGGCCAGTTGCGTGACGTACTGATCCAGGAGCGTCTCCGCGTTGCGAGCGATCTCACGGTACTCGTCATGAAGTACTGTCGAGGGACTAAAGTCCTCCGGTTCCCCGCCGATGGTCCGGCGTTCGAGCGCCGCAACACGCGCTTTGAGTTCCCCGATGACCGACTCGGCGGCCATCAGCCGTTCGCTGTACGCGGCGTTCATCGCACGCGAGATGCCGTCCAGGCGTTGTAGCTCGCGCCATATTCGAGCCAACGATTTCTCATCGGTCAGGTCCGATTCATTCTGGCCCAGGTTCGTCGGCTCGCGATCCGTTGCGCGTGGCTCCGAAATTCTTTCTTCTGACGATCTTCCTGGTAGTCTCATCGTCCTATTTCTTCCATGGGTGATGACGTTGCTATGACGACTACGCCCCGAAATCGATCTGGCCGTCGGTTCGGAAACCAGTGAGGTGGTCGACTGCTTGAACGCGAATGGTGGTCTCGCCGAATATCGTCAGAACGTCTATCGCACGATCCCGGGCGCGGTAGCGCTGCCGCCCGGCGTCCGGAAGGATGATCTTCACAGTGCCGATCTTCGCTACCCCGAGATCATCCACATACCGTGGGTCATGAAGTTGAGAATCATAGAAAGAAAGGCTGATTGCGGATTGGTCGGCACTGTGCGGGTAAATCGTCGTGGTTACCTCTTTGCCACTCGGAACAAGATCTCCGAGCCGAGCCAAGACCCGTAGACGACCAGCGCACAGAATCTTTCCGTCGGGATCGACAAATCGGCGACTTTGATTGTCGAGCGCGGAATCAAAGTAGTCGTTCAGTCCGAACCCGTACGTTCGGCGCATCGTTCGCGCGCGTATACGAGCAGGTCTGTTGCCAAACTGTACCGCACCGAAAAGTACTGCATTCTCGGGTCGTGGTGGCACGTACAGGGCCGCTCGGTGCCCGATCATGTTCTCCAGGCGGCGCTGAAGGTACTGGGAATTCGCGAAGCCGCCCACGAGGTAAGTGGCTATCTCAGAATGAGGATCTTCCTCTTCGAGTCGACTCAGTTGGTCGTCGACGAGATTGCAGATCGGAGTGACCGATGTGTCGAGGAGCGTAATCGTTTCTTCCGGGGAAACCAGTATGATGTCCCCTTCTCCATTTTGCGCAGCCGCAAGTCGTTCCATCGCCGCCGGGCCGAGCGTTTTTACGGCCTTCATAGACAACTCGATTCGCACCGGCGTGCGCTGCGCGGGATCGAAGACGTTGCGAGCTTGTTCCCACTTATTTATCAGATCCTTGGCGGCGTACGGCTCGTCCCGGCTGAGAACATCCATCGCTTCCAGCCCGAGCCGCTTGGTCAGGACGTCGAGAATAAATCGCCCCGTTACGCGAGACGCACCGTAGGTGTCTCCGCTGGACTGGCCGATCTGATCGAAGGTCCCGTCTGCTCGTCTGGTGAGCGGCACAATGTCGTTTGTGCCGCCACCGCAGTCGACGACGAGGATCCGTGCCCCCGACTGGCGGATCCGGTTCTCGCGCCGGCCCACCGTGGTTCTGGATTCGTTGGCCATGCAGTAGAGGGCGGCAACTTCGGGCTCAAGGACGATCGACAGTTGGTCCTGCGATGATGGGAATCCCGCGTCTAGGGCGAGTCGGCGCATTATTTGACGATCGACATCACTCCAGATCGCCGGCACAGTCAGATACCAGCTGACTCGGGCGTCATCATGGCCGGCTTGGGAGATGTGTTCCCGGGCCATTGCGTAAAGTTTCCGCAGATAGCTGGTGATCAGATATTCCGGTGACCTGCCGGTTTCGTTCCGACCTATTTGTCCGTCGCTGCCCGAACGTCCCGAGCCGAGCAGCATTTTGAAGTCGTCCGCATACCTGGAGTAGGTGTCGGAATCTTCGCTGTTCTTGTTCAGCGCGTCATATCCCCACGCTACGGTCGCGTTCCCATTGCTGTCAAGAAGAATGGCCGACCTATTTTTGGGATATCGAAGCGTTGCGCCGCTCCAGTAGTCGTTGCAATTTATAGCGTGACTGGGAATGTAATCTCCATCAGGCGAGGTGATCGCCCAAGCGTAGCCGGAACCAAAGGTTCCGAAGTCTATTGCTGCGACTACTTTTGATCGGTCATTCATCGATCCGGTTGCCCTAACCTGCGTAGTATTCTTCTCTCGATCTCGAACGTGGTACTGCTCTCATCCCCCGAGTTGTGGGCTAAAAGGTCTACGGTTCCACCCGGACCGACGCCTTGCCGACCGGCCTTGGTTAGCATGTCCCGCACCTGGTCAGAGGTCGGCCGGTCGTCGGGGTTTTTCAAAAGGGACTTCAGAACCACGGACCGCAGCGGAAGATCGAGCCGGCCGAGGTCAGGTTCCTTATGAAGTGTGCGGTTCTGCAGCTCGTACCCGCTTCCTCGACCGAACGGGGCAATTCCGGTGGCCGCGAAAGAAACGGTGGCACCCCAGGCGAAAACATCCGCTTTCTCCGTTGTCTTCCGGCCGAGGATCTGTTCCGGTGCCATGTAGCCAAGGGTGCCGACGGCTGACGTACCGCGAGTCAGGTTCGAGTCCGTGGCTCTGGCGATACCGAAATCGATAACTCGTGGACCGGTCGACGAGAGAATAACGTTGTCCGGCTTCAGGTCTCGGTGAACGAGACCTGCGTGGTGTATTGCGACAAGCGCTCCGGAAATCACAAATGCCAGTTGTTCCAGATCCCCACCGACGATCGGTCCCTCTTTTTGCACATGACGGGAAAGCGTGGGACCGTCGATGTAGGCAGTGACAATATAGGGAGGATCCCACTCGACGTTAAAGTCGAGAACCTCCGCGGTGCAGAATCGAGCGACCCGTTTGGCGTTCGTAGCTTCGGATCTGAACCTCTTGAGATATTCTTCCGTCCCGGCTTCCTCGATCCGGATGACCTTAACGGCCACCAGAAGATCGTGTGGATTTTTTCCCAGATAAACTCGTCCCATGCCTCCCTGGCCGAGCACACCCAGAAGCGTGTATGGTCCCACCCGCTTCGGATCTCTGGGCTCGAGAGGTGCTACCACCGGACGGCGAGCGGACGCGTGACAACGTCGGGCGAGCGAGGTAGCGGCAACTGGCGCATCGCGAAACTAGAATGGTGCCCCGGTTTGCATAACTCAGACTCGAAGTAAGGCATCCACAACCCCCGTTGTGCGTCCGTGATGAACACGTCTGCGTGGCAGAGGTTACTACATGGCGCTCGCTACTACGGGACTGCCGGTGGGTGCCGATCAGCTCGGCTTCCGCCGGGTCGAGAAGGCCCGCGTAAGCGCGGTCAGACCAGCGGCCGTTTGGTGGTCAGGTTGACTTCGGCGCGCAGGTCGGGGCGGTTGACGGCGGTGCGCACGTTGCCGAGCACCTCGTTCGCCAGGGCGTCGCGCAGCGCGGCCGGGTCGGTGTCCGCCTCGGTGGTCAGCGTGACCAGGAGCAGCGGCCCGCGGTGCGGGCGGTGGATGAACCGGGCCCGGGCCCGACGCACGCCCGGCAGATCGCCGGCCTCGGCGCGCACCGCGCCGGCCATGGCGTGGGCCGCGAGCACCGTTTGCCCGCCGTCGTCCCCGGTCGAGCCGAGCACCAGCTCACCGACCCGGCGCCGGAGGAACTGGGTCAGCAACCAGGCGAGAGCGAGCGCGGCGATGATGCCGACCCCGACGCCGACGACCGGCCAGAACCATCCGTGGTGGCTGGCGAAGTCGCGCGGCCCCCGCGTCAACGTGGGCCGGGCGGCGACGTCGTCGCCGAAGACCCCGCCGCCGGCCAGCAACGTTGCGGCGCCGGCGGCCCGCAGCAGCACGCCCAGCCCGGTGAGGACGGCCCGGTTGACGCGGTCGACCCGGGCCCGGTACGGCCGGGATCCGTTGGTCAGGGAGCTCATCGGCGGTCCTCCCCGGCCCCGCCACCGCTGGCTGAGAAGACGCCGGTTGGAGCGTCGCCGGTTGGAGCGTCGCCGGTTGGAGCGTCGCGGGTTGGAGCGTCGCCGGCCGGGCGATCACCGTGCGCCCGGTCGTCCGGGGTGACCGGCGGGGCGCCCCGGTGGACGAATCTGATCTTCAATGCGGGCGGGCGGGCCGGTTGGAAGCCGTCGAGCCGACGGCGCAGCCGGTCCGACAGGTCTCGTTCGGCGGAACCCGGGTCGTCGATCAGGACCGCCCGGACGCGGATCCGGCCGCGCCGCCCCCGGACCCGGGCCTTCGCCACGGTCGGGGTGGCCAGCGCGACCGACCGCAGCGAGCGTCGCAGCGACCGGCGGGACGTGAACCAGCCGTCGGTCGGGTCGGGCGCGACGAGCGGTGCCCCGACCGTCCGGTCGCGACGCAGGCCCAGCCCGAGGCACAGCGCGCCGAGGCCGACCAGAATGCCGCCCAGCACCCGGGGTCCGGTGTCCGACCAGGTGTTGCGGACCAGGGCCGATACCGCCCCGGGCCAGTTGGCGTGCGCGTAGCCGGGACCGCCCGCGGCATGAACGATCTCGATCAGCGCGATCACCCCGGCGGCGGTCAGCGCCGCCGCGATCGTGCCGGCGACCAGACGAGTCAACACGCGCACGGGTGTACCTCCCAACGACGGGCCGGGGCCCGTCGGCCGGTCTAGACGAACGTGCCGGACCCGGCTCGGGCGGCCGGGCGCAGGACCGGCACCCGGATGTCCACGGCGGCGGTTCGCAGCCCGGTCAGCTCACCGACCCGGTCGCTGATGCGTTCCCGGAGCTCGTCGCAGATGGCCGCCACGGCGGCCGGGTACCGGACCGAGACCGACAACGAAACGTGGACCTCCTGGCCGTCGACCCGCGCGACCGCCCGGGGGCGGGTGGAGACCGTGCGACCGAGCCGGCCGCGGCCCGACCGCGGGTCCGTCACGTCGTCGATCTCGGCCGCGACCGCGGAGGCGATCCGGGCCACCGCCCGGTCGGTGATGACGAGCCGGCCGCGCCGGGCCGGATCGGCGACCGGCACGCGCGTCCCGTTCCGCCCGGTCGCGGTCTTCGTCAACGTCGGGTCCGGTGTCGGTCGAGCAGCCGCCCGAGGTCCAGGTCACCGTCGAGGAACCGGCCGACCCCGAATCCGATGGCCCCCAGGAGCAGGACGATGAGGAAGTCGCCGAAGTCACCGAACACCAGGGCCATGCCGGAGATCAGCCCGACGATGAGTCCCAGGGCACTGGCGCGCATCTTGTCCTCCTGTCACCGTGGTCACTGCCACCGTTGGTCGCTAGCTGCTGGATTGCCGCTCACCGCACCGCATCATCATGACGGCCCGTTCCGGGGCGCGGGCCGGGTCATATCACCCGGGGTGGCCGCCGCTCGGCAGCCCCCCGCCGGGCGATGCGGTCGACCAACACCGTCAGCAGGCTCCGGCGTCGGTGGAAACGCAGTTCCGCGCCCCGCGCGAGTGGATCGATCCCGGTGGGATCGGTGGCCCGGCCGGCCCGCAGCGCCGCCAGTCCGACGGCGAACGTATCCGGATCGCCACCCCGGTCCGGGTGGTGTTCGAGCACGAACCGCCGGACCGCCGCCCGCCGTTCGTCCTCGGGCCGCCGTTGCGACCCGCGGAAACCCCCCGACCCGGCGGATTCGGCGGATTCAGCCGGCGGGTCGGTCATCACGGTCGTTCCAGCGGTTGGTCGGCCAGGTCCGAGATGACCACATCGACGACGGTGGCGGCCGGCGTCGCGCGCTGGACGCTGGCCCGGACCCGGTCGGCGACCCGCGCCACGTTCGGTCCGAACACGGCGACCACGTGCACTTCGGCCCGGCCGGGTCCGGTCCGGACCCCCAGCACCCGTCGACCGGGCAGGTAGGTCGCGACCTCGCCGTGCCGGCCGCCGTGCAGCGCGGTCACGTCCGCAACGGCCAGAGCCGCGACCGCGACCGCGTCGGCGTCCGGCACCGGAGCCAGGTCCGGCAGCCCAGCCCCTTCGGCCGGTTCAGCGTCCGGCCCGGGGATGGCCGGCGGCCCGGGGTCCGGTGCCGTCATGGTCACTCGACCCGGGCCGAGCGGTTGTCCGTCCCGTCGTCAGCCAGGTGGACGTCGTCGACGGTGATGTTCACTTCGGTGACGTCCAACCCGGTCATCTGCTCGACCGCGGCAATGACGTTGCGGCGTACGGCGTGGGACAGGTCCAGGATCGAGACGCCGTAGTCGACGACGAGATCGAGGTCGATCGCGGCCTGGCGTTCGCCGACCTCGACCGAGACGCCCTGCGCCACGCTCGTCCCGGAGGTGCCGGGCATCCGGTCGCGGATCGAGCCGACCGCCCGCGCACCGCCGGTGCCCAGGGCGTAGACGCCGGAGATCTCCCGGGCGGCCACCCCCGCGATCTTCCGCACCACGGTGTCGGCGATCGAGGTCCGCCCGCGCGCCGTGACCAGCTCGTTGGTCGCGCGCCAGGGCGTCACCCCCGGGTCGCCCCCGGTTCGCCGACCGGTGGGCAGGTCGGCCTCGGACGTCGCCGTGGCCGCCGGGTACTGCGAAGGGGAACTCATGGGACGCCTTTCCGCTGTGACCCGGCGGACCGATCCCGGAATGACGGGCCCGGCCGGGGCCGGATCTGATCGCCGGCCCTTCCATCGTGGTCTACCCGACGCGATCGAGGTCAAGCGTGGCCCGCCGGGACCGATAGGTTTGGGAGGCGTCCACCGACAAGGCATGCACCGACCTGAGGAGCGTCCGCTGTCCCGTAGCCACCCGAGCGTTGTCGGGACCGGCCGTCCGGCACCATCCGGATCGGTCACGGTCCGGGCTCCCGCCAAGGTCAACCTGCACCTCGGGGTGGGCGGGCGCCGCCCGGACGGCTACCACGACGTGGCCACGGTGCTCCAGGCCGTTTCGCTGTATGACGAAATCACGGCGACGGACCGGG
>JAMFSN010000319.1 GCA_026225295.1 Frankia alni
GGAGTCCGCCGAGGATCTGGACGCGTTTGATGGAGTCGACGCCGAGGTCGGATTCGAGGTCCATGGCGGGGTCGAGCATGTCGACGGGGTAGCCGGTTTTGTCCGACACGACGTTGAGGAGTTCGGTGCGGATGGCCGCTCCGTCCACCGAGCCGTTCGAGCCGGCCGGGGTGGTGGGGGCGGCCGCGGGGGCGGTGGCGGCTGCGGGGGCGGTGCCGTTCGTCGGGCTCACCCCGGCCGGGGCGGCGAACGGGGTGGCGCGTGGCGCACCGGCGCTGATCGTCGGCTCGGGCGCCCGGGTGGCCGGGATCGGGATCGGACTCCCGATCGGTCCGGGCCGCCCCGCGGACCCGGCCAGGTCCGCGGCGGGCACCACGGCCGGGGCCGGGGCGTCGACGTACGCGCGGGCCCCGGACTCGGCGGGGGCGGCCTCGAGGCCGGTCAACGTCGCGAGAATTTCGTTCACCCGGACGTGGGTCCGGCTGATCTCCACGCTCTGGTCCTTCACGGCGATGACCGCCGCCGACAGCCGGTCGTCGACCGCGCCGCGCCGCTCGAGCGCGGACACCAGGCCGCCGGCTACCCGGAGCTGGCTTTCCAGGTACTCCCGGTGAAGCGCGAGATGCTCGCCGGCCAGCGCGGCCACCGTCGCGCCGTCCGGCCCGTGGCCCGGCTCCGGCACCGGTGGGAACGCGTCGAAGCCGGTCACCGGGCCCGGCCCGGCCCGGTGGGCACCGGCGCCGTTCCCATTGTGGTGGGCGGGGGCCGCGGGGACGGCCAGCAAGGCCCCGCCGACGGCCGGGGCCGACGGGACGACCAGATCGGCCAGGGCGGTGGAGGTCGTCGCGCCGTTGCTCTTCTCGACCGGACCGGCCGTGGACGTGGTCGCGCCGGCGGCCGTCGGGGCGAGGGCGGCCGGCCGCGCGGTCGCGCCGGTCGCTGAGCCTCCGCCGACGGCCACCGGTACCCGGTAGCCGTCGTCGAGCGCGGCCCGGTAGGCCGCCTCGCGGGCCGCCGGGACGTAGTCCTTGCCGCTCAGCCGGACCGTCATCCCGCGCGCGGCCGGCTCGGACCACGGTTCCGCGTCCTGCCGGTCGATGCCGGTGATCGGCAGACCCAGGACGGCCAGCCGGACCGCCGCCTGACGCAGCGCCAGGTCGCCGTCGCCCTTCGGCCCACCATCCGTGGCGAAGGCGATGACGCCGTGATCACCGAGGGTGCGCAGGACGAGGTCGGTGAGGACCCGTTTCGGCCCGAACTCCACGAAGACGCTGCAGCCGTCGGCATGCATCGCCGTCAGGCCGCCCACGAAGTCGACCGGGCTGACGATCTGGGCGGCGAGCACGTCGCGGTTGGCCTCGGGGTCGTCGCCGTAGTGGGCCCCGGCGGTGTTGGCGTAGACGGGACCGCTCGGCGGCCCGACGTGCACCTGGGCGAGGGCGGCCCGGAACGGCTCGACGGCGTGGGCCACCCGGTCGGTGTGGAACGCGGCCGCCACCGGCAGGGCGTGCGCGGTGAGCCCGCGTTCCCGGCCCGCGGCGGCGAAGGCGGCGACGGCGTCGGTCCCCCCGCCGACGACCACCTGGTCGACCGCGTTGAGGTTGCAGACGGCGACGCCGTCGTGCTCGGCCAGCAGGGCCGCCAGCTCGTCCACCGACGCGGTGACGGCCACCATCGCGCCGCTGTCGACGTCCCCGGCCGGCGGGGCCATCGCCGCCCCCCGGGCCCGGGCGATCCGGAAGAAATCGCCGTCGGTGAGGCTTCCGGCCGCCCAGAGCGCGGCGAGTTCGCCGAAACTGTGACCGATGTACCCGTCGGGCCGCAGACCCCGCTCGGCCAGGAACCGGAACTGCCCGGCGGCCAGGGCGCCGATCGCGGGTTGGGCGTATTCGGTCTGCCGCAGCGCGGTCTCCTGCGCCTTCTCCGTCCCGGCGGTGAAGCTCGGGGCCGGGAAGACCACCGACGCCAGCGACGTCGCCGCGTCGCCGAAGGCCCGGTTGGCCTCGTCGAAGGCGGCGCCGACGGTGGGGTTGTTCACCGCGGCCGCCAACCCCATGTGGACGTACTGGCTGCCCTGGCCGGCGAAGAGGGCGGCGACCTTGGCGCCGGCCAGCGCGCGGCGCCGGTAGTGGACGCCCCGCGGGTGGGACCAGGTTTCGGCGCCGGCCTCGCGCTCGATCGTCGCCGCGGCGATCTCGCGCAGCGTCCCGGCCTCCGTCGCGTCGGTGGCGGCGAACCCGACCCGGGCGTGCTCCGCGGGGATCCCGTTCCCGCCGTTCGGCTCGGCCCCGCCGCGCAGCGCGGCCACCAGGGCGTCCGGATCGGGGGCGGACCACAGGTACGTGCGGGCGGTCGGGTGCAGGGTCCGCAGGCCGGTGCGGTCGGCGGTCTCCTCCTCGAGGACGACGTGGAAGTTCGTCCCGCCGAAACCCATCGCGGACGCGGCCGCGCGGCGCGGTCCCCGGGTGGGATTCGCGATCCAGGGCCGCAGCCGGGTACTGAGGTAGAAGGGCGACTCGTCGTCACCGATCTCGTGGTTCGGCACGTCGACGTTGATCGTCGGCGGGAGCACCTTGTGGTGCAGGCTCAGCGCCAGCTTGATGAGGCTGGCCGTCCCGGCCGCGCCCTTGGTGTGGCCGATCTGGGACTTGACGCTGCCGATGGCGGCGAACCGGCGTTCGTCGGTGGCCTCACCCATGACGGCCCGCAGCGCGGACAGCTCGGTCGCGTCCCCGACCGCGGTGCCGGTCGCGTGCCCCTCGAACAGCTCGACGGAATCGGGCGGACAGGCGGCGTCGTCGTAGGCCCGACGCAACGCCACCTGCTGTCCCTCGGCGCGCGGCGCGTAAATGCTCTTGAACCGGCCGTCGCTGGATGACCCGATCCCGCGGATCACCGCGTAGATCCGGTTGCCGTCCCGCCGCGCGTCGTCCAGCCGGCGCAGCGCGAGCATGCCGATGCCCTCGCCGACCAGGGTGCCGTCCGCGCGTTCGTCGAACGGCCGGATCGTCCCGCCCTTGGACAGGGCCTGGGTCTTGCTGAAACACATGTACCCGAAGATCGTGTTCTCGGTGTCGCACCCGCCGGTGATCATCAGGTCCGAGCGGCCGTCGAGCAGCTCGTTCACGGCCATCCGGACGGCCGACATGGAGCTCGCGCAGGCCGCGTCGACCGTGCAGTTCATACCGCCCAGATCGAAACGGTTGGCGATCCGGCCGGCGATGACGTTGCCGAGCACCCCGGGGAAGGAGTTCTCCTCCCAGGGCGGGTAGGCCAGCAGGATCTTGTCCGCGATGGCCGCCGCGTCCGCCTCGGACAGGCCGCAGCTGCGCACGACCTCCTTGATGATCGGCGTCTCCAGCCGGGTCGCGAGCGGATAGCCGAGCGGTTGGGCGCCGGTGACGCCCAGCACGACGCCGGTCTGCTTCGGGTCGTACCAGTCGGAGTCGGTGGCCGCCGCATCCCGCAGCAGGTCCCGGGCGACCAGCAGGCTGAGCATCTGGACGACACTGGTCACCTCGAGCTGGGTCGGCGGAATGCCGAACTCCATCGGGCTGAACTCCATCTCGGGCAGGAAGCCGCCCCGGTGGCAGTAGGTCTTGTCGGGCACCGACGGATCGGCGTCGTAGTAGTCCTCGATGCTCCAGTGGCTCGGCGGCACATCCTGCGTGCAGTCGACCCCGGCCACGACGTTGCGCCAGAACTGCCGGTAGTTGCGCGCCATCGGGAACAGACCGGCCACCCCGACGATGGCGATCGGATTGTCGGCGAGGCGGCGGCGGGCCGCCGCCGGGGCCGTTGACACCGGGGCTGGGGTCACGGGGCTCACCTGGTCTCTCTCAGGGCGTGGCGGGGGGCGGTGGGGGAAGGTCCGGCCGTTGCCGACCCGGTCGTGGAGTACCGCGCGTCCTTGAGCAGGTCGGCCAGGGCCGACCCGATCTGGAGATGGCCGGCGGCGCTCGGGTGGATCCCGTCGGGGTTCCACATCGAGGCGTCGGCGGTGGCCGGCAGGGTGGGCATGTCCAGGCACCGGACACCCAGCTCGGCGACCAGGTCGCGGATGTCGGCGTTCCCCCGGGCGAAATTGCGGCGGAGCGCGTCGCGTTGGCCGGCCGAAAGCCCGGGGATACGGCCCGGGATATCGGGATAGGTGATGGTGAACACCGTCCGGCCGGCACCGACGAGACGCGAAAGGATCAGGCGCAGGTTGTCGCGGAAACGGTCCCGGTCGTAGTCGCGGACGAGATCGTTGCCGCCCACGGTGACGCCCATCAGGGGTGCGGGGTTCTCGAGCGCGACGGGCAACTGGCGCTCGATGACGTCCCCGGTCAGGGCCGCGAAGGCGCCCAGGTTGAGAATGTCGGATTCATCGATCCCGAGGTGTCGACCCAGCGCGGGCACCCAACCGCCGAATGAACCGTCCGGCCGGGGGTCGCCCCGGCCTTCCGCGAAACTGTCACCGATCACGGTCATTTTGAAGGCCGACATGTCCGCGGCTCCTGCCTGCTGTCGAGAGCGCCGTCGGCGCCCACCGATGGGATTTCGGGCGGTCAGGCCGCCCGGCCGGCGTCGGCAAAGATCGAGTTCAGGTTCTCCGGCGCGAAGAATTCCTCGCCGGTCAGGCCGCCACCGATCATGTCGAAGAACCGGCGGCTGTGAAATTCGCTGTGGCTCACCGCGCCGAAGAGCGCCTGCAACTCGGCCGGGATGACCAGCTCGCCCAGGGTGCAGGCCAGCATGAAAGCGGCGCCGGATTCGGCGTCGCGGTCCCGGACGAATTCCGCCGTCGCCTCGTCGAGCGGGATCTCTCCGGCCAGGCCGCGGGCGATCTGCCGGGCCAGCCGGTCGGCCTGTCCGAAGGCATCGGTGATGCCCTGCCCGGTCACCGGGTCCTTGTGGTAACCCGCGTCGCCGACCAGGACCCAACCCGGCCCGTTCGAACGGCGGTAGAAGTTGTCGGGGTAGCGGATTCCGGAGAACTTCTCCGCCCGCTGGCCGCTGGTCGCCATCTGCTCGGCCAGTTCGGGGAAGACCTCCCGGACGACCTTCTCGAAGTTTCCTTCGATGTCGTGGCGGAATTCGTCGAAATGGGCCCGGGGGCGCATCGTCGCGACCAGGGTCAGGTCGTCGTTGGTGGGCCAGGCTCCGACCTGCTGCAGGTCCCCGAAGCGGCTGTGGAACGAGATGTCGAGGCCGCTCCAGTACGAGTAGTAGATGAAGCTCCCGGCCGGTACCACCTTGGTGAACTCGGCGCCCACCGACGATCCGACGACGGAATTGCGGCCGTCGGCGCCCACCACGAGGGGCGCGATCTCCTCGGTGACGGCACCGCCCTTCGACCGGCCGCGGATTCCGGTCACCCGTCCGTCGGTCTCGATGAGCTCCAGCACCGAGTAGCTCTCGCGGATCTCGGCTCCGGCTTCCCGGGCCGCGTCGACCAGAATGGCGTCCAGAATCGACCGGCGCGGCGCGTAGGAGTGATCTATGCCCTCGATGGGCCCTGAAAAGCCGCTGATGACGGTGTCCATCAAACTCACCGTCATTTTCCGGATCGGCGTGATGTGGGTCGCCGCCAGCCGATCGAGCAGGCCCCAGTCCCGCAGCCGGGCGAGCCCGGTCGGTTGCAGATAGTGGGTGGAAACCGTGTCGTGCGGAAATGAAACCTTGTCGACCAGCAGAACCCGTGCGCCCTGCCGGGCCAACAACATTGCGACTGGTGAACCCGCGCACCGTGCGCCGACCACAATGACATCGTACATATCGCGACTCCCACCGTCGACCTGGTGTGTGGCTGGTCACAGACAGAAATGGCTTAACGGTTCGCGCCCGACGCCTTCGTCGCGGCCGTGTTGTTCCTTAGGTCGGGATCAGCTTAACCACCGAGCACGGCGGTTCCGCAAGGACTGTGACCCGACGATTGGCAGCTTCGATCGTCTGATATCCGATGGGGGTGTGAAAGAATGACCCACGCCACAATGAAGATACTCATCGGCCGGTCGTCGGTAGCGATTCACCGCCTGTTTTCCAGGAATTAAGGTGACGGTGCTCAGCTTATTTCATGTCTGATCAGAGCGGTGTTCCCGCAGGAATCCTGCAAGCCCGGGCATCAATCAGAACAGGTGACTCGGGTGGCCCCGATCTCGAGCAGATCCGGGCCGTTGTCGACACCATGGTGCCCTTCAACAACCACGTCGGGGTCCGGATCACCCAGCTCACCGCGCACGACGCGGTGGCCGAGGTCGCGGACCGCCCGGAGTTCCTGAACCATCTGGGTACCGTCCACGCCGGCGCGTTGTTCCTCGCCGCCGAGGTGGCCTGCGCGGGCGCTTTCTCCGGCGCCCTGGCGGCCCGCCTCGGCGATGTCCGGTTCTTTGCGCTGCGCTCGAGCCGGGCTGCCTACCTCAAGCCGGCCCGCGGCCGGATCCGCGCGACCGGGACGGTCGACGGCCCGACGATCGCCGGCGTGCTGACCCGGGGCAGTGAGGAACGGTTCGACCTGACCGGGGTGGCCCGCCTGTACGACGACAGCGGCCTGCTGGTCGTCAAGGTGGATCTGGAGTACGTGTGCATGATCGGGGCGCCCGCCTAGCTGGCGGCTCCGTCGCCCGGCTCCGTCGCCCGGCCCGCCGCCGATCAGGCGCGGGCCGGGCGACGGGCCGTTCTACGGCGTGGAGGGGCTTCTACGGCGTGTAGAGCCCTTCGATGACGGTCCGGAAATCCTCCGCGATCACCGCGCGGCGCAGCTTCAGGGTCGGGGTGAGCTGGCCGCCGGCCACGGAGAAGTCGGCGGGCAGGATGTGGAACCGGCGGATTGATTCGGCCCGCGAGACCAGGGCGTTCGCCGCATCGACGGCCCCGGCGACCGCGGCGGTCACGGCCGGGTCCTGGTCGGGCGGCACCGCACCATCCGCACCATCCGCACCGCCCGACGTCGATTCGCGGGTCGCCGACCAGGCGGCCAGCGCGGGCTGGTCGAGGGTGATGAGCGCCGTGACGTAGGACCGGCCCTCACCCAGCACGATGCAGTTGCTGACCAGCGGATGCAGCCGGACCCGGTCCTCGAGCGGGGCGGGCGCGACGTTCTTGCCGCCGCTCGTCACCAGGATCTCCTTGCGTCGCCCGGTGATGAACAGGTAGCCGTCATCGAGCCGGCCGAGGTCGCCGGTGGCCAGCCACCCGTCATCCGAACACGGAAAATCGGTCGCC
>JAMFSN010000320.1 GCA_026225295.1 Frankia alni
CCGCCGCTTGCCGCTACGGTCCACCCACGCGCCGGCGTGCAGTCCGAACAGCAGGCTCGGCAGCCACTGGAGCGCCGTCAGGTACCCCATCTCGTACGCCCGCGCGTGCAGCACCAGGACGGCGGTGAGCGGCACCGCGACCGACGAGACCTGGTCACCGAACATCGAGACGGTCGATGCTCCCCAGTACCGCCGGAACACCCCGTCCCGCAGCAACGGCGGTATCAGATCGCGGCCGAACCACCTTGCTTTCATCGCCATCAAAGCGTAAATGCTGAAACGGGACAATGCACGCGTCCCGTACCATCTCGCCTAAAGGAATTGCGTCACTCTCTCGCGCTTAATCAAAAACAAGTGATCGCCGAACGTGCGCGGCTGACCGCTTCAGCCGTCCGTTTCCCCCTCACTCGGCGAGGTGCTCCGCGGTCTTGGCGTCCCCGGCGACCGGTGCCCCCGCCTCGGCCGCCGGCCGGGCCACGGCCGCCGGGCCGCTCGGCCCGCAGTCGGCCGAACCGGGGAGGACCGGCACCGAGCCGGCTGGCAGGGCGACCGAGGCGGACCACTCGCGCTGCTCGACGATCGCGTCCCGCGCGGCCATGAACAGCATGTACGGAATGAGGTCGACCGAGCGGCGGATGACCCAGCCGGCCCCCTTGGTCGCCATCCACCAGGCGTCGTCCCGGCGGGACGGCGGCGGGCTGGTGGGCTCGCTGCCCGGCCGCTCGGCGACCGGGAACCCGGACTCCGCGAGCCGGTCCCACAGGCGGCCCGCGATCAGCCGGTGCCCGCGCTCGTTCGGGTGCAGCCGGTCGACCGACCAGTTGCGCCGGTCGTAGGTCTCGGGGTCGGCCGACGCGTCCCAGTGGATCGTGCCGTAGTGCGCCGCGATCCGGTCCATCTCGCTGTTCACCGCCCGCATCCGGCGCGACAGCGGCCGCGCGAGCCCGGCCGGCAAGCCGAACATCTGGGCCGGGTCGGGCAGCCGCATGGTCAGCACGGTCGCGCCGCCGGCGGTCAGCGCGGCCACCGTCCGGGCGGCCGCCTGGCCGGTCCGCACCGGGTCGAACCCGGCCCGCAGGGTGTCGTTGATGCCGACGACCACCGTGGCCACGTGCGGGCGCAGCAGCAGCGCGTCGGGCAGCTGGTCCCGCTCCACGTGCTTGGCCTGCGCGCCGTTCACGGCCAGGTTGTGCAGCTCGGGCTTTGGCAGCCCGTCGGCGAGCAGGCGCGTCCAGCCGCGCCAGCCGCCGGGCACGGGGTCGCCCAAGCCAAGGGTGATCGAGTCGCCGAGGGCCACGATTCGGGTCATGCCATACCTGCCAGACAGAGCGAGGACCGGTGGGAAACAGACGGGTCAACGGGTCTTCGGGGCTGGTGGGAGCCACCCGGGCGGGTCACGCCGCGAGCCGGGCGGGCACCGCGTCGGCGTCGATGACGGCCGCGTAATGGCCAAGCAGCTCATCGGTGAGCGCCGACCAGGTCCGGCCGAGCACCCGCCGCCGCGCGGCGGCGCCGAACCGCGTCCGCAGGGCCGGGTCCTCGGCGAGGGCGCGCACCGCCGCCGACAGCGCGCCCGGGTCGCCCGGCTTGACCAGGTACCCCGTCTCGCCGTCGTCGACCAGGTCAACCGGCCCGCCGGAAGCGGGCGCGATCACCGGCAGGCCGCTCGCCGACGCCTCCTGGATGGTCTGGCCGAACGTCTCGAACGGCCCGGTGTGCACGAACACGTCGAGCGAGGCGTAAATCCGCGCCAGGTCGTCGCCGTACCGCATGCCGAGGAAGGCCGCCGTCGGCATCGCGGTGCGCAGTTCCTCCTCCAGCGGCCCGCCGCCGGTGACCGCCAGCCGGACCCCCGGCAGGCTGGCGACCGAGGCGAGCAGGTCGACGCGCTTCTCGATGGCGAGCCGTCCCACGTAGCCGACG
>JAMFSN010000321.1 GCA_026225295.1 Frankia alni
GGGGCGAAGCCGTCCCGGCCACTGTGCGGGTTCACCCACAGCACCCGGTGCGCGAGCCGGGCCAGCCGGGCCATCTGGTCGGCGAGCAGGGTCGCGTCCCCGCGCTCCCAACCGTCCGAGGCGATCACCACCACCGCCTGCCGGGCCGTACCGCGCTGCCCCCACAGGTCCAGAAAAGCGCGGAGCGATTCCCCGAGCCGGGTGCCGCCGCTCCAGTCCGGGATCGCGTCGCCGACCGCCCGCAGCGCCTCGTCCGGATCGCGGATGCGCAGGTAACGGGTCAGCCGGGTGAGCCGGGTACCGAGGGTGAACACCTCGGTGCTGGCCGGGGCGACCCGGACGGCGGCGTGCCCGAAGCGCAGCATCAGATCGGCGTACGGGTTCATGGAGCCGCTGACGTCGACGAGCAGCACCAGCCGCCGGGGTTTCGTCCGGGGCCGCCGCCGGGCGAGCGGGCCCGGCTCGCCGCCGTCCCGCAGCATGGCGCGCACCGTCCGGCGCGGGTCGAGCTGCCGGTTCCCACCCGGGCGCCGGCGCCGCGTGGCCCGGATTCCGACCCGCGGCGCGAGCAGGCTGATGAGCCGGTCCACCTCGGCACGGTCGGCCGCGCTCAGTTCGGTGACGTCCCGCCGGCGCAGGACCTCGGTGTCGCTCGCGGCGTTGGCGACCGTGTCGTCGGCGAGATCCCCGTCGCCGGCGTCCCGGGCGGCCGTCGCCCAGGCGTGGAGCAGCGTCTCCACCGAGGCGGCCGGCTCCGGCACCGGCGGGAACGGAAACCGGCCCCGGAACCACTCCTCGAAAGCCGAGTCGTAAACCGACAGATCGTCCGGCCCGGCGCACAACGTCACCCGTCCGGCCCAGTACACGTCGGTGGCGTCGCCCGGATCCAGCAGCGCGAGGGCCTGCACCGTCGCCGCGAGCCGACTGGCGTCGGCCAGGACTCCGCCGGCCCGCAGCGCGCGGGCGAATCCGGTCAGGACCACGACGGGATCCGGCGCCAACCGCGGGAGGCCCACGGGCGGCGGGGGGTCGGAAGCGGGGTTCACGGTGCGTCAGCCCCCGAGCAGCTCGCCCAGCTCACGCTCGACCCGGACCAGATCCTCCCGGTATTTCAGCGCGGCCCCCAACGTCACCCGGGCCGACTCCCGGTCGAGGCGCTCGGCGCCGAGCAGGTGCAGGGCCAGGGTCCAGTCGATGGTCTCGGCCACGCCCGGCGGCTTGAGCAGATGCGCCTCCCGCAGCCGGGCGACGGCCCCCGCCACGTCGGCGACCAGTTGCCGGGCGGCCTCCGGCACGCGGCGCCGGACGATCGCCACCTCCCGCGCGAAATCGGGATGGGCGAGCCAGAGATAAAGGCAACGCCGTTTCAACGCGTCGTGCACCTCGCGGGTCCGGTTCGACGTGATCACCGTCAGGGGCGGCACCAGCGCTTTGATCGTGCCGATTTCCGGCACCGTCACGCTGTTCTCGGCCAGCACTTCGAGCAGGAACGCCTCGAACTCGTCGTCAGCGCGATCTATCTCGTCGATGAGCAGCACCGCCGGGCTCTGCTCGAGCGCCCGCAGGATGGGCCGGGCAATCAGAAAGCGCCGGTCGTACAGCGACATTTCAAGGTCCGCCCGGGCGGCCCCGCCGTCCGGGCCGGCCCCGGCGACCCGAAGATGCAGAATCTGGCGCGGGAAATCCCAGTCGTACAGCGCCTGGCTGGCATCGATTCCCTCGTAGCACTGCAGCCGCAGGAGCGGTGCCCCGCAGATTTCGGCCAGCGCATGGGCCAACGCCGTCTTTCCAACCCCCGGATCGCCTTCCACGAACAGCGGCCGACCCATCCGCAGCGCGAGGTAGGCGGCGGTGGCGATACCGGGCTCCGGCAGGTAGCCGGCCGCGTCGAGCGCGCTGGAGACAGCCGCCGGACCGGTGAAGGCGGGGAAGGGCATGGTTGCGAGTATGACCGCGCGGACGGGGCGCCCGGGCGTCCGCGCTCCGGCCTACTCCGGCGCGCGGCCCTCCCGGACGGCGGTCTCGATGAGCCCGATCACCCAGCCGACGGCTCGGGTCGCGCGGTCGGCATCGAGGTTCCACACGGTGGTCAGCCGCTCGAACGTGGGAACGCTCCAGAACACGTCCAACATGGCGGCCGCCGTCTCGCAGTCGGCGTCGGACCAGTCGGCCGCCGGCGGACCGACCGCCGCGACAAGGGCCTGCCGGCGGCGGCGGTCGGTGGCCGCGAACGTCGGATCGTCGATCGGTGGCGGCGTGATCGGGAACGACGAGAGGTAGGCGAACATCCGGGCGATGACGTCGCTGAAATTCTCGAGCCGGAGCCCTTCCAGGTCGACGCCGGCCTCCTCCTCCAGGTGGCGCATGACCGCGTCGTGCAGGCCCCGCTCGGTGGAGAAGTAGCGGTAGATGGTGCTCTCGTTGACCCCGGCCCGGCGGGCGACGGCCCGCACCGTGAGATCGCGCCAGTCCCAGCTCGGAAAGCCGTGGACCATCTCGGCCCCGGCCGCGACGATGCGGCCCCGGGTCTGCGCGGCCTGCTGCCGGCGTACCGGGCTCTCGTACGCGCGGCGCTTCGCTGCCGGTGGGGTCTCGTCCGCCGCCGACCCGGGCGACCGGCCGTCGGGTCTAGCCACGGATACCGACCGCGCGGTCGTTCCCCATCGGCACCTGCCTCGGCTCTGTCGATCGATGAGTGGGCGGCCCCGACGCTCGACCGGGTGGGCAACCGCCGGAAGGGCAGGCCTCTTGCCGGCGGACTCTAATTGCTCGGTGCCGCGTTCGTCGCCACCTGGGTGGACCGGCCGGGGGCGCGGCCCGCCGGCACCCGACCGGTTCCGTCCGTTGCGCCGGCCCGGGCCCCTCGTACTACATTGGCTCCAGAATTCATGCACCATTCGGGTGACACCCTGGGCGCCCGGCACCGTTTCGCGATCCGGCGACGAATCCCTGGTCACAGGTCCGAAGACAGCACAGAGTGAACAGCAACTCAAGGATTCGGTCTACGGGTCCTCGGCGAGGGAGAGATCCATGGGACCGCGGGAACCGGTGTCGAGACCATGACCACCACTTCGCCGACCGCCGCCCGCTACGCCGGCAGCCGGGTGCACCGCGTGGAAGACGCCCGGCTGCTGACCGGCCGCGGCACCTACGTGGACGACATCGAACTGCCCCGGATGGTGCACGCGTGCTTCGTGCGCAGTCCCATGGCCCGGGCCACGATTGTGAGCATCGACGCCTCCGCCGCCGCCGCCCTGCCGGGCGTCGTCGCCGTGTTCACGGCGGCCGATCTGAACGGCGGGGTCAAGGAGCAGTGGCACACGTCCTCGGGCGAGGAGGGCCCCGAAACGCCGCGACCGCCGCTGGCCGAGGGTGAGGTCCGGTTCGTCGGTGACCCGGTCGTCCTGGTGGTGGCCGGGAGCCGGTACATCGCCGAGGACGCGGCCGAGCTGGTCGAGATCGACTACGAGCCGCTGACCCCGGTCGTCGACTACACCCAGGCCGCGGAGGCGACCGAGCTGGTCCACACCAGCCACGGCTCGAACATCATCGGTGACCTCGGGGCGTTCCCCCTGTCCACCTTCGACGACGTCTTCGATTCCGCGGCCCACGTCGTGAGCGAAACCATCTACCAGCAGGGCTACGCGCCGGTGCCGATGGAAGGCCGGGGGCTGATCGTCGACCACTCCGCGACGACCGGCGACCTGACCATCTACTCGGCCACCCAGTCACCGCATGAGGTACGGATGTTCTGCGCCCGGCTGCTGGGGCTGCCCGAGCACCGCATCCGCGTGGTCATGCGCGACACCGGCGGCAGCTTCGGGCAGAAGGTCATGGTCCAGCGGGACGAGATGTGCCTGATGCTGGCCGGGCCGAAGCTGGGCGTGCCGGTCAAGTGGGTCGAGGACCGCCAGGAGAACCTGCTCTCGGCCGGGATGTCCCGCCGCGAACACGGCGTGGCCCGGATGGCCTTCGACGACGACGGCGTGATCCAGGCGGCGACGATCGACTTCGTCCAGGACTGCGGCGCCTACCCGACGCCCTGGCCGGTCATGACCGCCGCCGCGGTCGGGGTGTTCTTTCCCGGCCCGTACCGGGTGTCGAAGGCGACCTTCCAGGCCCGGACCGTCTACACCAACACCGTCGGCCGGACCGCCTACCGCGGACCCTGGCAGTTCGAGTCGTTGGCCCGGGAAGTCCTGCTCGACATCGCGGCCCGCCGGATCGGCATCGACCCGGCCGAGCTGCGGCGCCGCAACCTGCTGCGCAAGGAGGACATCCCCTACGCCAGCCCGTACGGGATGACCTACGAGCAGATCTCGCCGATGGAGACCTTCGAGCAGGCGTTGTCGATGCTCGACTACGACGCTTTCCGGGTGGAGCAGGCGCAGGCCCGGGCGGCCGGTCGCTACCTGGGCGTCGGCATCTCCAACTACGTCGAACCGTCCACCCCGGGGTACGGCTACTACGGCACCGAGGCGGCCACGATCCGCGTCGAGCCGTCCGGCAAGGTCAACGTCCACGTCGTCGGCGGCTCCTGCGGAAACAGCATCGAGACGACCGTCATCCAGCTGACCGCCGACGCCCTCGGCCTGAACATCGACGACGTGGCCACCGTTCAGGGGGACACCGCCGTCACCAGCTTCGGGGCCGGCACGGCCGGCAGCCGCAGCGGCTCGATGACCGCCGGCGCGGTGGGCCAGACCGCCACGATCCTGCGCGAGAAGCTGGCCGCCATCGCCGCCCACCTGCTCGAGGCGGCGGTCGGCGACATCGAACTGACCGACAGCCGGGCCACCGTCCGCGGCACGCCGACCGTCGGGATCACGATGGCCGAGATGGCCAAGGTGGCCTACTTCGAGCCCCAGAAACTGCCGCCCGGCATGACCGCCGGGCTGGAGGCCAGCTCCCGGTACACCGCCACCGACACCAGCATCTTCGTCAACGCGACCCACGTCTGCACGTGCGAGGTCGACCCCGTCACCGGTCGGGTGGACCTGCTGCGCTACATCGTCAGCGAGGACTGCGGCCCTATGATCAACCCGAACGTGGTCGAGGGTCAGATCGCGGGCGGGGTGGTCCAGGGCATCGGCGGCGCGCTGTACGAGGAACTCGCCTACGACGAGGACGGCAACCCCGTGACCACGACGTTCGCCGACTACCTGCTGCCCACGTCGACCGAGGTGCCGATCATCGAGTACGGGCACATCGAGACGCCGAGCCCCGGGCCCGGCGGCTACAAGGGCGTCGGCGAGGGGGGTGCCATCGGCGCACCGCCGGCGGTCGTCAACGCGGTGGCGGACGCGCTGTCGCCGTTCGGCGTGACCATCACCCGCCTGCCGCTCTCACCCGCCCGGCTCGTCGGCCTGCTCGATCCGAGTACCCGCGCCGCGGACGGATCGGACCAGTGAAGTCGGCGCCGTTCGGCTATCAGGCCCCCACCACCATCGCCGAGGCGGTCGGCCTGCTCGCCGAGCTCGGCGACGGGGCCAAGGTTCTCGCGGGTGGGCAGAGCCTCATCCCGATGCTGGCCCTGCGCATGGCCGTCCTGGACGAGCTCGTCGACATCGGGCGGATCATCGAACTGCGGGGCATCCAGCGGCGGGACGGGCACCTGCGCATCGGGGCCGGCACCACCGAGGCCGTGGTCGGAGCCGACCCGGACGTCGCCGCGGCGGTCCCGCTGCTGACCCGCGCCACCCCGCTGATCGGCCACTTCCAGATCCGGAACCGGGGCACGCTGGGCGGTTCCATCGCGCACGCCGACCCGGCCGCCGAGTACCCGGCCATCGCGCTCGCGCTCGACGCCGGGTTGGAGGTGGTGTCGACCCGCGGCCGCCGGACGATCGCGGCCGCCGACTTCTTCGACGGGTTCTGGAGCACGACGATGGAACCGGACGAACTGCTGGTCGCGGTGGACTTCCCGGTGTGGACCGGGCGCCGGGGGTTCGCGGTGGAGGAATTCGCGCGCCGGCACGGCGACTTCGCCATCGCCGGCGCCTGTGTCGGTGTCGCACTGGATGACAACGACCGGGTCACCCGGTGCGCCATCGGCCTGATCGGGCTGGGCGCCAAGCCGGAGCGCCCGACGGCCGCCGAGGCGAGCGTGGTGGGGGTCGGCGTGACCGACGTCGTCGCGGACGACCTCGGCCGGCTGGCCGTCGCCGACCTGTCCTCGATCCCGTCCGACCTGCAGGGCTCGGCCAGATACCGGGAACGCGTCGGCGCGGCCATGGTGTCCCGCGCCTTTACCGCCGCCGCAACGGAGGCCCGTCGTGACTGAGATCGCGATCAAAATAACGGTGAATGGCCGGCCTCAGGAGGCCGTCGTAGAACCCCGTCTGACCCTCGCCGACTTCCTCCGGGAGAACTGCCGCCTGACCGGCACGCACCTGGCCTGCGAGCACGGTGTGTGTGGCGCGTGCACGGTCCTGGTCGACGGGGCCGCGGTGCGCTCCTGCCTGATGTTCGCGGTGCAGGCCGCCGACCGCGAGGTGACCACGGTGGAAGGCATCGCCGCGCCGGACGGGACACTGTCGCCGGTCCAGGCGGCGTTCCGCGACTGTCACGGTCTGCAGTGCGGTTTCTGCACCCCCGGCTTCATCATGTCGCTGACCGCTCTGCTGCGGGACAACCCGGACCCGACCGACGAGGACATCCGGGTCGGGCTGTCCGGGAACCTGTGCCGGTGCACCGGCTACCAGGGAATCCTGGCCGCCGCCCGGCAGGCCGCCCCGGGCCCCGCCGAAGCCTGACGGCGCCCGTTCGCTGATCGCCCGGTCCGCCCTGGCATCCACCTCTGGCCGGGTCCGCGATGTCAACCAGCTTTAACGAGCCGTACACACCTGATCGAAATCCGGGCGGTTCGGACAGGTACACTACCTTCAGTGCCGCTTTGTCTCATTGGTCCGCGGGCCAGACGGTTCCGCCGTTGCTGAAGGTTCCGCCTTTGCCGAAAAGGTGCTTTCCGGTAGTTGATGATCTCCCGCCCCGACGGCGGTACACACGAAGCCCGCGGCGGTGAGTTTGCCCTCCTGATCCTCCGGGTCACCGCACCCCTTCCGGGGAATTGGTAAACCGACGGCCGTTCGCGAGGAAAAGGGGACTCGGCGCGAGATGCTGCACGTCATCTACCGCTCCTACGGTGGTGAGAACCGCAAGGGGCGCCCTGATTACTACAGCAAACGCCTAGCGCTCACATCCTTCATCCGTGCCGTCGACGAGTGCCCGGTCCCCGTCGAGGTGATCTATCTCAACGACGGGCCGATCCCGGGCGATCTGCTGGCCCTCATGCAGGCCAGCGGCGAGATCGTGGCCCGGTCCCGCCTGGGCAACAAGGGTGCGGTGCGGGCCGCGCTGGCCATCCCCCGGCAGCGGGGCTGGCCCGACGACGACCTCGTATGGCTGGCCGAGGATGACTACCTCTACCGTCCGGAAGCCCTGTCGGTCCTGGCCGCCGCACCCGCCGCCTTCCCATCGGTCGACTACTTCGCGCTGTACGTGTCGGTGACGGCTCACCCCGCGCCCGGGACGGTGCAGCCGAGCTTCGCGCCGATCCCCCGCGAGTGGCGTGATTCCGAGCCACGGCTGGTGGCCGGTCACACCTGGCAGCGCGCGATGAGCACCACCGGTACGTACGGCGCGACCGTCCGCGCCCTGCGCGAGGACAACCGCCTGCTGCGCGCCGCACTGTGGTCGGGCGCTGGCTGGGACCACACGATGTGCCTGCTCTACCAGGGCTTTCAGCCGTTCCCCTGGCCGGCCGTCCTGAACAAGGCCCGCGGCGTCGAAGCCCCGCGGCCGCTCAGCCTGGTCCGTCGGGCCCGGTTCCTGGTCATCGCGACCATCCGGGCCGCCCTCAACCTCTGGCAGATGGTGCGGCGCGGACCGCGCCGCGAGCTGGTCGCGGTGGAGCCGGCGCTGGCCACCCACATGGAGAACGGGTGGATCGCGTCCGGGACCGACTGGACCGCCGTGGCCGCCGATCGCGAGGCCTGGCCGGAGTTCCACGAGCGGCCGGCCGGGCGGGAGCAGCGGTACACCGGCCACGAGCCCGGCAGCAGCCGCGTTTCCGCCTGACCGCCGGTATCCGACCCGCGTGATTCCGGCGGTCACCCTTCCGGACTACCGGACTACCACCCTTCCGGACTACCGGACTACCGGACTCCGTCAGCTTCGCACCGCGGTCGCGGGACCCGAGTTGGGCACATTGGTGCGCGTCTGCGGCGCCCGCTCGGTGCTCCAACCCCCGGCCCGGATGCGGCCCGAAAGGGCCAGCGCGGTCGGTGGCAGCGTCGCTGCGGCCCCTAGCCCCGGCTGATACTGCCAGCGGTGATTCCGGCCTAGACCGCGCCCAATCGTCGTCGTCAGCGGGCGTTGGAGCGTCCGCTGACTATCCCGACCGCCGCCCGGTCGGTAACCGTCAGCGTGAACGGACAGTGGATCTTCGTTGGCGCTGACAAGGTCCGGTCCCGGCGAGCAGCGTGACCCGGTTCTTCGTCGCGTTCTGATAAGCGATGCCACTCGGGCCGCCGATGAAGTAGGCGATCGAGCGTGCCGCGCCTTCAGGTTCGACTTGTCGCTGGAAAGCGGGCCGCTGTCCCGATTCCGTAGGTCGTGATCCGCCGGTCGGCCGCGACATCACACGTTTCGAGGCCACCGCACGACTGGCCCATCACGGCCACCTTCGACGTTCCGGTTCGGTTCCTGAACCACCGGCCGGGGCTGCGCGACCGGCCACACCCACCCGGAACTCCGGGCGCCGCGCGCGTCGATCGCGGAGATTGGTAACCGGCGTCGCGCCAACCCGGACGCCCGTTCGGGGGCGCGGGCCGCGCACAACCGTCGGGAAGCGCCCGAATCGGGGAAGGTGGCCTTCGTGAACGTCAGTACGACACCCGCGGCCGTGTCCTACCGCTGCGCGCCCTGGACCCGGGCGCAGGGCGCCGACCCGATCGGGTCGTCGCTGACCTGCGACACGTTCGTTCTCATCGAGGTGCCCCCGCCCTGGCCCCGGGACGTCGGGAAGATCCCGGTTTTCGCGGACCTGCAACGGCACAACCCGCGGCGCACCCGGCTGCTGGCGGTCCGACCGGCCGACGACCCCGTCCGGGACGAGGTGGGCACCGTCGGCGACCAGCCACGGGCGCCGGGCGGATCCGCGGTGCGGGTGACGATCTGGCGGCGGACGAATTCCGACCGGCCCGCCGGCACCGGGCCGACCGCCGGCACCGGCAACCCTGAGAGCACCGGCAACTTTGTGGGCACCGACCACGTCGTGCGGTCCGACCAGGTCGCCGACGCGGTCGTCGGCCTGATCGAGGCACCGCTGGCCGATCCCGGGCACCGGATCGCGCCGGCCGAGGTGCTGCTGTGCGGGCACGGCGCGCGGGACGGCTGCTGCGGCCGCCTGGGGACCCGGTTGGCCATGGACGTGGCCACGATCTGGCCGGGTCTGCGGGTCCGCCGGTGCAGCCATACCGGCGGTCACCGCTTCGCCCCGACCGGGTTCACGCTGCCCGACGGGCGGGCCTGGGGCTTCCTCGACCCCGTGGCCCTCGACGAAATCGTGCGCCGGACCGGGCCGCCCCCGCTCGCTGGTCACTACCGCGGTAATACCGCGCTGGACACCTGGGGCCAGGTCGCCGAGCGGGAGCTGTTCGCCCGGTTCGGATGGTCCTGGCTCGACCACCGGCTGACGGCGGCGCGCACCGAGGTCGCCCCCGGCGGGCGGGCGGCGACCGTGGAGTTGGCCTGGCGCGGGCCGTCCGGTCCCGGGCGGGCCACCGCGACGATCGACGTCGTGCGCGACCTCCCCGTCCTGGTCTGCGGCGAGCCTCCGGAGCTGGCCGAGAAAACCGCCCCGGAGCTGGGCGTGCGCTCGATCGACATCGTGGCCGGGTGACAGCGTGGCCGGGTGGTCGGCCGGGCGCGGTTCGGGCCCAGCGGCGATGGCCTAGCCTCGTGGGATGCCCCCCGAAACCCATCCGGCCGTCGCCGCGCTGCGCCGGTCGCACCAACGCCTGCGGGCCGTCACCGAACCGCTCGACCCCGCGCAGCTGCGCGAGCCGTCCTACGCGTCCGAGTGGACGGTGGCCCAGGTCCTGTCCCATCTGGGCTCCGGTGCCCAGATCGGCGGGCTGGTGCTGCGGGCCGCGGTGGCCGGGGCCCCGTCCCCCGACCAGGCGCAGTTCGCCGCCATCTGGGCGGTCTGGGACGCGAAGACACCCGACGAGCAGTCGGCCGACGCGATTCCCGCCGACCGGGCGCTCGTGGAGGCGTACGAGAACCTCGACGACGATCAGCTACGCGACCTGCGCGTCGCATTCGGCCCGATGGAGCTGGACGCGGCGGGACTGGTCCGGCTACGGCTGAGCGAACACGCCGTGCACACCTGGGACATCGGGGTCGTTCTCGACCCGGCCGCCACGGTCGACCCGGCAGCCGTCGCCGAGCTCGTCGACTCGATCGGCATGATGGCCGGCTTCGCCGGCAAGCCGGCCGGCGCGCCGCTGCGCGTCCGGGTCAGCACGACCGAACCGGTGCGCGAGTTCGTCCTCGACGTCGGTGAGCAGGTCCAACTCGGCCCGTGGGACGGGACCGCCGAGCTACCCCGCCTCACGCTGCCCGCCGAGGCGTTCCTCCGGCTGGTCTACGGGCGCCTGGACGCCGGCCACCCGCGGCCGCTCCAGACCGACGGGGTGGATCTCGACGAGCTGCGGAAGACTTTCCCCGGCTTCTGAGCGGACCCGTACCGAGCTGACCGTACTGACCCGGGAACACCCTGGGCCAGCGCCCGGTTCGGACCTGACGGCGGGCTGGACGCCCCGTCCGGCGCGGCCCCGGTCCCCCGCGGCCAGCCGCACTTCGGAGGAGATACGGCGCATTGATGACGGAGATTTCACGCGCGGGCACCGCGACAGCCAGCCCGGCCGGAACCCTCGACGTCGGGGGCGACCTCACCGTCAACCGCCTTGGTTTCGGCGCCATGCGGATCACGGGCCCAGGCGTCTGGGGCGACCCGCCGGACCGCGAACAAGCCAAGGCGGTGCTGCGGCGGGCCCTCGAACTGGGGGTGAACTTCATCGACACCGCCGACGCCTACGGCCCGGACGTCAGCGAAACCCTCATCGCGGAAGCGCTGTCGCCCTACCCGGACGACCTGGTCATCGCGACGAAGGGCGGACTGGTCCGCTCCGGACCGGGCCGGTGGAAGGCGGACGGGCGCCCGGACCACCTCCGCGCGGCGTGCGAGGGAAGCCTCCGCCGGCTGAAGCTGGATCAGATCCCGCTCTACCAGTTCCACCGGCCCGACCCGACCGTCCCGTTGGCCGACTCGATCGAGACGCTCGTCGCGCTCAAGAACGAAGGCAAGATCCGCCACATCGGCCTGTCCAACGTTACTGAGACGCAGCTGCGGGAGGCCCAGCAGCTGGTTCCGATCGTGTCGATCCAGAACCGCTACAACGTCAGCGACCGCTCGTCCGAGGACCTCGTGGACCTGTGCGAGCAGGAGCAGCTGGTCTTCCTGCCGTGGGCACCGATCCAGGACGCCGGGGCCAACCCGGCCGTCAGCGCGGCGGCGGCCCACCACGGCGCGACGCTTCACCAGATCGTCTGCGCCTGGCACCTCGCCCGGTCCCCGCAGATCCTGCCGATCCCCGGCACCGGCTCGATAGGCCACCTGGAGGAGAACGTCGCGGCGGCCGCCATCCGGCTCACCGCCGAAGAAGTAGCGGCCATCACGGCCGGCCGGTGAGTTCGGTGGTGCCGGGCGGCAGGGAATCGGTCGCCGCGCCGGTCCGGAGGTAGTCGACCAGGCTGTCGATCAGCGCCTGGGCGGCACGCGGCGGATCCACGTCCCGCCGGTGGGCCAGGACGACCGTGCGGCTCAGGCTCGGCGCGTCGAACGGGGTGACCCGGAACCGGTCGTGCACCACCGTGCTCGGCACGACCGCGACGCCGAGGCCGGCGTTGACGAACTCCAGGACCGCGTCCATCTCCCCGCCCTCGATGGCGAAGGTCGGCTCGAAACCGGCCGCCCGGCAGGCGGCGATGGTCGTCTCGCGCAGGTCGTAGCCGTCCCGGAACATCACCAGCGGGATGCCCCGCAGTTCGGCGATGCTCATCCGCGAACCCCGCACCGGCCCCGCTTTCGTCCGCGGGGAGATGACCACCAGGTCCTCGGTCAGCAGCGGGATCGTGACCAGGTCCGGGTCGTCGTCGAGCCGGGCGTCGATCACGAGAGCCAGGTCGAGGGCGCCCTCGGCCAGGTCCCGTTGCAGGTCGCGGGAGCCGCCTTCGTGCACGACCAGGTCGATGCCGGGATGGGCCTGCTGATAGGCGGCCAGGATCGCGGGCAGCAGGCCGGTGCACACGCTCGGCGTGGCGCCCAGCCGGACCCGCCCGCGCCCGAGTTCGGCCAGCTCCCGGATCTCCCGGCGAGCCGTCTCGGCGTCGGCCAGCATCCGTCGGGCGACCGGCAGCAACGTCTCGCCGGCGTCGGTCAGGCGGGCGTTCCCCCGCAGGCGATGGACCAGCAGCGAGCCCAGGTCTGACTCGAGCACCCGGACCTGCTGCGACAGCGACGGTTGGGCCACGCCGCACCGCTCGGCGGCCCGGGTGAAGGAGTGCTCCTCGGCCACGGCCACGAAATACGCCAACTGATGGAGCTGCATGACCACCAGGATAGCCAATAGCTATCGGAATTGAAGTCAACCTCTCTTTGCCCTCTGCTGAATTCGGACCTACCGTGACGGCGTGGCCATCGACACCCGCACCGGCCCGGACAGCGCGCGCCGCGCTCCCCGGTTGCCCCGCGTAACCAGCTCGCCCCGCGCGACCAGCGCGACCGTGCGTCTGTGGCAGTCGACGATCGGCAAGAAGACCGTCATGGCGGTCACCGGGCTGATCATGGTGCTGTTCCTGCTGGTGCACATGCTCGGCAACCTGAAGATCTTCTTCGGGCCGCACGACTTCGACGCCTACGCGGCCTGGCTGCGCGGCATCGGCGAACCGATTCTGCACGGGGCCTGGTTCCTGTGGATCCAGCGCGCGGTCCTGCTGGTCGCGCTCGTCCTGCACATCACCTGCGCGGTCCAGTTGTCCGCTCGCGACCTGGCCGCCCGGCCGACCCGGTACGCGCACGGTCAGCGGCCCCAGGCGAGCTTCGCGACCCGGACGATGCGCTGGGGCGGGACGATCATCGGCCTGTTCATCGTCTGGCACCTGCTCGACCTGACCGCCGGAGTCACGAACCCCCACTTCCAGGAGGGTCGGCCGTATCACAACGTGGTGGCCGACTTCCAGGTCTGGTGGATCAACATCATTTACATCGTCGCGGTTCTGATGGTCGGTCTGCACATCAACCACGGCTTCTGGAGCGCCGCTCGAACGCTCGGAGTCAACCGACCGGCGCGGAACACCACGATCCGGGTGACCGGTACCACCCTGGCCGTGGCGATCACCGCCGGCTTCCTGGCCGTACCGATCGGCGTCATGACAGGACTGGTGAGCTGACATGATCGGATACACGCAGGGCAGCCCGCTGGTCGACGAGGCCGCGCCGACCGGGCCGATCGAGGGGCGCTGGGACGAGCGACGTTTCCAGGCCAAGCTGGTCAACCCGTCCAACCGGCGCAAACACCGCGTCATCGTGGTGGGGACCGGGCTGGCCGGCGGTTCGGCCGGCGCGACGCTGGCCGAGCAGGGCTACCACGTGGTCCAGTTCTGCTTCCAGGATTCGCCCCGCCGGGCCCACTCGGTGGCCGCCCAGGGCGGGATCAACGCGGCCAAGAACTATCGCAACGACGGCGACTCGGTCCGGCGCCTGTTCTACGACACGGTCAAGGGCGGCGATTTCCGGTCCCGCGAGTCCAACGTGTACCGGCTGGCCCAGATCTCACCGCAGATCATCGACCAGTGCGTGGCCCAGGGCGTGCCGTTCGCGCGTGAGTACGGTGGCCTGCTCGACAACCGCTCGTTCGGCGGCGTCCAGGTGTCGCGGACGTTCTACGCCCGCGGCCAGACCGGGCAGCAGCTGCTGATCGGCGCCTACCAGGCGTTGTCGCGCCAGATCGACGCCGGCAATGTCGAGATGCACGCGCGGACCGAGATGCTCGACCTGATCGTCATCGACGGGCGGGCCCGCGGGATCGTCGCCCGTGACCTGGTCACCGGCGAGGTCCAGACCTACCTGGCCGACGCCGTGGTGCTGGCCACCGGCGGGTACGGCAACGTCTTCTACCTGTCGACCAACGCCAAGGGTTCCAACGCCTCGGCGATCTGGCGCGCCCACAAGCGGGGCGCCTACCTGGCCAACCCCTGTTACACCCAGATCCACCCGACCTGCATCCCGCGCTCGGGCGATTACCAGAGCAAACTCACCTTGATGAGCGAGTCGCTGCGGAACGACGGCCGGATCTGGGTCCCGGCCAAAAAGGGTGACACCCGTTCCCCGGAGCTGATTCCCGAGGCCGAGCGCGACTATTACCTCGAGCGGATCTATCCGGCCTTCGGCAACCTGGTCCCCCGTGACATTGCGTCCCGGGCCGCAAAGAACCAGTGCGACGAAGGACGGGGCGTCGGCCCCGGCGGGCTGGGCGTTTATCTGGACTTCAGCGACGCGATCGCCCGGCTGGGCCTCGCGAACGTCAAGGCGAAGTACGGGAACCTGTTCGACATGTACCAGCAGATCACGGCGGAGAATCCGTACGAGGTCCCGATGCGCATTTACCCCGCCATCCATTACACGATGGGCGGCTTGTGGGTCGACTACGACCTGCAGAGCACCGTGCCGGGCCTGTTCGTGATCGGGGAAGCGAACTTCTCCGACCACGGAGCCAACCGGCTCGGGGCGTCCGCGCTGATGCAGGGCCTGGCCGACGGGTACTTCGTGCTGCCCTCCACGCTGGCCGACTACCTGGCCCGCGGCGGACTGAAGCCCGTGGATCCCGCGGACGCCGCCGTGCGCCAGACCGAGGAAGATGTCACCGCCCGGCTTGAGAAACTGCTCTCGATCAAGGGTGACCGGACCGTGGACTCGTTCCACCGGGAACTCGGCACCCTGATCTGGGACAACTGCGGGATGGCCCGCAGCGAGGCCAGCCTCCGCAAGGCCCTGGAGCGCATCCCCGCGCTGCGCGAGGAGTTCTGGCAGCGGGTGCTGGTGCCGGGGACAGGCGAACAGCTCAACCAGGAACTGGAGCGGGCCAACCGGGTCGCGGACTTCCTCGAGTTCGGCGAACTGCTGGTCCTGGACGCGCTGGCCCGCGAGGAATCCTGCGGTGGTCACTTCCGTGAGGAAAGCCAGACCCCCGACGGCGAAGCGCTGCGCGACGACGAGAACTTCAGCCACGTAGCGGCCTGGGAATTCACCGGCGTCGGGGCCGACCCGGTGCTGCACAAGGAAAAGCTCGAATTCGAGTACGTTCACCCCAGCCAACGGAGCTACGCGTGAAACTCACGGTCCGCATCTGGCGCCAGGACGGCCCCGACGCCGCGGGTGAGCTGGTCAGTTACCCGGTCGACGACATCAGCCCGGACATGTCGTTCCTGGAGATGCTCGATGGCCTCAACGAGCGCCTGACCCTGAGCGGCGAGCAGCCCGTCGCCTTCGATCACGACTGCCGCGAGGGCATCTGCGGCTCGTGCGGCGTGGTCATCAACGGCCGCGCCCACGGGCCCGAGCAGACGACCACCTGCCAACTGCACATGCGCAGCTTCGCCGACGGCGACACGGTCGACGTCGAGCCGTGGCGGTCGCGGGCCTTCCCGGTCATCAAGGACCTGGTCGTCGACCGTTCCGCCTTCGACCGGATCATCCAGGCCGGCGGCTACGTTACCGCCCCGACCGGGACCGCGCCGGACGCCCACGCCACCCCGGTGCCGAAGCCGGACGCCGACACCGCCTTCGAGAACGCGGCCTGCATCGGCTGCGGGGCCTGCGTGGCGGCCTGCCCGAACGGGTCGGGAATGCTGTTCCTGAGCGCCAAGATCTCCCACCTCAACGCGCTGCCGCAGGGCCAGCCGGAACGCGAATCGCGGGTCCTGGACATGGTCAACACCATGGACACCGAAGGCTTCGGCGGTTGCACGAACAGCGGTGAATGCACGATCGCGTGCCCGAAGGAGATCCCCTTCGACAGCATCACCACCTTGAACCGGGAATTCCTGCACGCCCTGCGCTCGGGCCGGACCTGAGGGAC
>JAMFSN010000322.1 GCA_026225295.1 Frankia alni
AATCTCTTTATAAATAATAATAATAAAGATCGAGACTTAAATCTAAGTAATAATAAAGAGAGTACTTTATTAGACTTATATTATCGAAGGTTCTTACATATAAATAAGGACTTTATTATTAAGAGCGCTAAGAACTCTACTGGCTTAATAATCCCTACCTCGGATAATATATTAAATAACTGCGATAACTGCTATTACGGTAAATTTAAAGAGATAATTAGTCGTAAACCGTATAATCCTGTTAATATATTAGAGTTTATAAACTGTGATATATTAGGCCCCTTTAAAATTAAAGGATTTAAAAGAGAGAATTATATATTCACTATTACTTGTCGAGCTAGTAAATGCGTGTGGCTTTATACTATTAAGCTTAAGTCCGATATATACGATATTATAATTAATTATTATAATTTAATATTAACTCAATTTAAAGTTAATATTAAGGGAGCGCGTTTAGATAACGCTAAAGAGTTTAAATCTATTAAGCTTAATACCTTTTGCTCTAATAAAGGCTTGTTATTAGAGTATACTAGCGTTTATACGCAAGCTCAAAACGGTAAAGCCGAAAGACTTAATTTATATTTATTAGAGCGTATTATTAGTATATGCTCTTATAAAAATATACCTTTAAAGCTTTGGTCTTTATTAATACAAGGCATAGCTTATATTAAGAATCGTACTTATAATCGTACAATTAATACTAGTCCTTACGAATATATAACTAAACAAAAGCCAGACTTATCTTATATAAAGATACTAGGCTCTTTATGTTATATACTAGTCCCTAAACAAACTAGGGGCGGTAAGAACTTTAATAATAAGGCTAAAAAGGGTATATTAATAGGATTTGAGTCTTCTAATAATTATATCGTTTATATACCCGAAGATAATAAAGTTGTAATTACTAGAGATATAGTAATTAAAGAAGAACTTAATTATAAAGAGGAATATAAATTAGAAGAAGACTATAATACCTTATTAGAACTCGATTCACCGGATTATAAAGACTACATCTCTATTTATAATAAAGCTCCTATTGAAGAAGATAAAGAGGACCTTTATAATATAAGCGAAGATGAGTTAAGCCTTCCTATTTTACTTAAAACCGGTAAAAAGCGCTTAACTAGCGATAAAGAGATTATAAACCAATATAATACCGACGATTTAGACGAATTAAACCCTAATTATAAGGTTTATACTAGGTCTAATAAAACGCCAGGCCTTAGTAATACTCTAAATAGCCTAAATATAGTGCAGTCGAATATATATAATATAGCCTCACTAGCTTATTTAGATTCGTTAAACCAGGGAGCGAATAATCTCGATATAAGCTTTAAAAGCTCTTATTTAACTAAGAGCTCTTTAAACCCTAAGAAATCTTTAAGCTCTAAGAGAGCTCTTATAAGAGAAGACGATTTCGACGATTTATTAATATTTAATAAAGATATTAATAAGAAATCAATATTCGAAGAGAATATAAATATAATAAATAATAACCTGCCTAATAAGGAGCCTATTATTAATTCTCTTATAAATAACGAACATAATAAGGTAGATAAAATCGAGATTAAAGATTTAATCGAACCTAAATTATATAAAGAGGCTATTAATAGCCTTAATAAAGATAAATAGCTCGAATCTATACAATTAGAGCTAGAAACCCTTAATAATAATAATACCTAGGAACTAGTTCCTAGACCTAATATTAAGGTATTAAAGAGCCGGTGGGTTTATAAAATTAAAGATATAAATACCTTAAATCCGGTATTTAAATCTAGATTCGTGGCTAAAGGCTTCGAACAGCTCTATAGCTTAAATTATATAGAGACTTACGCTAGTGTTATTAAACAAATAGCGTGGAAGCTAGTTTTCGCGCTAGCGATGCTTTATAATTTAATTATATTTAAGGCCGATATGATTTCAGCTTTTACTCAAGGCGATATCGACGCTTTATTATATTTAGAGCAGCCCGAAGGCTTTATAAATCCTGACTACCCTAATCACGTGCTAAAGCTTAATAAAGCCTTGTACGGATTAAAACAATCGGCTAGAATTTGGTTTTATACCTTAAAACCTAAGCTATTAGACTTAGGCTTTAGAGTATTAACTAGTGAAGCTTGCTTATTTATAAACGATATTACTAAGGTAATAATTTGTTTATACGTAGACGACTTAGCTATACTAGCTCCTAGCGAGGATATATTTAATAATTTTATTAAGTCTATAAGTAAAGACTTTAAAATTAAAAACCTAGGGATTATAAAGGATTACTTAGGAATCGACGTAAATTATAATAAAGACTTTATTAAACTAAGCCAAGCTACTTATATTAATAAAGTACTTAATAAATATAATTTACAAGACTCTAAAATTAAGGCTACGCCGATGGATCCTTATATAAAGCTAGAGCCTAATAAGGCACAAGCTAATAAAGAAGATATTAAGCTATTTCAAATGCTTATAGGCTCTTTATTATATATAATGCTAGGTACTAGAATAGATATCGCATTTGTAGTAATTAAACTAGCTCGCTTTGCGTCTAATCCTAATAATACTCACTTTACTACGGTTAAGAGAGTTTATAAATACCTTAAAGGTACTCTTAATTACGATATTACTTATTATAAAAGAGGAAGTCGCTTTATAAGCGGCTATTGCGATGCCGACTATGCCGGCGATATACTAAGCGCTAAATCGACTAGTAGGTATATAATACTACTAGCAGGTAGTATTATTAGCTGGAAATCAAAATTACAGTCTATTATAGCTCAAAGTACTACGAAAGCCGAGTATATAGTTATAAACGCTGTAATAAAGGAAGCGATTTATATAAGAGCTTTATTAGAAGAACTAGGCTATTAT
>JAMFSN010000323.1 GCA_026225295.1 Frankia alni
CCTCCGGTTCCTCCGCCCGTCCCGTCGGTGCCCCCGCCCGGGCCGCCGACGCTTCCGCCGCCCGGCGCCACCGGGGGCATTCCGGCCGGGCCGGGCGGCGTCGGTGACCCCGGGCCAGGGATCACCGCGCCGGGGCCAGGGGAACCAGTCTCGGTCTCGGTGTCCTACACCCTGTCGCGGCCCGGTCTGCGGCGTCGGACCCTGCGCGTCGAGGTGCGCGCCGACGGGCCGCTGCCCGAACTTGTGCTGGTCGCCCGGACCGGCGACGTCCCGCCCCGCACGCCGGTGGACGGCCGGGCGGTGGCCCGGATACCGGCCGGGGCGGCGGAGCGCTCCCGCTCGGTCGACGTGCCGCTCGCCCAGGCCCACCTCCCGTGGGCGGTGCGGCTGTTGCCGGCGGCCGGAAGCGGCGCGACCGGCCTGGCCCTGAATCATCCCCGGGATGCCGATCTGGTGATCCGCTGAGCCGGCCCTGGTTCGCGCGGTCCGGACAGTCTGACCGCGAAGAGTTACTATCACTACTCTCCGCGACCGGGTGGGGACAAGTGGTTTCGCTGTAGTCCCATATCAATGGAAAGCGGAGTTAAGCCAACAGGAGCCCGCAATTCGATTGTTCTTCGGACATCTCCTGCTCCCGGGGGATGTGCAGGTCACGACCCACCCCTAACATCGGACGAGATCATGGGTTCGCATCGGCCGGGGGGCCAAACGCGGGGTGGTTACCCGTCCTCCTCAGGTGATCCCGAAATCAGGGCCGCCCGGGACCCGGGAACTACTCCGCCCGCCGCGGAAACACCGTCCCGGAGCGGCCCCGCGGCCCCGCGGCCGCGGCCGCCGGGTCAGGACCAGCCGCCGACGACCCGGCGGCGCTCCGGGGGCCGGTCGTCGTCCGCGAGCGGCTCCCGTCCGACCGCTCCGGCCGCCACCCGTCGCCCGGCGGCCGAGCGCACCGACGTCGGCCGACCGACCGCTCCCGTGCGGCGAAGCGGATCCGCGGGCCAGAACCCTTCCACAGGTCAGCGCGCTCCGGCTGGTCGGAACGCTCCGGCCGGGCGGAACGCCGCGGCGGGTAGGGGCCGACCGGGTTCCGGGCCGCGCCCGCGTCGTGATCGGCCGATCGCCGGGCCGCGACGCGTCGTCCGCTTCCTGCTGATCGCCCACCACCTGCTGGTCCGACACCGACGGCTGGCGACCGCCCTCAGCGTGCTGGCCGTTCTGGCCGGCACGCTGGCCGTTACCGCCGCCGTCACCGTCGGCGCCCAGGGCATTTCCCGGCCGACCGCCGGTGGCGACGCCGACGCCCTCCTGGTGGGCGGTCGTCCGCCGATTGGGCCGACCCAGAAGCCGTCGTCGTCGTCCGATGCCGGTGGGCTGGGCGCGAGCGCCGGTCAGCAGCTCGGCATCGCGCCGCCGGCCGCGCTGCCGACCACCGAGCCGCAGGCCCCCGCGGGCGGCGGGGCCGCCGCTGCTGGTTCCGGAAGCGGTAGCGGGTCGGGGATCGGCTCGAGTCAGCTCGGCGCGGCGGCCGGGGGTGTCACTGTGGCCCGCCCGGGCGCCGGCCGGGCCCCGGCGGCGGCCCGGCGGAAGGCGCCCATCGTGCCGCAGCCGGTTCCCCAGCCCACGCCGAGCCACCCGACCGTGGCCCCGGCGCCCCCGGCCGCCCCGCCGGTGGCGATGGGCAAGGGCCCGTCCGGACTGCCCTGGCTGTCCGGCGTCTGGACCACCGGCGACAAGGCGGGCGACCTGGCGTTCGGCGCGTGGCGGGGCAAGCCGCTGGACCTCGTGCAGGTGTACGCGGACCGCTCCAGCTGGGCCGGCATCACCAATCCGTGGCCGGTCAGCACCTACGCCGGATTCGCCGGCCGGCTGGTGCTGTCGGTTCCGACCTTCCCGCAGGGTCAGGGCAGCAATGCGGCCTGCGCGAGCGGCGCCTACAACACCCACTGGGCCCAGCTCGCCACCTTCCTAAAATCTCACGGCCGGGCCAACACCATTGTCCGGCTCGGGTGGGAGTTCAACGGAACCTGGATGTACTGGCATTCCGACGCCAGTGGCCAGCAGTTCAAGCAGTGCTTCCAGCAGGCCTCGAGGTCCATGAAGGCGGCCGACCCGGCGATCCTGCTGGACTGGACGTTCACGGCGCACGGCTCGCAGGTTCCGACCAGCGGCAACCCGTACGACGCCTACCCGGGTAACGCCTACGTCGACTTCATCGGGATCGATTCCTACGACATGGCGCCCGCTTCGCCCACCGCGGCGGCCTTCGCCGCCCAGTGCGGCGGGTTGAACGGAATGTGCAAGGCCATCGCCTTCGCCCGGGCCAACGGGAAGAAGCTGGGCGTCGGTGAATGGGGCGTCGCGTCGTGCACCTCCAGCGGCGGCGGCGGCGACAATCCGCTTTACATTCAGAAGATGTATGCCACATTCATGGCCAACCAGGACGTCATGGGCTATGAGGCCTACTTCGACGACCCGGACGCCGGCAATGTCTGCTCGTCCATTGTCAACGGGCACCAGAATCCGAGGGCCGCCGCGGCCTACAAGGCGCTTTTCTGAGCCGGGCACCACGTTCCGGATTTCCCCGCGAGCGGTGCCGATAGCGATCCACCGGGCGGGCCGAACCGGATTGAGGTCGGCCCGACGGTAACGTAAAGTGACCGGAGGGTCCGCGAGTCGGGAAAGCCGCTCGCGGACCGGATCGCTGCCGCCGCCGCCGCACGCTCGGTGAGCGGCCCCTGACCCCGGTCGTCGCGTCGCCGGACCGCCCGTCGATCACCGGAGTGCGTCGTCACGATGTGACCTTCCGTGTCCGAAGTTCGACGCCGAACCTCGAACCGGGTAACTTCCGCAAACCGGTGCGTAAATCACCCGGTTGCGCCCGGCCCGGCGAGATACGGTCATCCGGCCGTATCTACGTCTGGCGATACGAATGGCGCTGATCGCGCCGCGGATGGAAGGGGACAGCACCGGTGCGGCACTTCGCCTTTCTCGACGACAAACGTACCGCCGAGCTGTTCCACCTCCCGCCCGAAGAGATCGCCAGCACCGGCGACCGGTTACTGGTCGCCACGGCGCTCGGGGCCACGCTCTACGCCCCCGGCACGCGCAGGTCCCTGGCTGAAGACGTCCGCCGGCGGGCCGCCGCCGGGGTCACCTCGATGGTGCTGTGTCTCGAGGATTCGATCGCGGACGACGAGGTCCCCGCGGCCGAGGAGAACGTCATCGACGCGTTGCGGGACATCGCGTCGGACCCGCCACCGGGTCCCGGCGGGATGCCGATGGTGTTCGTCCGGGTGCGCTCGACCGACCAGATCCCGTCCCTGGTCGCGCGGGCCGGGTCGGCGGCGGGGGACGTGCTGGCCGGCTTCGTCCTGCCCAAGTTCGGGGAGGAGGGCGGCGAGGCGGCGATCGCCGCCGTGCAGCGGGCCTCCGACCGGGTCGGCCGCACCTTGTGGGCGATGCCGGTGCTCGAGAGCCCGGAGGTCATCCATCGGGAGACCCGGATCGAGGCGCTGCTGGCGGTCCGCCGGATCGTCGACAAGAACGTCGACTCGGTCCTCGCGGTCCGGTTGGGGGCCACCGACCTGTCCGGGCTGTTCGGGCTGCGCCGGGACCGCGACCTGACCGTCTACGACATCGCGGTCGTGCGGGACTGCATCGCCGACATCGTCAACGTGTGCGGGCGCGGCGGTGATCACGTCGTCACCGGCCCGGTCTGGGAGTACTTCGCGCAGCCCGAGCGGCTGTTCGTTTCGGCCCTGCGGGTCACCCCGTTCGAGCAGGCCGACATGGGCGGCGCGGACGGCGCGCTGCTGCGGCAGGAACTGGTGTCGGCCGACCTCGACCGGCTCATCCGCGAAGTGGTGCTCGACCGGGCCAACGGTCTGGTCGGCAAGACGGTGATCCACCCCAGCCACGTGCCGGCCGTGCACGCCCAGTACGTGGCCACCCATGAGGAGTACGTCGACGCGATGACGGTGCTGGGCGGCGAGGCGGGCGGCGTACGGCGCAGCAGCTACGCCAACAAGATGAACGAGCTGCGGCCCCACCGCCGGTGGGCGGAGAGCGTGATCCGCCGGGCCCGCGCGTACGGGGTACTGCGGGAAGGGCACACGTTCGTGGACATTCTGGCGGCGACGACGTGATCCTGGGGAGCGGCGACGGCCTGACCCGGTGGGGCGGGAGCAGCGGGGGGGACGGGAGCGGCGAGGGGGACGGGAGCGGCCGGTCCGTCCCGGAGTCGGGCTGGTTGTGGGACGAGCTGGGGCTGACGTTCACCGGGCGCGCGGACGTGGTCGGCGTGGGGCTCGAGGGGCTGGTCGGGCTGGCCCTGCGGCGCAACCCGCGCCGTGCGCACCTGCTGGTCAGCCGGGTGCTCGGCAAGCATCTGCCGGTCGCGCCGGGCACCGCGCTGGCGGTCGCCCGGGTGCTCGCCCACCAGATCCCGGCGGCGCTCGGCGGGCCGGTCCCAGCCGCTCCGGCCGACCCGGCTCCGGCGGGCGCCGCTGCGGCGGGCGCCACTCCAACCCCGGTCGCCAACGCTGTGGTCGCCACCGATCCGCCCCTGGTCCTGGGGTACTGCGAGACGGCCACGTCGCTCGGGCACGCGGTCGCCGACGCCATTCCCGGCTCGGACTACCTGCACACGACCCGCCGCCGGGTGCCGGGCCAGCCGCCGCTGCTGGAGTTCACTGAGGCCCACTCGCACGCGGCGTTCCACTGGCTGATCCCGTCGGACGCCGAACTGGTCCGCCGGCCCCGGCCGCTGATTCTGGTCGACGACGAGTTGACCACCGGCCGCACCGCGCTCGGCACCATCCGCACGCTCCACGCCTACGCGCCCCGGCCGTCCTACGTGGTGGCGACGATCTTCGACAGTCGGCCCGCCGAGGCCCGGGCCGCGTTCGACGCGCTCGCCCAGGAGCTGGGTGTCCCGGTCATCGTCGTCTCGCTGCTGGCCGGCGAGGTTCTGGTGCCCGAGGACATCATGGCCCGGGCGACGGCGGTCCGGGCCGCCGCGGCGCGGGCCGGACAACCGGTCACCGCCCCCGCGGCGCCGATCCCGGACCCGACCCCGCGGGGGTCGACGGCCCCCGGCCGCCCGGCCCGCCGGCACGGGGTCCGCCGGTTGACCGCCGCCTGGCCGGCCGACCTGCCCGACGGCGGGCGGCACGGGTGGACGCCCCGGCACCGGGAGCAACTGGCGGAGGTGCTGGAACCGCTGGCCAAGGACGTGGCGGCCGGTCTCACCCCCCGCGGTCACACCTTGGTGCTCGGTACCGAGGAGCTGATGTACGTCCCGCTCCGGCTCGCCGCGGCCATCGCCGAATGTTCCGACGCCGAGGTCGTCTACCACTCGACGACCCGCTCGCCGGTGTACGCCCTGGATCTCGCCGGCTATGCGGTGCGGGCCCAGCTGACCTTTCCCGCGCCCGACGACTCACACCGGGTCAGCCACGTCTACAACGTGCGGCCCGGGCTGTACAACGACATCGTCCTGGTCGTGGACGGGCGGCCGGACGAGGCCGGCGACGGGGTCCGCCTGGCCGGCCTGCTCGGTGAGCTGCGCAGCTGCGCCGATGTCACCGTTGTGACGGTGCCCTCCTACCGGCCCCCGCCCGCCGCGCCCGGCCCGTGACCCGGACCCGTGACCGCGGGGAACCCCGAAGATCTCATCCCTGAAAGGCCGGCGCCGCCCGGCCCGAACGTGAAGGAGTGTGAATGGGCACGGTCGCGCGCGCAACGGTCGGCTCGGGGTCCTACCGCCCCGAAGACGTCACGTTCCTGCTCACCGATCTGTCGGCCGTTGATCTCGAACGCCCGACCGAGGACCGCGAGGAGGACTTCCAGCGGGGCCGGCACTACTCCGAAGACCTCCCCATCGAGTACCAGCCGGACGCGTCCTACCTGGCCCTGTACCGCCAGGCGCTGGACCGGTCGGCCCGCCGGGTGGCCCTCGCCGCGGGCCTGGCGACCGAGCTGATCCTGGCCACCAAGCCCGAGCCGGTGATCGCCTCGATCGCCCGGGCCGGCACCCCGATCGGGATTCTGGTCCGGCGCTGGGCGGCCTTCACGCGGGGTCTGGACCTGCCCCACTACGCGATCTCGGTCATCAAGGACCGCGGCGTCGACATGAACGCCGTGCGCCACATCGTGGCCCGGCACGACCCGGCGGCCGTCCAGTTCGTCGACGGCTGGACCGGCAAGGGCGTGATGACCCGGGTGCTCACCGAGGCGGTGACCCCGCTGGGGTTGGACGACACCCTGGCGGTCCTGGCCGATCCGGGCAGCTGCGTCCCGCTCTACGGCACCCGTGACGACTTCCTCATCCCCAGCGCCTGCCTGAACTCCACGGTCAGCGGGCTGGTCAGCCGGACCGTGCTGAACGGGCAGCACATCGGGCCGGACGACTTCCACGGCGCGAAGTTCTATCGGGAACTCGCCCCGCACGACCTGTCCCGACACTTCGTCGACACCGTGACCGGTCATTTCCCGGACGTCCTCGACGAGGTCCGCGCCACCCTGCCGGAGCTGGCCGCCTCGGACCGCACCCCGACCTGGGCGGGCTGGCGGGCGGTCGAGCGGATCGCCGCCGAGTTCGGCATCCCTGATGTGATCATGGTGAAGCCGGGGGTCGGCGAGGCGACCCGGGTCCTGCTGCGGCGGGTGCCCTGGCGGATCCTGGTCGCCGCCGACCGGGTCGCCGAGCTTCCCCACATCATCGCGTTGGCGCAGGCCCGGGGCGTGCCCGTCGAGGAACGCGACGACCTGCCGTTCTCCTGCGTGGGGCTGGTGAAGCCGGTCGGCGTACGCGGTGCGGCCGGGGCCACCGACCAGACCGCGGGTGGGCCGGGCGAGGACGGGGCGCCGGGCCCGGTCTGGCACACCCCGGCGGCCCGGTGGCGTCCGGGCCCGGCGTGACGGCCGACCCGGATTCCGGCCGGGCCGGGCGCTGGTTGGTGGCCTGTGACCTCGACCAGACCCTGATCTACAGCCGGCGGTCCTTCCGGCTGGACCCCGCGGCCGCCGAGCCGGAGCTGACCCTCGTCGAGGTGCTCGACGACGCGCCGGTCACCTGGATGACCCGGTCGGCGGTCGACCTGCTCGGGCGGCTCGCGAGCGCGGTGCCGGTGGTGCCGGTCACGACCCGGACCTACGCCCAGTACCACCGGGTCAACCTCGGCTTCCGCCCCCGCTACGCCGTGACCACCAACGGCGGTCGCATCCTGGTCGACGGCGTACCGGACGCGGACTGGGCCGCGACCGTCCGGGACCGCCTGTCCGCGACGGCCCGCCCGCTGCCCGAGATCCTGGCCATCGGGGAACGGCTGGCCACCCAGGACTGGGTGCGGCTGGTCCGGGTCGCCGACGAGCTGTTCGTCTACCTGGTCGCGTACGAGCGGGACGGCCTCCCGGACCTGGGGGCCGTCGCCGAGGACCTGGCCGCCGCCGGGTGGACGCTGTCCGTGCAGGGCCGCAAGGTCTACCTGGTGCCGGCCGCCCTGACCAAGCAGGCGGCGTTGGCCGAGGTCGCCGGGCGCCTCGGCACGACCCGGATCGCCGCCGCCGGGGACTCCCTGCTCGATCGGCCGATGCTGGCCGACGCGGACCTGGCGGTCCGGCCGTCCCACGGGGAACTGCACGAACTCGGCTGGACGGCCCCCAACCTACGGGTCGTGCCGGCCCGCGGACTGGCCGCCGGGGAGGCGATCCTGACCCTCCTGGCCGCCACGGTGGCGGTCGACGCCCCCGTCCGGGGCTGACCAGACGGATGGGGACAATAGGCCCGGAAAGACAACGGGCCGGTAGCAGGGCTACCGGGGCGGAACGGCACCCGGCGGGCGACCGCCGGTGGGAGGTTCGGATGGATCGTCTGGAAGCAGGTCGGATCGTCGCCGGAGCACGGCACGCGGCTGGCGTGAGCTGGCAGGATCTGGCCGACGAGCTCGGTCGGTCGTTGGTGTGGACGACCTCGGCGCTGCTCGGGCAGCAGCCGGTCGACGCCGACCAGGCGGCGGCGGTCGGCGAACGGCTCGGGCTGTCCACCGAGGTGGTCGAGGCCTTGCAGTTCCCGCCGGTCCGCGGGGCGGCGGCCCTGGACCCGACCGAGCCCGTCGCCTACCGGCTGCAGGAAGCGCTGCAGGTGTACGGGCGCTCGATCAGCGAGCTGCTCGCCGAGGAGTTCGGCGACGGGATCATGAGCGCGATCGACTTCGAACTGTCCTTCGCCCGTCGGTCGGACCCGAAGGGCGACCGGGTCGTGCTCACGCTGGACGGCAAGTTCCTGCCCTACCGGGTCTGGTAGCGCGCCGCCCGGGACGCCTCAGCGGGGTCGTCCGGCGCCGGTCAGCCGGGCCTTCACGGCCCGGGCGTGGCGGCGACTGACCGGCAGGTCGCGGACCGAGTCGCCGACCGCCACCGAGACCAGCACGCTGCCCGGCGGGTCCTCGCGCAGCTCCCGGACGTGCGGCAGCGACACCAGGTAGCCGCGGTGGACGCGGACGAATCCGGCTGGCGACCAGTGCCGGGCCAGGCGCGACAGCGGGATGCGGACCAGATGGCCGCCCCGGTCGGTGTGCAGCCGCACGTAGTCGCCGCGGGCCTCCACGAACCGGACGTCGTCCCGGTGCACCAGCACGGTCCGGCCGTCCGCCTCGACGGGCACCGTGACCAGGTCGGCCGGCCCCTCGTCGAGCCCGCGCCAGGCCCCGATCCGGGTCAGGGAGCGGCTCAGGCGTTCCGGGGCCACGGGTCGCAACAGGTAGTCCAGGACGCCGAGGTCGAACCCGGCCAGCGCCTGGCGGTCGGTGGCCGAAACGAGCACCAGCGCCGGAGGGCCGACGAGCCCGCCGAGCTGCTCGGCCAGCCGGAATCCCGGGTGGCCGGTGCCGTCCCGATCGGGTTGCGAACCGGCCGATGGCGA
>JAMFSN010000324.1 GCA_026225295.1 Frankia alni
CCCGGTAGGCGTCTCCCGACTCCCCCACCCACGTCGCGACCGCCTCGTCGCCCGACAAGGCCCGGACCCGGCCCGCGGCCTGGTCGGCGTCCGCCGCCAGCCCCAAAAACCGGCGGCCCAGCTCCCGCAGAGCGAACGGATCACCCGGGGTCGGATCGGCGTCGAGCTCCAGCACCCACCAGTCCGCCGGCCGACCCACCCCACCCGCCCTCCAACCGAGAACCGACAAAGCCGGGCAGAACACCACCCAAGATCGAAAAGTACCACCCTGAGCGACTCACCGACGACCAAAAGCGGGTCTTGCCTGACCGTGGTCCGGGGTCTCACATTCCAACGGCGCTACGACGCGTCGAGCCGGAAGGTCAGGTCGGCGGTCAGGGCCACGGTGTCCAGCTGGGCCTTCTGCAGGTGGCCGGAGTAGTCCCAGTTCACCGATTGCCAGCGGGTGAACTGGTCGAGCACCCACCGGCCCGACTGGCGGCTACCGTTGCCGGACCGCCCGTTCCCCCCGAACGGCAGGTGGGCCTCCGCGCCCGACGTCGAGTTGTTCACGCTGACCATGCCGGCCCGCACCCCCCGCCGGAACCGGAACGCCTCGGTCGCGTCGGAGGTGTAGATCGCGGACGACAGGCCGTAGCCGGGCGCGTTGGCCAGCTCGACCGCCTCGTCCAGGGTCGCGTAGGTGGTCACCCCGACCAGGGGACCGAACGTCTCCTCGTCGAAGACGTGATCGCCGGGCCGGACCCCGTCGAGCAGCACCGGGTGGTAGTACAGCCCGTCCTCCGGGTCGCCGACGAAGCCGGCCCGTGGAGATCCCGGACCGATCAGGCCGACCGCGCTCGAGCCCAGGACCCGGTGGTGTTCGGCGATCGTCGCCAGGTGCCGCTCGAAGCCGGCGGCGAACTTCTCGTCCATCATCGGCCCGTACAGCACGTCCGCGGTCGGCTCGCCGACCGGCGCCGCCGCGACCGCCGCCGCCAGCCGGTCGAGAAACACCTCGTGGACCGACCGGTGGACGAGGACCGTGCCCAGCGAGGTGCAGCGCTGGCCGGCCGTTCCGAACCCGGAGAACAACGCCCCCTGGACGGCCGCGTCCAGGTCGGCGTTCGGCGTGACGACCATCGGGTTCTTGCCGCCCAGTTCCAGGCACGGTGACTGCAGATGACGGCCGCAGAGTTCGCCGATGGCCGACCCGACGGCGCTCGAACCGGTGAAGCCGACCTTGTCGACCAGACCACCGGCCAACGCCGCCGACAGTCCCTCGAACGTCGCCGGACCGTCCGCCAGCACCAGGTTCACCACCCCGTCGGGCAGCCCGGCCCGCACGACCAGCTCAAACAGCGCGCGGGCCGACGCCGCCGCATACTCGGCCGGCTTCCAGACCACCGCGTTCCCACACAGCAGAGCCGGCACCAGGTACCAGGACGGCACCGCGACCGGGAAGTTCCCGGCGGTGATGATCGCCGCGACGCCGACCGGCTCGCGAAACGTGAACAGCTGCTTGTCCGGCATCTCGGACGGCACCGTCTCGCCGTACAGGCGCCGGCCCTCGCCGAGGAAGAACCGGCAGGTGTCGACGATTTCCTGCACCTCGCCCCGGGCCTCGGACAGCGGCTTGCCGATCTCGCGGGTGACCAGGGCGGCCAACGCGTCGGCGTTCTCCTCGACGAGCCGCCCGAGGTTGGCGATCACGCCGCCCCGCACCGGGGCCGGCACGTCCGCCCACGACCGTTGCGCCGCCCGGGCCGCCGAGCAGGCGCCGACGAACGTCTCCGGGCCGGCCAGTACGACATCGGCGACGACGTCGCCCAGGTGGGCCGGGTTCGTGGACGCGATCACCTGCCGGATGGTCCCGAGGCCGGCCCCCGGACCGGCGCCCGGGCCGCCGTCGGTGGTCACGTCGACCGGGCGGCCCGCGATCACCGAGGACACCCGGGTCGTGACGGTGGGCCGGACCGGTTCGCGGGTCGTCGTCATGCCGCCCATTGTCCGCCCTCCCCGCCTCGACCACCGAGCCGCGACCACCGCTCCCCGCCCGGCCCGTGTCGCGGGGCCGTAAGCGGACCCGCCCGTATCCCCTTGCGGGCCCACGACGGCGCCGGCGCCGACGGTCGCCGGCCGGACCGGGACCTCGCCGGCCCTCGCCCGGGCCGGGTGGTGTCGCCCTCCCGACGGACAAATCGGGTACCGCCTCGACGGGCCCCCCGGCCCGAGCGGGCAGAATCGGACTCCTGCCACCCAGGGGGATCTGTGCTGACACCGTTGAACAACGACGATCCGCGGGAGATCGGGCCGTTCCGGCTCCAGAGCCGGATCGGGGCCGGCGGGATGGGCACCGTCTATCTCGGTTTCACCGGGAGCGGCCAACCGGTCGCGATCAAGGTGCCGAGCCCGACGTTGGCGACCGACCCCGAGTTCCGGGGCCGGTTCCGCAACGAGGTCGCCGCCGCCCGGAAGGTCCGCGGCTCGTCGGTGGCCGAGGTCATCGACGCCGAGGTCGACGCCGACCGACCCTGGATGGCGACCGATTTCGTCGAGGGCACGAGCCTCGCGGAGGCGGTCGGCAAGCGGGGCGCGCTCGACGGGCGGCTGCTGTCGGGGCTGGCCATCGGACTGGCCGACGCCCTGGTGGCCATTCACGCGGCCGGCGTCGTGCACCGCGACCTCAAACCGTCGAACATCCTGATGGCCTGGGACGGCCCGAAGGTCATCGACTTCGGCATCGCCCGGTCGACCGACGGCACCAGCCACACCCGGACCGGGATGCTCATCGGCACCCTGGCCTGGATGGCGCCCGAGCAGTTGCGCGGCGAGCCGGCCGGGCCGGCCACCGACGTCTTCGCGTGGGGCGCCTGCCTGCTGTTCGCCGCGCTCGGCCGCCAGCCGTTCCGCGGCGAGGCCCCGGAGGTCATCGCCTTCCAGATCATGTCGGCGGAACCGGACCTGGGGGCATTGCCGCCGGCCATCGCGCCGCTGGTGGCCCGCGCGCTGGCCAAGGATCCGGCCCAACGCCCGACCGCCAGCGATCTCGTCGCGCAACTGTCGGGCCGGGCGGTCCACAGCGCCGACGACGCCGATCAGGCCGCCGAGACGATGCTGGCCCAGAACTGGTCCTGGTCGTCCACGCCGCCCGGCGGCAACACCCCGCCCGCCCCGACCGGAACCCCGCCGCCCCGGGACGGCTTCTTCCAGCCGGACGCGGCGACCGCCGCGGCCAGCAACCCGGATCGGGATCCGGGCTATCCGCCCGCCGGCGGACCCCCGCCGGCCCGACACTCCAGCCGGGTGCTGATCGGGCTGGGGGTCGCGTTGGTGCTGGGCGTCGCGGTCGTCGCCGCGCTCCTGCTGAGCCGGGGCAGCGGCTCGTCCGGCGACAACACCGCCTCCGTCGGGGCGGCCACGTCGGCCCCGGTCACCGCCCCGGTCACCGCCCCGGTCACCGCCGAACCGTCCGCTGGCCCCGGCGTCTCGTCCACGCCGGAGCCGGCGCCGACCGCTTCGACGGGGCCGACCGCGACCACCGCGCCGACGACCGTCGTTTCGACCGCCCCCCTCGGTCAGATGTCCCTGGCCGATGCGCGGGCCGCCGTCGCGGCCAAGGGCTACACGCCGAGCGACGACAGCGCCTATCAGCCCGACAACGCGGTCAACGTGATCGTCGGCCGGGCCACCGCATCCGCGGACGGGTACAACCAGCTGGCCTTCTTCTTCGCGAACGGCAAACTCATCGGCACGGACACCAGCGCGCCGAGCGCCACCATCGCGCTCATCAGTTCGGTGGGTGACCAGGTCCGGCTGCGGTATGCGATCTACGCCCCGAGCGACGCCATGTGCTGCTCGTCCCAGCCGTCCGCCGACGTGCGGTACCAGTGGGACGGGACGAAGCTCACCGCGCTCGACCCGATCCCGCCGTCCGACCCGGCCCAGACCGGCCGCCGCTGACCTCCCCCGCTGGTCGCCGGCCAGACCCGCGGTCGGGGCATCATCAGCGGACTCGACTGCGCACGCTGGCGACGACGGCTGGGTCCGACGCAGGCGATGACAATTGCCGGCCGGTCAGCCGAAGAAAAAGGGCCGGGCCCCCGTTCACGGGAGCCCGGCCCTTCGTCGGTGCGAACGGTACGACCGGTACGGCTGGCTTAGCGCTTGACCGTTTTCGGGTCGCTGCGCCGCAGGAGCCGGGCGCACAGCAGCACCGAAACCAGGCCGACCAGCAGGCCGAAGCCGACGTCGGTGTAGAAGGCCTTCGACGTGTGGTCCCACAGCGGGTCGGCCTGCGGCTGCTTGAACTGCTTGATCCCGAAGCGGCCGATCTCGTTGAGGTTGACCGTCGAGGCCAGCGCGGCGTACCCCCACCGGGCCGGCGTGAGCCAGCTGGCCTGCTCGAGCCCGACCTGGCCGGCCGTCGGCACCAGGCCACCGCAGAACACCAGCTGGGTCATGGTGATGAGCACCAGCAGCGGCATTGTCTTGTCGGCGTTGTCGACCAGGGCCGAGACGACCAGCCCGAGCATCGCCGACGCCATGGCCACCACGATCACGGCCAGGGTGAGCATCGCCAACTTGGGGCCGATGGACACGTGGCCGACGACGCCGATGAAGGTGAAGACGATGCACTGCAGGGTGGTGATGAGCGTAAGAACGATCACCTTGGAACCCAGATACGCGGTCCGGGACAGACCGATCCCGCGTTCCCGGCGATAGATCGGTTTTTCCTTGACGATTTCCCGGACCGAGTTCGCCATACCCATGAAGCAGGCGCACAAGGTCAGGATGATCAACGTCGTCGACGCGTCCCGGTTCACGTCGTTCGGAATCAGCTTGAACCCGTTGGACCCGCCGGCCAGCCGGGGAATGAGACCCAGCAGGAACGGGAACAAAATGATCAACCGCAGATAGGACCGGTCGGACACCACCACGGCCAGATATCGCCGCGACAGCGTCGACAGCTGCGAGAGAACCGACTGTTGTCGCAGGCTCGGTAGTTCCTCGGGCGCCTGCCGGGCCGACGGCGCTCCCACCGAGCTCGGCACGAACAGGTCGGACGAGCGGAAGACCTCGGCGGACTCCTCGCCCGGGGTCGCCTCCAGGTGGATGAAGACGTCCGGGAAGTCCTTCTTCTGGAAGAAGGCCAGCGCTCCCCGGGGCGGGCCGAAGTAGGCGACATAGCCGCCCGGCGCGAGCACCAGGACGAAGTCGCACAGGTCGAGCTGGGTGACGCTGTGGGTCACGACAACGACGGTCCGGCCGTCGTCGGCCAGGTTGCGCAGCGTCTGCATGACCGACTTGTCCATGCCCGGGTCGAGGCCGGAGGTCGGCTCGTCCAGGTAGAGCAGGGACGGCTTGGTCAGCAACTCCAGGGCGACGGAGGTCCGCTTGCGCTGACCACCCGACAGCCGGCTGACCGGGGTGTCGGCGTGCTTGGCCAGGCCCAGCTCAAGCAACACCTCGTCGACCCGGACCCGGCGTTCGTCCTTGGTCACGTCGGGCGGGAACCGCAGCTCGGCGGCGAACTCCAACGCCTTGCGGACGCTCAGGGCCGAGTGCAGCAGGTCTTCCTGGGGCACGTAACCGATCCGGCGCCGCAGCTCGTCGTAGTCGGAGTACATGTCCCGACCGGCGTAGCGCACCGTGCCGGAGTCGGCCGGCCGGAAACCGGTGATCGCGTTGAGCAACGTCGACTTGCCGGCCCCGGACGGTCCGACCACGGCCAGCAGCGAGCGTTCCGGCAGCCGGAAGCTGACGTCGTGCATGATCTGCTTCTTGCCGGCCCAGACGTTCAGACCCAGGGCCTCGAAGCTGACGTCGCCCGCGTCGGTCGACTCGACCAGGGTGCTGCCTTCGAGCAGGAACAGGTGGTGCCCGACGGCGATGATGTCGCGCTGGGCCAGCACCGCGTGATCGACCCGCTGGCCGTTGACGAACGTCCCGTTGGCCGAGTCCAGGTCGATGATCTCGATCGTGTCGCGGGTGACGTTGAGCTGGGCGTGGTGGCGGGAGGCGAGCAGGTCGGCCAGCACGATGGTGTTGTCCAGGCCGCGACCGATGGTGGTCGTACCTGCGTAGACCTGGTGCACCGCGCTGCGGTTGGCCTTGATGTGACCGTCACCGGTTTCCGGCGGAGCGTCGGTCCGGGCCCCCGACCGGTTGACCGCCCCCGCCGAGGGCAGATCGCCCCGGCCGCGGGCCAGCGGCTCGGCCCCCCGCCGCGCCCCGGCGCCCGGCCGTGGGCCACCGCCGAGCATCGTCGGCATCTCGTGGGACGGGTCGTAGTCCCGCACCGGCGGAGCGGCCGGCAGCGCCGCGGCCAGCAGCACTTCCGGGCCGTCGGCGGCCCCGAGACGGAACCGGGCCTCACCGTTCAGCAGGTGGGTCTCGATCCGCCGGCCGTTGCACCACGTGCCGTTGGCGCTGACGTCACGGACCGACCACTCGTCACCGATCGCCTCAACGACAAGATGACGGCGCGACACCCGCGTGTCCGTGATGACGATGTCGGCGGTCCGCGCCCGCCCGATCACGAAGGTTCGTCCCGCGGGAACGGTCGTCTCCACGTTGTTGCCGGTTACGACTTTCAGAGTGGCCGTCTCCACACGTTTCTCCCTCGGTGGTCCCGACCCGTGACACAAGTCGGGCCATTCCAGCACAGGCGTCACAATAGATCATTCGCAGGCCAGGACCTGCGGTAGGTAGCACGTCTGACAGAAATCGACGCCGGGCGCAATCCTGTCAGATCTCATCAGCACGCCTTAATAGGCTGTCCCTGGGACGAGCCGGACGAGCCACTGGACGGCGTGTTGATCGTGACGTGGTCGGCCGCGACGCCGAGATCGACACCCGTCGCCCCGGTGTCCGCCTTGGTGAGCCGCAGGTTGAACGGCAGCCCCGACAGCGGCACCGGAACCGGAACGGTGATCGACGGTAGCGGCAGGTTGATGCCGAGCGCCGACACCGACACGATCGTGATGTTGAGCTTCTGGTCGGAGACGCCCAGCTTCACGGTCGCGCCCCCCCGCTGGCTGCCGATCGGGGTGTTGACCGCCGCGGTCACGTTCGCGGACCCCTTGGAGCTCGGCGCGAACTGGATCCCGCCCGGCTGACCGGCCAGGTATTTGTTCAGATCGGTGTAGGTGATCTGGGCGGTTCCGCTGATGTGGTCGATCGGGACCTTGCTGATCTTGCCCGAGATACCCTTGCTCAGCGGCACGTGCACGCCCTTGAGGTGGGCATTGATCTGGTTGACGCACGGGCCCGGGGTGCTGATCCGCTTGATCGTGATGCCCAGGTCGTCGTACTTGCCGAACAGCACCTGGGTGAGGAACGGAATCCCGCCCACGGTCGCCTTGGGCTTGGTCGGCAGCTGCTGACTCGTCTGGATCTGCTTGACGATCTGGCTGGCGGCGACCCGGGCCGCCACCCGGTCACCGATGGCCAGCACGACCAACAGGGCCACCACGCCGATGATCAGTCCGTTGCGCCGGCGGTGGGACGGGCCGCCGGCCTCGTGAGCGTGGCCGCCGGCGCCGTGCGGCGCGGGACCGCCCGGGCCACCGGGCCCCGGCTCGCCCCGACGGGCGTCGTCCCGGCCGGCGGCGTCCCGACCGGTCGGCTTGCGGAACGTCTCGGTCGCGGCGGCCCCGGAGACCGGAGCGGCGTCGCGGACCGGGCGGAACACCTCGGTCGGCGCCCCTCGGGACGCCGCGTCAGCGGCGGGCGGCCGCCCGGATCGGGGCGGTTCGTCGCGGGCCGGGCGGAACGCCTCGGTCGGCGCCTCCCGACCGCGGGGCCGGAACACCTCGGTCGACTGATCGCCGGAACCGGCCGACTCGGCCGGCGGGGCGTCGGGCCCTTCGCGCCAGGGATCCCGGATCCGCGGGCGGCTGGGTCGGTTGCCACCCGGGCGACCGGCCTCGCCACCGCCGCTGCCCCCGCTGTCACCCCCGCCGTTGCCGCTCCCGCCGTTGCCGCCGCCGCTCCGGCCGGCGTTCCCGCCACCGGGCGCGCCGTCGGGCCGACTCCCCGACCCCCCGTCCGGGCGGCGCGGAGGAAGCCGCCGCGTGGCGTTCTCTTCGCCGTCCTGCCACTCGCCCACCGTGCGCGCTCCCCACCCCGACGTACACATTTTGCGGGACCTTCTTCAGGTCTCACCCCTCAAGCTGGGATCATCGCATGCCGCCCGCCGACCACAGCAGGAAGGAGCAGATGTATAACCTGGACATCTGATCCACGGGCGGTGGGCGCTCATGTCGTCGCGGCCTGTTCGGGGTGACAACATACGCGGGGGGCGCGACATGCCGTCGGCCACCGCAGGGGGTACACAACGTGACGACGCCAGGACCAGCCAGTCCCGCGTCCGGCAGCCCGACCTCGGGAGATCCGGCCGCGCCGCTCCGACCGGGTGATCCGACCCGGTTGGGCCGGTACCAACTGCTGGGCCGCCTCGGCCAGGGTGGGATGGGCACCGTCTATCTCGGGCGGGGCACGGGTGGGCGACTGGTGGCCCTCAAGGTGATCCGGGCCGATGTGGCCGACGATCCGGAGTTCCGGATCCGTTTCCGTCGGGAAGCCGACAATGCCCGCCGGGTGGCGCGATTCTGCACCGCCGAGGTTCTCGACGCCGACCCGGATGCCGATTCCCCCTATCTGGTCACGGAATTCATCGAAGGCAGCACCCTGGCCGCGACGGTCACGGGCAAGGGACCGCTGGAGCCGGGCAACCTGGAGCGGCTCGCGGTCGGCGTCGCGTCGGCCCTCACCGCCATTCACGGCGCGGGGATCATCCACCGCGACCTCAAACCGTCGAACGTCGTGCTGTCGGCTTTCGGACCCCGGGTGATCGACTTCGGGATCGCCCGGGCCGAGGACTCGACCACCCACCTGACGTCGGATCTGCAGCAGTTGGGGACCCCGGCCTTCATGGCCCCCGAGCAGATCCAGGGCTATGCGGTGACGCCCAAGGTCGACGTCTTCGCGTGGGGCGGCGTGGTCGCGTTCGCGGCCACCGGTCGGCAGGCGTTCGGCACCGGCACCGTCACCACCTTGATGTACCGGGCGGTTCACGACCAGCCCGACCTCGAGGGCATCCCCGAGCCGCTGCGCACGACGGTCGTCGCGGCCCTGGCCAAGGACCCGGCCGACCGGCCCAGCTCCCAGGAACTCCTGCTCGCCCTGCTCGGCCAGCCGGCCACGGCCTCGACGGCGGCCACCGAGCTCGAGCAGGCCGCTCCGGCCGTCACCCAGGTGCTGTCCGGGTGGAAGCTGCCCGAGACGCCGCCGCGGGGCAGCGCGTCGGGCAGTACGTCGGCCGGCGGTGGAGCGGGCCCGACCGCCGCGACCCGGCCGGCCGGCACCCGACCGGCCAGCGGAAGCACCAATCCGATTCCCACCGACGACGCCCTGACCGAGCTCGGCGCCCAGGACCACGGCCCGGCCGGTCCGGCCGGGCACGGCGCCACGAACCCGCAACCGGCCGCCGCCGGGCCGGCCCGGCGCGCCCGGGCCAAGGGGCGGCGGGCCAGCGACCATTCCGGTCCGCCGGTCGCTCGCGCGGACCGCCACGAACGGCGCTACTCCGAGCAGGACGAGCGCAACCCGCGGACCGTGGTGCTGATCGTCGTCATCGCGATCGCGGTGGCGATCGTGCTGGGCGTGGTCATCGCCTCGGCGGCGGGCGTGTTCAAGGACTCCAAGAAGGACAGTCAACGAAACCTGGGCGCCGCCGCCTCCAGCGCCGCCTCCCCGGCGGCGGGCTCCTTCACGCTGCCGAAGTCCGCCGCGCCGGTCAGCGACGACACTCTCGTCTACGGCTCGCAGGAGCCCACCCAGAGCAACGTCGTCACCGTCGACAAGACCGGGTCGGGCACCAAGCAGATCATTTCCGGGCTCGACCAGGGCCAGAACCTGCTGCCGATCTTCTCGCCGGACCGCCGGACGATGGTGTACTACGTACCGTCGAGCGGCAAGCTGGTGGCCAAGGCGGCCGACGGCACCGGCAGCCGCATTCCGATGTTCGCGAGCGGCCAGATCGCCTCGTTGAAGCTGGCCTCGGACGCCCGGCCGTCCTTCTCCCCGGACGGGACGAAGCTCGCGGTCTTCGCGACCACCGCCCAGAAGGCGCTGGGTCTCTACGTGGTGACGATCGCCGACGGCTCGGTCAAGAAGCTGGTCATCCCGGGGAACCGGGCCGCCGCCGACCCGGCGTTCTCGCCGGACGGCAAGGTGGTGGCGTTCTGGGCCAAGAACCCGGGCGACCCGAACGGCAACGGCGGCCGGTTGTTCACGACCCCCGCCGATGGAACGGGCACGTTCAGCGAGCTGTTCGCCGGGCAGAACGCGGACCCGTCCTGGTCGCCGGACGGCAACTTCATCGTCTTCACCAAGGAGGCGACCGATCCGGCCACCGGGAAGCTCAACCGGGACATTGACATCGTGCGCAAGGACGGCGACGAGCGGGCCCGCCTGACCACCGACCCGGCCGTCGACCAGGACCCGGTGTTCTCCCCGGACGGCAAGCAGATCGCGTTCAGCAGCGAGCGGACCGGCACCCGGCAGATCTTCACGATGAACGCCGACGGCTCGAACCAGACGCAACTGACCCACGACGCGTTCAAGGATTCGGCGCCGGGCTGGTTCTGGCACTAGATCGCCCCGGGCGGTCGGCTGGTCCTCAGCCGCCCGCCCGGAACCGGCGCCGCCGACCGACTAGCGGCGGTGGGTGTCGCGGGCGCTGGCCTGGTCGCGCGGGAACAGGTCGAGCCGGGCCACCGTGACGTGCGGTGGGCGGGTGACCGCCCAGGTGATCGCGTCGGCCACGTCGTCGGCCGCCAACGGCGTCAGCCCCTGGTAGGTGCCGGCCGCGCGCTCGGCGTCGCCGCCGAACCGGACGGTCGCGAACTCCGTGTCGACCAGGCCCGGCGCGATCTCGATGACCCGGACCGGCTCGCCCAGCAGCTCGAGCCGCAACGTGTCGACGACCGCGGCCGCCGCGTGCTTGGCCGACGTGTAGCCGCCGCCGTTCGGGTAGGTCTGATGGCCGGCGACGCTGGTCACGACGACCACCCGCCCGTTGCCCGACGCGACCAGGTGCCGGTGGAACGCGCGTACGGTGCGGGCCACCCCCAGCACGTTGGCCTCCCACATCTGGCGCCACTGCTCGTCGTCACCGTCGAGGACCGAGTCCAGGCCCAGCGCCCCGCCCGCGTTGCACACGACCACCTCGGCCCGCTCGACGGCGCCGGCGAACGCCGCGATCGAGGCCGGGTCGGTGACGTCGAGCGGCAGCGGCGCCACGTGCGGCTTGAGTTCGCTGGCCAGTTCGTCGAGACGATCGACGCGCCGGGCCCCGATCACCGCGTCGAACCCGGCGGCGATGAGCCGCCGGGTGGTGGCGGCGCCGATCCCGGCGCTCCCGCCCGTCACCACCGCGACCGGCCGCCCGCCGCTCTCCCCCGGCCGTCCGGTTCCACCGGAGACTCCCGCACCGCTCGTCTGCACCATGCCGCCATTCTCCCCGGGCCCCGGGATCCCCTCGGGCGGCGGCCGCCCCGCGACGGGGCCGACGGGGCCGGTCGGTGTGTCACGCTGGGACGGTGCTGATCCACCCGTGGGACGAAGGCAGTACCGACGACGGACTCGCGCTGGCCGCGGCCCACGGCTTCGGGCACCTGATCGCCGCCGGCCGCGACCGCCCGGTGCCGGTCGTCGTGCCCACCCAGTTCCTCATCGACCGGCCGGACCCCGATCCCGATCAGCCGCTCGGTGACGCTCCGGGCCCGGCGGCGACGGTTCTGTTGCACCTGGCCCGCCCGAACCCGATCTGGGCGGCCATCGCGGAGAACTCCACGGTTCTGCTGGCGGTGGCCGGCGACTGGGCCTACATCCCCGGCGCCTGGAAAGCGGTCGGGGTCGAGGATCCGGCCTGGGGCATCCCGACCACGTACTACGCCGCCGTCCAGTTGATCGGGACCGCCGAGGTCGTCGACGACGACGCCGGGCGGGCGGCGATCCTGCGGCGGCAGCTCGCGGCGCTCGAAACCGACGTCGGCGCGCTGGTCGACCCGGCCGAGCACGGACGGCGGCTGGCCGGCATCCTCGGTCTGCGGATCACGGTCGGTCGGGTCGTCACCAAGCTCAAGTACGGCGGCAACGTCGACGCCGCCCACCGGGGCCGGATCGCGGACGCGCTCGCCGACCGCGCCGGGCCCGGTGACTCCGCGGCCCGCGCCACCCTCCTGCGCCGCTCCCCCGACCTGGGCTGACCGCCGATGGTCCATGTACATCTGTAGGCCCTGGGTGTGCATCGTCGGACGACGCCGAACGGCTACGTCTCCTCGAGTCGTCGGAGTTCGGCGCGGTCGGCGTCGGGCAGCCAGGCCCGGGCCGGGTCGTGGTCGAGCCACCGGTGTCGGGCGGCTACCGCGGCGAAGTCCCGCAGCAGCGCGGCCAGCGGCCCGCGTTCGTCACCCACCCGCCACATCAGGGACCAGGCGTACAGCGGGGTCGGGTCGACGAGCGGCACCCGCCGAACGCCGGCTGCGACGGGCAGTCCGGCGGCCGCCGGATACAGCGAACAGCACTCCGGGTCGTTCCGGATGCGACCCAGGAAGGGATCGAGTCCAAGGTTCGCGCCGTCCGAGGTCGCGGGAATCGCGAAGTGGTCCGCGAAGCGCCGGAGGAAATCCAACCGCCCGAGCGCGGCAGGGAACCACAACCGGCTTTCCCGCAGGTCAGCGGGCCGCAGCTTCCGCGCGCCGGCCAACGGGTGGTGCGCGCTCAGGACGACGTCGAGCGGTTCGAGCCGGACCAGCCGGTGGGCGATCCCGGCCAGCCGGTCCCCGAGCGGGTGGACGCGCCCGAAGCCGGCGTCGATCTCGCCGCGCGACAGCGCGCTGATCCCGGCCGGCAGGTCACGGCTCCAACCGAGCTCGACCTCGAGGTCGGGAAACTCCTCCATCACCTGGTGGACGGTGCGCAGCGGGGCGTACAGGTGGCCCCAGAGGTCGATCCGCAGCGGCCGGTCCTGATCGCGAACGGCCGCCACGGCGTTGTCGCCGGCCAGGAGGGTCCGGCGGGCCGGTTCGAGGAGCCGGCGGCCGGCCGCGGTCAGTTCGACCGCGCGGTGGCGACGGCTGAACAGCTCGACGCCCAGCTCCTTCTCGAGGCGGGCGATCCGCTTCGAGAGCGCCTGCTGGGTCAGGAACAACCGCTGCGCCGCCCGACCGAAATGCAGTTCCTCAGCGGTCGCGACGAACGCCCGCAGCTGGGCCAGGTCAAGATCCACCCGTCCAGTTTCGTTTGACAACCGGCGGTTGTCGAGCCCGCCCGGGAGCTGTTGGACCCGACGCCGGCCGACCTGATTTCGTCGTCTCAGCGCCGATCGTCATCTGAGGAGGCTGCCGTGGTCCGGGACAGCTTCACCGCCGACACCCAGCACGTCGACCAGGTGCTGTTCGCCGCCGCCCCCAACGGGTCCCCGGCCCAGCTGGCCCACTCCGCGCCGCGGACCTGACACCGCGGGGCGGCACGGTCCGCTCCACCGCGCGACCGAGCACCTCGCCACCGGAAACGAGAAGCCGTGCCGATTCCTGAAAGTCACCTGGACCTGCTCGAACGTCCGTTGTTCGCCCACCTCGCCCAGCTGCGTCCCGACGGTCGGCTCCAGTCGAATCCGGTCTGGTATGCGTGGGACGGCCGGCGGCTGCGGCTCACCACCACCAGCGACCGGCACAAGGGGCGCAACGCGGTGGCCGATCCCCGGATCGCGCTGTCCATTCACGACCCCGACCGGCCCTACCGGTACCTCGAGGTCCGCGGCGAGGTCGAGGCGATCGAGCCGGACCCCCACGGCGAGTTCTTCGACGTGCTGGCCAAGCGCTACGACCTGGCGTACGACGAGCTTCCGGACGCGGCCCGACGGGTGGTCCTCGTGATCGCCCCGCACGCCGCATCCTGGCAGTAGCACCCCGCAGGAAGAATCCAGCGAGCCTTGCTCACCGGGATCAATCTGCCCAGTCGGCACGGTCCACCCTTTCCGCCAGCCCCATCACGACATCGCCATCACCGGAGGTCTTGGACCAGCGCCGGACGCGATGGCAGTGTTGAGGTGGCATTGCCGCTGACGGGAGAGACGCTGATGAGTCGAGTTTGGTTGGTGACCGGCGCGAACAGCGGCTTCGGCCGGGCGATAACCGAGGCGGCGGTCGCCGCCGGCGACGTCGTCGTTGCGACAGCCCGCCGGCTCACGGCGCTGGACGACCTCGTCGCCGCGCACCCGACCCAGGTCGAGGCGGTCCACCTCGACGTCACCGACACCACCGCTATAGACGCGGCAATCCGGGATGCGGTGAGCAGACATGGCCGGATCGACGTGCTGGTCAACAATGCCGGCCGTAGCCATGTCGGCGCGTTCGAGGAGACCACCGACACCGAACTTCGGTCCCTGTTCGATGTCCACGTGTTCGGCCCAGCCGCTCTGATCCGAGCCGTTCTGCCGAGCATGCGCGCCGCGAAGTCCGGCGCGATCGTGCAGATGAGCAGCATGGGCGGGCAGATGTCGTTCGCCGGATTCTCCGCATACAGCGCCACCAAGTTCGCGCTGGAGGGCCTGTCCGAGGCGCTCGCGGCCGAAGTCGCCCCGCTGGGGATCAAGGTTCTGGTAGTTGAGCCAGGCGCGTTCCGGACCGGGCTGTTCGGCGGCATCTCCGCGAGCGTCGAGATGGCCGACTACTCCGACACCGTTGGCCCTACCCGACGGATGATCGAGACTGGCAACGGTGCCCAACCCGGCGATCCGGCGAAGGCCGCGGCGGCGATCCTCACCGCGCTGGACTCGGGACGGGCTCCCCTGCGCCTTCCCCTCGGCGACGACGCGGTCGACGCGATCATCAGCCACGTCGACGGTGTCCGCGCGGAAATCGCAGGATGGGAGAAGATCGCCCGCGCCACCGCGATCGACACCTGACCGTTCGGAAGTCCGGCATCAGGCTGGCGGCGATCGTGGCGCCGAGTTCCCCGCAGGCTTCGCGTCACGAGACCGTCGCGCTCGCCGCTGAGCCGACGGTCTCCTGGCCTCGTGACTTCATGACTCTGGCATAAGGCTGGCCGCCAGCGTAGCTCCGAGTTCCCAGCAGGCTTCCCGGACGGCGTCCGGCGCGCCGACCAGTGTCAGCGGCTCAGATCCGTCTGATCGGCCCGTCAAGGAGCCAGCTGCTCGACGGTGGCCCCGATGGTTTCGTAGGTTGCCGCGGCCCGCTGGTCCAGGCTCATCAGGGTTGCATTGTGTTCCGCTGCGGTAAAGGCGATCAGGGCATCGTAGACCGGTCCGCCGTGGATCTGGTTGACCGCCACCGTGGCCAGGAGTTCCTGGTAGCCCGGCTCGGACAGAGTGAGGAACGGGTCTGTGAACCGCTCGGTGATGAACGTATGGACGACCGATGGCTGCGCCCGGTGCGGGGGCGGGAGACGGGTCAGGACGGAGTAGGACTCGATCGCCGCGTGCGCGACCAGGCGCGGCCGGCCTGCCAAGGCCTTGCGCGCTACGGCATGGTGCTCGTGCCAACTGGCGAAGCAGGCGACGACCACACTCGAGTCGACGGCCTTCATCGCCGAATGCGCTCCAGCGTCGCGCGTACTTGGTCGGCGGTCAGGACCGGCATGTCGGTCTCGGCAACGGCGACCACCCCATCGCCCTCGTCCACCAGTGTCATAGGCGTCGGGGCAGGAACGATCTCAAGCCGACCGTCTCGCTCCGCGATCTCCAGCGGCTGGCCGGCCGTGAGCCCCAGAGCATCACGCAGCGCCTTGGGGATGAC
>JAMFSN010000325.1 GCA_026225295.1 Frankia alni
CACCGATGTCACGGAGGATGGCCATGGAGAACGTCAACGGCCTGCTTATGGCGGCGCGCACCGCGACCGGCCTGGAAGACTTCGGGGAAGACACGTTCCGGGAGGGTCTGGACGTCCTGGTCCGCGCCTTGCGGACCGAGGCCCGCCTCAACACCGCGGGCGAGCACACGCTGCGCGAGCTGATCATCGGTCTGCTGAGCCACCGGCTGCAGGTCGAGGACTGGTACCGGCGGCACCCGGAGACCAGCGAGGTGCCAATCGAGCGCCCGCTCATCACCCTCGGCCTCCCGCGCACCGGGTCCTCGGCCCTGTCGTTCCTGCTAGCCGAGGATCCCGATACGCGCTACCTGCGGATGTGGGAGGCAGGCGACCCGTGCCCGCCGCCCTCGACGGTGACCGGCCGCGACCCGCGCCTTGAGCGCATGGAAGCCCGGCTGCGGGTGCAACAGGAGCTCGCGCCCCGGATGGCCGCGCTGTTGCCGTCCGCGGCGGACGGACCTGAGGAATGCCAGGACTTGATGGGGCTGGACTTCAAGTCGCAGTACTTCCAGGCGTTCGCACACATCCCGTCCTACTCGGCCTGGCTGGTCGACGCCGACCTCACCCCGACGTACGCCTACGAGCGCCGGGTGCTGAAGCTGCTGCAGTGGGGCGATCCGCCCCGGCCGTGGCGGCTGAAGTGCCCGACTCACCTGCTGTTCCTCGATCACCTCGACCGCGCGTTCCCCGACGCCCGGTACGTGATGACGCACCGCGACCCGACCGAGGTCATGGCCTCGGTAGCCAGCCTGTACGCGGAGATGCGCCAGATGTTCACCGACGAGGTGGACCTGGCCTCCCTGGGGCCGCTGAACGTGGGCCAGTGGTCGCTCGGGATGCGGCGGGCCATGGCGTTCCGCGAGGCCGGGCACGACGACCGCTTCTTCGACATGGACTTCCGCACGGTCCAGCGCGCCCCGCTGGAGGAGGTCCGCCGCCTGTACGACTGGCTTGGCGAGCCGGTCAGCCCGCAGTTCGAGGCGGGCATGAGCCGCTGGTGGCACGAGAACGCCGAGGGCCGGGAGCAGAACGCGCTGCCGGACCCAGTCGCGTACGGCATCGACGTGGACAAGGTACGGCCGCTGTTCGCCGGCTACGTCGCCCGGGCCGCCGAGTGGACTGCTCAAGGAAACCGAGAGTAAGGAAGACGCAATGGCTATTGACGTGACCGGCGGCCTCGCCGCCGACTGGGAGAACGCGTTCGCCGAGGCGCAGGACGACCCGGAGATGCGCGAGTCGATGAACGCGTGGATCTGGGACGACAGCGGCACGTTCGGCATCCCCCGACTCGGCGTCGAGTCGGTGTCCGCCAACTGGGAAACCCCGGACATCCAGGTCAACCTCGCCTTCGAGGACGGCCGGGTCTACAACCTCTACGGCCCGGTGGCGGCGCACTCGCCGTTCGACGCGCAGGGGCGCCCCCGGGTCCTCGGCGGCGGGCCGCTCAAGTTCGAGGTGATCGAGCCCTACCGGCACCTGCGGGTGACCCTGGACGGCACTGCCACCGCCACCATGGTCCAGGAGCAGGCCGCGGGCTGGCTCCCGGGCGTCGGACCGGGCGAGAAGGTGGCGGTCCAGGCCGAGATCGACATCTACCCGGCGGTGCCGCCCTGGGA
>JAMFSN010000326.1 GCA_026225295.1 Frankia alni
GGCGGCATCGGACCAGGCCGTGGCGGACGGTGCGCGGCCCGACGCCGGGTCCCGGACGGCCGGTCCGGTCGGGTCCGGTTCGGCTGGTGGCCCGTGAACGGCGTCGGTCGGGCCGGCCGGTCCGTCAACCCGGCGCCCGGGATCCCGAGCCCGACGCCGCCCCTCGATCCCGAAGCCCGGCCCGTCGTCGCGGCGCCGGTCGGTGCCCCGTCGGCCAGCGACGTGACGGCTGGTGACGTCACCGCCGGTGCGGCGCCGGGACGGGCTCCGCTGACCGCTGCCGGCACCGCGGCGGCCGCCCTGACCACGTCCGCGGCCCTCATCACGGCGGCCGGGGACGGAGCTCCGGGGGCCGCCGGGTCCGGTCCGGGCGGCGCGGACGACGGCGCGGCCGGGTCGGACCCGGCGCGCCCCCCTCGTCGGCGGCGGCGCATCCAGCTCATGCTGGCCTGGATCCCGCCGGCCGCCGTGGTCGGTTGGGTGATCTGGCGGTGGCGGATCGTCCACACGGGCCTCGACGCGATCGCGCACGCCGACCACGGGTGGCTGTTCGCGGCGATGGTGGCCGCTTCGGCGACCTTCGTGGCCGGCGCGGCCTGCCAGCAGGGCGCCGTACTGGCCCGGCTGCCGGTCGGCCAGCTGCTGGCCGTCCAGGTGGCGGGCGCGCTGGCCAACCACATCCTGCCGGCCGGTATCGGGGTCGGCGCGGTCAACCTGCGGTTCCTGCGGCGGCGGGGGATGAGCGGGGCCCAGGCCCTGGGCGCGGTGACGCTCAACACCACGGTCGGGGCGCTGATCCATCTGCTGCTGCTCGCCGCCCTGGTGCTGATCGGCCACAAGGACCTCCCGATCCCGCACGTCTCGCTGACCCTGGTCGGCATCGTTGCCGGGGCGCTGGCCCTGGCCCTGGCGGTCGTGGCCGTGGCGGTCCCGCGGTGGCGGCGGCGGGCGGTGACGGTGGTCGCCGAACGGTGGGCGGAGCTGCGCCTGGTACTGGTCGCGCCGAAGCGGGCCGTGCTGCTGTGGGGCGGCTCGGCGGCGGTGCCGGTGCTGCACGCGTTGACCCTCGACGGCATCGTCAGGGCGCTCGACCTGAACATCTCCACCCTGCACGTGCTCACCGCGTACTTCGTCGCCACGACGGCCGCGGCGCTGATCCCGTCGCCCGGCGGCCTGGGGGCCCTGGATCTGAGCCTCGGGCTCGCGCTGACCGCCTACAACGTCGGGCTCGGGTCGGCCGTCACCGCGGTCGTCGGGTACCGGCTGCTGACCACCTGGCTGCCGCTCCTGCCCTCGGCCGTGACCTTCGGGGTCCTGGTCCGCCGGCGCGTCGTCTGAGGTGGGGGACTGGCGAAGTGGTCGGGTCAGCGGCGGCTCCGGGGTGCGTCGAGGCTGACGCTTGGCTGCGGACCAGCGACGATCAGCCGGCCCCGGGCCGGCGGTCGGTCGGCGGTGTGCGATCGTCATGCCGGTGCTCAAGAGTGTGCTTCTCGCCGGCGGGGGAACCGCCGGCCATGTCGAGCCCGCGTTGGCCGTCGCGGATGCCCTGCGGGCCACCCACCCCCGGGTGGAGGTGACCCTGCTCGGCACCGCGACCGGGCTGGAGGCCCGGCTCGTGCCGGCCCGCGGCTACCCGCTGATGACCGTGCCCCGGGTCCCGCTGCCCCGCCGGCCCACCCCGTCGCTGCTCACGGTGCCCGGACGGCTGGCCGGTGCGGTCCGGGCCGCCGGGCAGGCGATCGAACAGACCTGCGCCGACGTGGTGGTCGGTTTCGGCGGTTACGTCTCGGTGCCGGCCTATCTGGCCGCCCGCCGCCGGGGGGTGCCGGTCGTGGTCCACGAGGCGAACCCGGTGCCAGGGGTCGCGAACCGGCTGGGGGCGCGCCTCACGTCGTTCGTCGCGGTCTCCTATCCGGACACCCCCCTGCCGGGCGCCCGGCTCACCGGAATCCCGCTGAGGCCCGCCATCCTCACCCTGGACCGGTCGCCGGCGGCCGCCCGGGCCGCCCGGGTGGCCTACGGGCTCGATCCCGACCGGCGCACCCTGCTGGTGTTCGGCGGCTCCCAGGGCGCCCGGCGGATCAACGAGGTGATGGTGGCCGCGGCGGGAACCGTGACCGGCGCCGGCGTCCAGGTGCTGCACGCGGCCGGGGCCCGCAACGCGGGCGAGGTGACGGCCGGGCTGCCGGCCGGGCTGGGCGCGCCCTACGTGGTGCGGCCCTATCTGGACGACATGCCGTCGGCGTACGCGGCGGCCGATCTGGCGCTGTGCCGGTCCGGCGCGCTGACCTGCGCTGAGCTGGCCGCTGTGGGCCTGCCGGCCGGGTACGTCCCGCTGCCCCACGGCAACGGCGAACAGCGCCGCAACGCGCTGCCCACGGTCGCGGCCGGGGGCGGGCTGCTCGTCGAGGACTCCCGGCTCACCCCCGGGTGGGTCGAATCCGAACTGCTCACCGTCCTGGGTGACCCGGGGCGGCTGGCGGCCATGTCGAAGGCGGCGGTCGGCTCCGCCCGGCCGGACGCCGCCGACCGCATCGTCGACCTGATCGTCGAGGCGGCCCAGATTCGCCGTCGGTCACCGCCGCGCCACGCCGCGCGGTGAGTTGCACCGATCACGGGCGGGATGCGGCAGGATGACCGACGTGAGACCCGTACCGCTCGCGGACGAGTTCCGCGTCGTCCACCTCGTCGGCATCGGCGGGGCCGGGATGAGCGGCCTCGCGCGGTTGCTGTTGCGCCGGGGCGCCCAGGTGTCCGGCAGCGACGCCCGCGACTCCCGGCGCCTGGCCGCCCTGCGGGCCCTCGGCGCCCGGGTGTCGGTCGGGCACGACCCCGCCCACCTCGGTGCCGCCCGGACGCTGATCTTTTCCCGGGCCATCCCGGACGGCAATCCCGAGGTCGTGGAGGGCCGCCGCCGAGGGCTGCGGGTCGTGCCCCGGGCCGTGGCGCTGGCCGCCCTGACCGACGGGTTCCGCACCCTGGCCGTGGCCGGTACCCACGGCAAGACCACCACGACCTGCATGGCGACCGTCGCTCTGCAGGCCTGCGGGCTCGACCCGTCCTTCGTGATCGGCGGCGACCTCGACGAGGCGGGCGCGAACGCCCATCCGGGGTCGGCCGACGTGTTCGTGGTCGAGGCGGACGAGAACGACGGAGCGTTCCTGCACCTGACCCCGCTCGTGGCGGTGGTCACCAACATCGAACCCGAGCATCTCGACCACTACGGCACGGCCGCCGCGGTGACGGCCGCCTTCGAGGCGTTCGCCGACCGGATCGACCCGGCCGGCACGCTGGTCGCCTGCAGCGACGACCCCGGCGCGGCCCGGTTGGCGGCGCTGGTCCGCGGCCGGTCGGGCGGCCCGACCGTCACGACCTACGGCGAGTCAGCCGACGCCGATGTCCGGGTCGATCTCCCGATGGTGTCCCGGGCCGCGTCGACCGGCGAGATCGTGGCCCGGGGGCGGCGCCTGGGCGATCTGACCGTCCCGGTGGCCGGCCGGCACAACCTGGTCAACGCGGCCGGCGCGCTGGCCGCCGGCCTCGAGCTCGGCCTGCCCGCGTCCGGCCTGCGGGAGGGGCTCGCCTCGTTCACCGGCGTGCGGCGCCGGTTCGAGTCGAAGGGCGAGGTCGGCGGGGTCCGGGTCGTCGACGACTACGCCAACCACCCGACGAAGATCGCCGCCCTGCTGCGGGCCGCCCGGGACGTGGCCGACGGTGGGCGGGTCGTGGTCGCCTTCCAACCCGAGCTCTACAGCCGGACCGCCGCGTTCGCCACCGACCTGGGCCGGGCTCTCGGCCAGGCCGACGCGGTCGTGGTGATGGACGTGTTCGGCGCCGGTGAGGACCCGTTGCCCGGGGTGACCGGGGCCCTGGTCGCCGCGGCCGTGCCGTTGCCGCCCGAGGCGGTCGTCTACGAGCCGTCCTGGTCGTCGGCGGCGACCCGGGTGGCCGGGCTGGTCCGCCCGGGGGATCTGGTGCTGACCGTCGGGGTCGGCGACGTCACCCTGCTCGGGCCGGAGCTGCTGCGGACCCTGGCCGAGTCCCGCCCCGGCGCGCCGCTGACCGCCCCGTCCCGCTCGGGCTGAGCCTCCGCCTCGGGCTGGGCCCGGGGCCGGCAGTGTCCACGTAGGCCCGGACACCCGCTGCCCCTGACAGCCCAGAACCCATCCCCGGACGGCAGTGCCAACGCACGTCCTGACGTCTGCGGACGCTGACAACCCGAGCTCCGGGCCTGGGCGGCGGTCCCGGGGAGCCCGGTCCGGGCAGCACGGCTGGAGTCAGCGTCAGCGGGACGATGTCGGCAGCGTCAACGCAATGATGGGGCCCGCTGACCGGGCCAGGCGCTGAAAAGGTCCGGCTCGTCAGCGTGCCCGCACGCCCCTACGTCCGTCGACGACGACGGTTCGCCGCCTTCGGGCATCTGTCAGTGTCCCGCCACGCGATAGCCTTCGTGGACCCTGCCAGAATGAGGCCATGGGCCCGCGCCCGGGCCGGGGTGTTCCGCCACTCGCCAGCCTCCGGGCCCGCCCGCCCCTCAGAGCGCGGCGAGCAGCCGGGGACCGACCTCGGTGATGTCGCCGGCGCCCAGGGTCAGCACCAGTGCCCCGGCCGGGGCACCGTCGGCGAGATCGCTGACCAGCCGGTCGAGCAGCTCCGCGTCGGGCGTGTACACCGCCTTGGGCCGCACGATCCGCCCGGCCAGGTCGGCGGCGTGCAGGCCCAGGTCGTCGTGCTCGCGCGCGGCGTAGATGTCGGTGACGTAGACCCGGTCGGCCAGGCTGAAGGCGGTCGCGAAGCCGTCCATGAGGGCGGCCAGCCGGCTGAACGTGTGGGGCTGGATGACCGCCCAGACGGCGCGGTCGCCGGCCCGGGAGCGGGCCGCCGCGAGGGTCGCGGCGATCTCCGTCGGGTGGTGGGCGTAGTCGTCGACCACCTCGACCGGGCCGCGGCGGCCGTCGGCCGCGGGCTCCGCGGTGCCGACCACCTGGAACCGGCGGGCCGCGCCCGCGAACGCCGACAGGGACTGGAACGCCACCGCCAGCGGTACCCCCAGCTCGCCGGCCGCCGCGACCACCGCCAGCGCGTTGGCCACGTTGTGGGCGCCGGGCAGGCGGAGCCGCAGCGTGCCGACCGGCTCGTCGCCGCGCAGCACCGACGCGAAGGATCCGCCGCTGCCGTCCGCGCGGATCTCGGCGGCCCGCCAGTCCCGGCCGCCGGGCCGCCCGGGCGGCAGCGCCCGGGTGCCGTAGGTGACGATCCGGGGTCCGGGGCCGGTCAGGGTCGCCGCGACCGCGCGCGCCCCCGGGTCATCGACGCAGACCACCAGGCAGCCGTCGGGTCGGATCCGGGCCGCGAAGGCGGTGAACGCCGCCCGCACGGCGGCCTCGTCCGGGAACAGATCGGGGTGTTCCCACTCGACGTTGGTGATGATGGCCAGATACGGGTCGAGGCCCGCGAAGGCGCCGTCGTACTCGTCGGCCTCCAGGACGAAGTGCCGGCCGGTGCCGACCACGGCGTTGCCACCCAGCGCCTCCACCTCGGCGCCGATGACGGCGGTGGGGTCGAGCCGGCCGTCCCGCAGAACCAGGGTCAGCATCGAGGCGGTGGTCGACTTGCCGTGCGACCCGGCCACGGCGATCAGGTCGTGGCCGGCGGTCACCTCGGGCAGCCACTGCGACCGCTTGCGGACCGGGATGCCCAGGTCGCGCGCCGCGACCAGCTCCGGGTCGTCGGCCGGCAACGCGCTCGAGGTGACGACCAGATCCGCTCCGACCAGCCATTTCTCGAGGTCGGCGCGATCGGCATCCCGCGACGGCCCGATTCGGATCCGCGCTCCGAGGGCCTGCAGGGCCGCGATGCGCGGGGAGTCGAGGGCGTCCGAGCCGGTCACCTCGTCGCCCCGACCCAGGCAGACCCGGGCCAGCGGCGACATGCCGGTGCCGCCGATGCCGAGCAGATGGACGTGGCGTCCGGACCGCATCTCGGTTCCCGCGGCGGCGGCCATCTCGTCGTCGGTGCCCAGGTCAGAGCCCAGAATCACCGGTCCGGCCGGATCAACCGGGCCGGGCCGGTCGGCGTTGGTCACGCGTCCGTCCCGGTCACGCCGGCCCACATCGTCACCCGCATGTCATCACCATCGTGCGAACCGGCCACAACCCGCAGTGAACACCATCGGTCCCGGACCCGACCTCCCGGGGACGGCCCCGGCCATCTGCGTAATCATTGCACCGGGCCCCCCGTTGGAGAGTCCGTCACCGGGTGGCGACCGGACGCGGCCAAACCGCCGCGCGCGCCGCGCCGACGGCTTCCTTGACCCTCGTACGGTGCGTGCCTACTGTCCGGTTCACGGTCACCGCAGTTGACATAACTCTAACCGTCTAGTTGACGGTGAAGGTTGAGACTCGCCGGCCGCTTCCCTGTTCCGCCCTTCGGTGCCGCCTTCTCCGCGGCACCGGGGAGGCGGACGCCCATCCGTCCGCCCATCGACGCCGCTGGAGGACAGAACCGGCATGGCCGCTCCTCAAAACTATCTCGCGGTGATCAAGGTCGTCGGTATCGGCGGCGGCGGTGTCAACGCGGTCAACCGCATGATCGAGGTCGGGCTCAAGGGCGTCGAGTTCATCGCCATCAACACCGACGCCCAGGCGTTGCTGATGAGCGACGCCGACGTGAAGCTCGATGTCGGTCGCGAACTCACCCGGGGGCTCGGCGCCGGCGCCGACCCCGAGGTGGGCCGCCAGGCCGCCGAAGACCACCGCGAAGAGATCGAAGAAGTGCTCAAGGGCGCCGACATGGTGTTCGTCACCGCGGGGGAGGGCGGCGGCACCGGAACCGGTGGCGCGCCCGTCGTCGCGAACGTCGCGCGAACCCTCGGCGCGCTGACCATCGGCGTCGTCACCCGCCCGTTCACCTTCGAGGGCCGGCGCCGCGCGACCCAGGCCGAGGTCGGCATCGAGGCGCTGCGCAACGAGGTCGACACCCTCATCGTCATCCCGAACGACCGGTTGCTGGCCATGACCGACCGGGACATCTCCGTCCTGGACGCGTTCCGCAGCGCCGACCAGGTGCTGCTCTCTGGTGTGCAGGGCATCACCGACCTCATTACTACTCCAGGGTTGATCAACCTGGACTTCGCCGACGTCAAGACGGTCATGTCGCACGCCGGCAGCGCCCTGATGGGGATCGGTCGGGCCCGCGGCGACGACCGGGCGGTGGTCGCCGCCGAACAGGCGATCGCCTCCCCGCTGCTGGAAGCGAGCATGGACGGCGCCCAGGGCGTGCTGCTCAACATCTCCGGTGGTTCCGACCTGGGGCTGTTCGAGATCAACGCGGCCGCCGAGCTGGTGTCGGACGCCGCCCACCCCGAAGCGAACATCATCTTCGGCGCGGTGATCGACGACGCGCTCGGCGACGAGGTCCGGGTCACCGTCATCGCCGCCGGCTTCGACACGGTCCAGGACCGCCGGGCCCGCACCGTGGCCGGGGCCCGGCGATCCGACGGTCGGCCGTCCACCGGGGCACCGGCCGAGACCACCCCGGCGCAGCGCCCGCCGGGCGCCCTCCCGCCGCTGGCCGCGCCGGCCGGGTCGCGCGGATCCTCCAGTCCGGGCGGCGCGCCGGCCCCGACCTATCACCCGAGCCCGACGTTCGAGCCCAGCACCCCGGCCGCGCCCAAGGCGGCGACCGCCCCGAATCAGCCGGGCGCCCAGCTGCCGCGGGCCGGATCGCGGGACGGGTCCCGGGACAGCCGGGACCAGCCGCGCGAGGGGCAGCGGGACACCTCCCGCGACGGACAACGGGAGGGACAACGCGACGGACAACGCGAGGCGCCCCGCCCGATGGCGGCGGCTCCCGCGACGGACCGCTACGCCGCGCCGGCGGCCGGTGAGCCCGAGCGGCGGACCGCCGCGCCCGCTCCGCAGCGCCGGCCGGCCCCGGAGGAGAACGCTCCGGACCCGCGGCGGGACAGCTTCCGGGACGCGCCCCGACCCTCGTACCCGCCGCGCCGGCCGCGCCCGGCCGTCGACGATGACGAGCTGGACGTACCGGACTTCCTCAAGTAGGCACAGGGCGTGCCCATCCGCCTGACCGACCGCTGGGGCGGCGTGAGTCGCGCCCCGTTCGCCACCCTCAACCTCGGCGATCACGTCGGCGACGATCCGGCCGCCGTCGCCACCAACCGGCGGCGGCTGGTGGCGACCCTGGGTTGCGGGGCGCGCCCGAGCGCGGTGCAGTACATGCGGCAGGTGCACGCGGACACGGTGGCGGTGGTCCGGTCCGCCGGTCCGCCGCCCGAGGCGGACGCGCTGGTCACCGACCAGCCCGGCCTGGCCCTGGCCGTCCTGGTCGCCGACTGCGTTCCGGTGCTGTTCACCGCGCCGACCGTGGTCGCGGTGGCGCACGCGGGCCGGCGCGGCACCCAGGCCGGGGTCGGGCCCGCGACCCTGGCGGCGATGGAACGGCTCGGCGCCCGACCGGCCGACATCACCGTCACCCTGGGCCCGGCTGTGTGCGGGGCCTGCTACGAGGTGCCGGCGGCCATGCGGGCCGAGGTGGCGGCGGCGGTCCCGGCCACCTGGGCCACCAGCCGGTCCGGAACCCCGGCCCTGGACCTGCGGGCCGGACTCGCCGAGCAGCTCACGGCGGCCGGGGTCGGCCGCATCGTGCTCGATGGGCGGTGCACCGCCCAGGACGAGGAGCTGTTCTCCTACCGCCGGGACGGCGGGACCGGCCGGTTCGCCGGGCTGGCGTGGCTCGCGTGACGGTCGGCACGGCGCCCACCTCCGCCGAACGCACCGGTGAACTGCGCCACAATCTGGCCGACGTGCGGGAGCGGATCGCCGCCGCCGCCCGGGCCGCGGGCCGGGATCCGGCCGCCCTCACCCTCATCGCGGTCAGCAAGACCTGGCCGGCCGCCGACGTCCTCGCGCTGACCCGCCTGGGCATCGACCAGTTCGGCGAGAACCGCGATCAGGAAGGCCGTCCGAAGTCCGTCGCCGTGGCCACCGGGCGGTCGGCCGGGGTCGGGCCGACGACCGCGATCGCCGACCCGGTGACCTGGCATTTCATCGGACGGCTGCAGCGCAACAAGGCTCGGGCGGTCGCCTCGTGGGCCGACTGGATCCACTCCGTCGACCGGGAAAGCCTGGTCAGCGGCCTGGAGGCCGGCGCGGCGGCCGCCGGCCGGACCCCGTCGGTCTGCATCCAGGTCTCGCTCGACGTCCCGGGCAGTGAGCCGACGGTCGGGCCCGGCGGCCCGACCCGCGGGGGCGCGCCGCCGGACGCCGTCGAGCGGATCGCCCAGCTGGTGGCCGACGCGCCCCACCTGCGGCTGGCCGGGGTGATGGCCGTCGCGCCGATCGGCCGCCCGGCCCGTCCGGCGTTCGCCCGGCTGCGGGTCGTGCATGAACGACTACTGGCTGATCACCCTCGTGCGACCGTGATGAGCGCGGGAATGTCGAGCGACCTGGCCGACGCCGTCGCCGAAGGCGCGACACACCTTCGCGTCGGCACCGCTTTGTTCGGTCACCGGCCCCGATTCCCTTAGAGTCTCGGGCCATGGGGCTCGGGCGCAGGGCTATGGTCTACCTCGGTCTGGCCGAGGAGGACGAGGACTACCTCGATGAGGACTTCGACGAGATTGAGCACGAGGAAGCGCGCGTCGGCAATGACGACGCGGCGCCGATCGACCGCTCCGTCCGTCGTATCGACCGTATCGACGCACGTGAGGACCCGGTTCCCTTGACTAGGCGACCCACCGATCGACCGGTGGAACAGGTGCGGCACACGGGTCCCACCCCGCTGCGCCGGGCCGCTCCGGTCGAGGAGCCCCCGCCGCTGCGGATCGCCACGCTGCAGCCCCGCAGCTACAGCGAGGCGCGGCAGGTCGGCGAGGAGTTCCGCGAGGGCACGCCGGTCATCATGAATCTCACCGAGATGGATGACGTCGACGCCAAGCGGCTGGTCGACTTCGCGGCCGGCCTGATCTTCGGCCTGCACGGCAAGATCGAGCGGGTGACCAACAAGGTCTTCCTGCTCACGCCGAACGAGGTCGACGTGACCGACACCGACAAGCGGCGGATCGCCGAGGGCGGTTTCTACAACCAGTCCTGAGGATGGCCGGCGGCGCGAGCATGGTGTGGATCATGGTGTGGTCGGGCCGCCGGTCGGCCCCGCTCCCCGGCCCAGCGGCGGCCGGCGGCGCCGGGATCAGTGCCTTGCCCGGTTAGCCGTAAGCTCGCGGGACACCCGTTCGCGGCCACCGCGGCCCGAGCGGACCGGACCCTACGCCCCGTCCGTCCGCCGGCCCGCCGGCGGTCGCACCCCGAGCAGGAGAGACACCATCACGATCGTCGCCTCTGTGATCTTCTGGGTGTTGACCGCCCTTCTGATCCTGCTGCTGGTCCGCGGGGTCACGGAGACGATCTTCGCGTTCAGTCGTCCATGGATACCGGAACGCGTGTCGATCGGCACCGGTGGTCTTCTCGTTGTGATGGAACTGGCCTATACCGTGACAGATCCCCCCCTTCGCCTACTCCGGCGACTCATCCCACCGCTACGGTTGGGTAACTTGGCGCTTGACCTGGGTTTTCTGTTGCTCTTCATCGTGATCTTGGTGTTGCGCCAATACGCAAGGGGGGCGTAGGTGGGATCCACGTGCACGCGGCCTGAGGCGACGCGGCAGACTTCCCGTAGACCGCCCTCTCCTCGGGGAGCGGCGATGCCGCTGGAGGAGGCGACGTGACTCTTACACCGCAAGACGTCCAGAACAAGGTCTTCAGCCCAACTCGGTTCCGCACCGGATACAACGAGGACGAGGTCGACTCCTTTCTCGACGAAGTCGAGGCCGAGCTGACCAAGCTGCTCGATGAGAACTCCGACCTGCGCCGACAACTGGATGAGGCCCGGCGCGGCGGTGGTGGGGTGCCTCCCCAGCTTCTTGATGAAAACAATCAGTTGCGCCGCCAACTGGAGGAGGCGCGCCGCGCCGCCGCCCAGGCCCAGGCGCAGGCCCAGGCAGCGCGCGATCGACCGGGGGCACCACCGCCCCCACCCGCCACCCAGGCGATGCCGGCCGCCCCGGCGCCGGTGCCGGCCCCGGTCCGACCAGGTTCGCCGGCCGGTGACGCGGACATCGAGCAGCGGGTCGCCCGCACGCTGGTGCTCGCGCAGCGCACCGCCGACGAGGCGATGCGCGAAGCCCGGGGCGAGGCCGACCGGGCCCGTCGCGAGGCGCGGGCCGACTCGGACCGGATCATCGGGGAGGCTCGGGCGCACGTGGCCGAGCAGCTCGGTGGGCTCGAGGACGACAAGCGCCGGCTCGAAGGCCAGGTAGAACAGCTCCGGGCCTTCGAACGTGAGTACCGCACCCGGTTGCGGGCCTACCTCGAAATGCAACTGCGGGATCTGGACGGGATGCCGACCCAGCCCGCGGTCGCCGCGGGTGGGCCGCAGCGCACCCAGATCGCCGGGCCTCCGCCCGGCAGTCACCTCGGGGGACCGGGTGGTCCCGGCGGGCCGCCGCAGGGTCCGGGTGGCCCCGGCCAGCCGGGTCCCGGTCTTGCCCAGGGCCAGCCGCCGGGTCCGGGTCAGCCGCAGGGTCCGGGCGGGCCGCACGGGGGGCAGGGCTTCCAGCCCGGCCCGCCGCTGCCGGCCGGGGTCGCCGGGCGGGCTGACGGTGGTCCGCAGCGGCCCGACGTCGACCCGCGTCGCGACTCCGGCATGCCGGACTACTGAGTCCGTCCGGCTGAGGGCTCTGAGGGCTGAGGGTCAAGCATGATCGTGGTGAGCGGCCTGTTGTGGGTGGTCGCCGTGGTGGTGGTGGGCGCCCGCCGGGGGCCGCGCACCCCCCAGGTGAAAGAGTCGGCGGTGGTGCGGGGGTGGGCCGCCCCC
>JAMFSN010000327.1 GCA_026225295.1 Frankia alni
AACGGGCCGATGGCATCGCCGCCCGACGCCACCAGCTCCCACAGGCCCTCCGGCGTCGTCACCCCACCCGGGAACCGGCAACCCATCCCCACAATCGCGATCGGCTCGTCCGCCCCGGCCCCGCGCACCCGCGCCGCGCCCGATCCGCCCGGCCTGGTTGGGCCGGTCTCGCCGGTCAGCCGGCGCTCGAGATAGGCCACCAGCGCGCCCGGCGTCGGATAGTCGAACGCGACAGTGGTCGGGAGCCGGATAGCGGTCACCTCGGTCAGGCGTCCGCGCAGCGCGACGGCCAGCGCCGAGTCGAAACCGAGGTCCTTGAACGTCGCCGTGGTGTCGATGGCACCGGCGGGCATGTCGAGCAGGTCGGCCACCTGGTCGACCACCAGCGCGCCGATCAGCCCACGCCGCTCGTCAGCCGACCGGTCGGCCAGCCCCAGCGGGTCCGGGGCACCGGTGTCGGTCGCCGAAACATCGTAGGCCGGCAGCTCCACCGGCCGCCGGGACGGCCCGTCCAGCACGGTGTCCCAGTCGAGGTCCAGCCCACCCGCGACCAGCGTCGCCAACGACCGGCGCAGCTGGGGGCCTCCGGGCTTGCCGCGCAGCAGCGAACCCACCGTCACGCAAGTCCCGTCGTGCACCCGCGAGATCGGGTAGGTGAGGACGGGGTGCGGGCTGACCTCGACGAAGGCTGCCCCGGGCCGGTCCGCCAGCGCCGCCCGGACCGCGCCGTCGAACTGGATGCGACTGCGCAGGTTCCGCCACCAGTACTCGCCGTCCAGGCCCGAGGAGTCGAGCCGGCCACCCGTCGTCCCCGCATAGAACGGCATCACCGACTCCCGCGGCCGCACGCCGGCCAACCCTTCGACAAGCGGCTGGCGGATCTCGTCAATCTGCGCCGAATGGCCGGCGTAGCTCGCGGCCACCCGCCGCGCCTGGATGTCTTCGGCCGCGAGCTGATCGCTCAACTCGGCCAGAAGCGCCGGTTCCCCCGACACCGTCGTGAGCCCCGGCCCGGTCACGGACGCCACCACCAGCCGGCCGCCCCACCGACCGAGCCGACTCTCCACCTCTTGCTCACCCAGCGGCACCGCGAGCATGCCGCCCCGATCGGCGAGCACGTTCTGCAGCGCGCGTCCCCAGACGACCGCGACCAGCGCGCCGTCGGCCAGCGACAGCGCCCCGCAGACATGGGCTGCGGCGGCCTCGCCGAGGCTGTGCCCGACGACCGCGTCCGGCCGAACGCCCCAGGACTCCCAGACAGCGGCGAGCGAGACCATCACCGCGTAGAGCGCTGGCATGATCACGTCGGTTGTCCGCAGCGGTGGCGCTCCAGCCGCCTCCCGCAGGACGTCCGCGACGGACCAGCCCACGAGCGGCGCGATGACCTCGTCGCATTCGCGCATCCGTTGGGCGAAGACCGGCAAGGTCTCCAGCAGGTCCGCGCCCATCCGATCCCACTGACCGCCCTGACCGGGAAATACGAAGATCGTCGAGGACGGCTCGAGGTCGCGGCCGGGGATCACGTTCGGGTCCGCCCGCCCGGCGGCGACCGCCGCGAGCCCGGCACCGACCGCCGCCGGCCCGGTCTCGGGCGTCCCGAGGATCACGGCCCGCTCCGGGCCCTCCGGGGACCGTGCCAACGCGTAAGCGACGTCGGCGAGTTCTCCAGGAGCGGCGTTCGAGGTCAGGGACGTGCGCAGCGCGTCGGCTCGGGAGCGCAGCGCCGCGCGGGTCGGCGCCGAAAGTGGCCACAGCGGCAGGACGGAGATGTCGGGTCGGTCGTCGTTCATCGTCAGCGGAGTCCTCGTCGGTCGCGGCGCACGGCGGGGGAGCCGGGGCACGCCGGGGGCTGGCCGGGGGTCAGGTGCGGGTCGGTTGGCGCAACAGCTGGTTGAGCAGGGCGACAAGCTGATCGGGCTGCTCGCGGTGGAAGAAGTGACCACCGGGCACCTCGTGCACGGTGCAGTCGGCGGTGGTGTGCGCCTTCCACCGCCCGGCCTGCGCCGGCGGCAGGATCGAGTCGTCCGTTCCCGCCAGGACATGGATCGGGCACCGCAGCGGACCGCCCTCGCGGTGCCGGTAGGTGCTGGTCAGGACGAGGTCGTCGCGCAGCAGGGCGGTCGAGGCATCGAGCCACTCCGGGGAGCGCAGCAAGGCCTCCGGAACGCCGCCCAGCTCGGTCATCCAGCGGGCGAGCGCGGCCTGGTCGGGGATTTCGGCGTGCGCTGAGGGGTGGCTCGGGTCAGGCGGTGGGCAGGCGCCGAGCACGAGCGTCTCCGGTTCCGGGCCGCCGGAGTCGCGCAGGTGGCGAGCGAATCCGTAGGCGAGCGTCGCGCCCATGCTGTGCCCGTAGAACGCGAACGAGCCCTCGAGCATCGGCCCGAGTTCGCGGGCCAGCTCGTCGAAGAGCTGGTCCATCACGAGAATCCGCTTGTCGTGGACGCGGTACTCGCGCCCCGGGAGCTGGACCGGCAGCAGCGCGATCTCGGGTCGGAGATGGTCGCGCCAGTCGGCAAACACGGACGCCGTGCCGCCGGCGTGGTGGAAGCAGAACAACCGGGTGCGCACGGGCGGGGCCAGCGAGCGCACGTCGGGCAGGTAGCGGCTGTCCCGAGCCGGCGGGACGGTGACGCCGATCATGTCCCGACGGCCAGGTCGTAGATGTCCTCGAGGTTCGTCGCTTCGAGGACGTCGGGCATCGACACGGAGTGACCGGTGGCCTGCTCGAGCGCTGTCAGCAGGGTGAGCAGATGCAGGGAGTCCCACCCGGCGAGCTGATCGAAATCGCGACCGATGTCCTCCTTGCCGAGGTTGAGCCCGATCTCAGCATTCACCAGGGTCAGGAAATTGTCGATGGACGTCATTGCGGCGCTCCTTCGAGATGCGCGGTCATGGCGAGATAGGGTGGTATTTCGGCGACGGAGGCCAGGTCGTGGCGGAATACCGTCGACTCGTCCGGTTCGGCCAAAGGTTCAGGCGGCGGCCCCGCGCCGGGTTCGGCCAGGGCGGTGAATCCGTTGGCCGGATAGAAGTCAGCGACCTTGCGGTTCTTCGCGGTCGGCCGGTAACGGCCGATTGCTTCGGCCAATCCGCTCGTTGCCGCGTGGCGCAACAACGCCGACAAGCAACTCTGCTCGATTCCCCGGGAGAACACCCGGCAACTGAGAAGGAAATTGTCGATGACGAGCCGCGGCCCCTCGGTGTGGGCGAGTACCGCTCCCACCATGCCGTTGTCCCCGAACCGGTCGCGGGAATGGATGGTGAGCACCAGCCCGGCCGGGTCCTCGGCGCGCGCCTGGATCTGCGCCGGCGCCAGGCGTTCGGCCGTGAGATTGAACTGGTTGGTGCGCAGTGTCGTCTGCGAGACCCGGTCGTACTGTCCGGGGCCGGCCGGCGCCAGGGTCACCTCGATCGCCAGGTCCGCGAGGTAGTCCTCGATCGAGGTGAAGTTCTGCCGGACTTCCCGGCGCGCCAGTTCCCGCCGGTACATCCCGGTCCGCGCACGGTCCTCGTCCGTCACCGCGAGCGCGTCGAACCAGCCGTCCGTCAGCAGCGCCACCAGATGCGTGGCCGGATCGGTGCCGAGCGCCAACACCGTGACGTCGGGCAGTTCGCGTTTCACGAGCCCGCGCTCGTAGGCGCTGTCGTCGGCGAAGACGAAGCTGTCGACGTTGAGGTTGAGGTCGTCAGCCAGGGTCCGCAGGTTGTCGTGCTTGGGTCCCCAGTTGGCGACCACCCGGACGAAGTCGGCGTTGCGCAGTGTCATCTGGGGGTGTTCGGTCAACGCCCGGTGTACGGGCTCGGCGTCGTTCTTGCTGACCGCAGCGAGCAGGACACCCTGGGACCCGATCTGCTTGGCCACCTTCTGGAAGCTGCGGAACGCCTCGCCCCGGTAGGACTCGCTGACCTCGATGCCCTCCAGGCCGTCGTCGCCGAGAACGCCGCCCCACACCGTGTTGTCGAGATCCAGAACCAGGCATTTCTTGGTTTTACCGATGGTGGCGCGGATCAGGTGCGCGGCCTCGCGGGCGTACGCCGCGAGCAGGCCCGGGGACAGCTGGGTCTTGGTGTAGGCGGCGAGTCGAGGCTCGCGGACCGCCACGCCGTCGCCGATGACCGGTTCCAGGTCGACCACCGCGAGGGACCGGTGCCGCTCCACCAGCCCGAGCAGCCGGGCGTTCGCCTCGCGCCAGACCCGGCCGAGCTGGGCGCGGGAGCGCAGGCCGACGAGTTGCGCGGGGTAGATCCGGGGCAGCGGGATGGTGTTGAGGACCAGCGTTCCGGATGAATGCTGCTCGAAGGCAGCGACCAGCTGTTCGAGGAGGGAAATCTTTTCCCCCAAGGCGTGTTCGACGTCCTGGGGGCCCCACGGCGTCGGCACGGCGTCGAAGACGATCGTCGGGTCGAGCAGGCAGGTCGTCACCGTCGCGCCACTCGCGTAGAGATCGCTGGCCGGGTCGGACAGGTCGAAGACATAGGAGTCGAAGTCGCCGAGCCACGGGCGCAGAAGCACGCCGTGCCGCGCGAGTTCCGCCGTCAGAGCGGGCACGACCGGGCTGACGGTGCTGTGCCCAGTGATCGCCACCGTCGCGGCCGGAGTCCCCGGGTGCGCGGCCAGGACGTCGCCGGCGGGGACACGGGAAAGGAGCTGGCCCGCCCGTACCAGGTCCGCGCCGGCGAGACCGGCCAACAGGGTGCGTACCCGCGGGTACTCGGCGGCGATCCGACCGCGGCGGTGCAGGTCGAAAAGGCTCTCAGCCGGTTCCGTCCCGTAATTCTCGTTGGCTGGGGCGGTCGCCCGAGCTGGTCCGGTCGCCCGCTCTGCCTCGGTGGTCCGGTCGGCGTCGGCCCGAGCTGCCCGAGGCTGGGTTGTGGTCGGGTCGGCCACGTCTCAGACCCTCTCGAGCGCGTAGCCGGCATTGATCCACTTACTGGACTCCACCGCGATGCCGATCGCCCGTTCGCCGGCCTTCATCTGTTCGAGGAGGCGCTCGAGCTGGAGGTAGGGCAACCCGTTGCCGGTATTGCCCGTCTCGACGACGCAGCTGATCTCGCGGGCGCCGGTCGGAGGCAGTTGCGCGACGATCCGCTGGGTCATCCGGCCGGACAGCTGCGGCGGGAGCAGGAAGTCCAGCTCGTCGGCACGCCAGTCCAACGAGTCGAGGAGCTCCGCCATCACCTCGCCGGCCATGGCCGGGATCAGTTCCTCGATGGCCTTGTAGTCCTCGACGACCGCCGCTCGGCCGTCCCGGTCGGTCAGGCCGAACCATTCCAAGGTCTGGCCCGGCGCCCGGCCGAGGCCGACGAGCCGGGTGGTGATCCCGCGGATGGCCACGGAATTCGGGACCGGCTCGGTCGTCAGCACCGCCGCGCCGGCACCGTCCCCGAACAGCACCCGGTTCACCATCTCGCCGGGCGGCATGGTCCGCAGGTCCGCGGTCGTGTCGTAGTACCTGGCGCACACGTCCCCGCCGATGACCAGCGCGGTCTGGTGCTGGCCGGCCGCGAGCACCGTGCGCGCCAGCTCGAGGGCCTGGACGGCACCGGAGCAGCCGGACTGGATCTGGTAGGTCGGGATACCGTTGATCTCGAGCCGGTCGGCGACGACGTTGCCCGTGGTCGGCATGAGCTGGTCCGGCGTGGCCGTACTGAAGATCATGAGGTCGACATCGAGGGCGTCCAGGCCGGCGGAGTCCAGCGCTTTGCGCGCCGCGGTTTCCCCCAGATCGGCCAACGTAAACCGCTGTTCACCGGTGGAAATATCCACCGCGAGATGTCTCGTGCGGGTTCCGATAAACCCGTCGACCCATTGTTCCCACAGGTCATTCATGCCGAACTGGCGGGCCAGCATGGCGTTGTCGATCGGCGGGTCCGGTAGAGCGGTCCCCACCGCCGCGATGCGGATCTGCGAGGCGTCCACGGTGCATCTCCTGTCCTGGGCCCGGGCGTGCGTTCGGTGTCACGCACAGCGCTCGGCCCGCTGTCCAGTGCGGTGATTCGGCGACAGCGACAATCGTTCAACGTGCTGCTAAGCGATCGCTTGCCGGTTCCTAAAGTCGGCGCGGCCCCGGTCACAGCCAGCCACCGAGAAACTTGCGGGTCAGAAATCCTGCGGGTCACGCAACCGGTGGGCTAGTCTTTTGATATGTATGTCGACGATCCGGCGGTCCTCGGATTGCGAGAACGCAAGAAAAGAGCGACCCGGGCCGCGCTGAGTACCGCGACGCTGCGTCTGGCGGTTGAACGAGGACTGTCGAACGTGCTGGTGGAAGACATCGCCGCCGAGGTGAACGTCTCGCCTCGTACGTTCAACAATTATTTTCATAGCAAGGAGGACGCGATCCTCAGCCCCGCGCTGACCCGGGTCGGTCATCTGCGGGCCGCCCTCGCGGGCCGCCCGGCGGACGAGCCGCTGTGGGATGCGCTGGCCTGCGGGATGACGATGCTGATTCCGCGCGATCGCGAGCTGCGTGGGTGGACCGAGCAGATTCGGCTGATCAAAGCGACCGCGTCCCTGTCGGCGGCCCGCATGCGGGTCTTCGTGTTGGTGGAAGGCTCGCTGGCGGCCGAGATCGGCCGGCGCACCGGCACCGACGTCAACCGCGATCTCTACCCGAGGCTGGCGGCGGGGGCGGCCGCGACCGGCGCACGCGTGGCTGTCGACCACTGGGTGGACTCGGCCTCGAGGTACCCGATCGGCGAGCTCCTCGAGCAGGCGCTGCGCGATATAGCGAGAGGTCTGCCACCGCCCGGCTGCCCGGGCGACTAGCGGGGCTGTTACCGACTGGCCCGGTTGCTCGGGGCACGCGCCAGTGCCGGGCGCCGGCCCATGGTCGTTTGAGGGAGGGACGGGAGAGCCGATGGGCTACTGGCGAGACCGCGCGGATCACGGACTCGTCACGTACGGACTTGTCGAGCGGGACCTCGAACTCACCGAGATCGACGCGGCGCTGGCCAGGTGCGCGTCGGGGATCGGAGAGACTGTGCTGGTCGAAGGCCCGATCGGAGCCGGCAAGACCCAGGTGTTGGAGACCGGCCTCGGCCGGGCGGGGGCGGCGGGCATGGCCGTGTTCCGGATTATCGGGTCGCCGACCGAGTCGAACACGCCTTTGGCGGCCATCTGGCACCTCGCGGACAGTCCCCATCTCGACGGGGCCGCGCGCCAACGGTTGCGGACCGCGTTGTACGCCGCGAACCGACCCGCGCGCGGCGGCGCCGGGCCGCCGTCGGTCGGACTCGGTCGGGTGTCGTCTGAGGTGCTCGACATCCTGCGTGATCTCGCCGTGCGCCGTCCGGTTGTCGTCGGCATCGATGACGTGCAGTACCTTGACGCACCGTCCCGGTGCTGTATCCGCCACGCGGCCCGCCACCTGCGGCTCGACGCCGTGATCTTCCTGTGCGCCGGCACGCCGGACACCGGCCGCGGCGCGATGTCCAACGTCGCCGCGGAATCGTTGCGCGACCCCGGGGTCCGGCGGCTCCCGATCGGTCGCCTGAGCCGGGACGGCGTCGGCGCTCTGGTCGCGGCGCGGCTCGCCGGCGGAACGGGCGGTGGGTCCGGCTCCGACCCGGGCGCGGATGTCGTAGCCGACCATGCCTTCGCGCAGACCGGCGGCAATCCGTTGCTCGTCCGGGCCTGGATCGACGAGTGCATCGGGCGGTCCGCGTCCTCGTCGGTTTCCGCTTCGGGCGCCGCCTGGGCGGAGCCCGCTCCCGCCGGGGCGTTCTCCCGGATGCTGGGCGAGTTCCTGCGTCAACTGCCGCGATCGTCGCGGGACGTCCTGGCCGCGCTGTCGATCCTCGGCGACCGCGGTTCGGTCGAAGCGGTGGCGCAGCTGCAGGGGATCGTCGAACCCGCGGCGGCGGCGGAGATCGAACGGCTGGCGGACGTGGGCCTGGTGACCGGCTGCCGGTTCCGGAGCCCGGTCGCACGCGACCTGGCCTACCAGGAGATGCAAGCGGCGGCCCGCGGCCGGCTGCACGGTCGGGTCGCCCGGCGCCTGGACCCCGCCACCGCCCCGCCGACGGTCGTGGCCGACCACCTGATCGCGGCGGACGGCGTCGTGGGGGAGTGGGGTTCGCGCATCCTGCAGGACGCCGCCGACGCCATGCTGCGGGACGACCGGACCGACGGGGCCCTGCGTTACCTGGAGCACGCTCTCGCCGCCGCCGACGGTGAACGGCGCGGCGAAGTCCTGCTGCAGCTCGCCACCGTAGCCTGGCGCAGCGACCCGGCGGCCGCGGAGGACTACCTGACGCAAGCGCTCGCCGCGAAACGCGAGGGAGCGCTGGCGGCCGCCGGGACCGAGACGCTCGCCAGCGTCATCTTCGCGGGCGGTCGGATAGCCGACGCGCTGGAGCTGGTCGGAGGCACGGCGGATGCCGGCGCCGGAGCGGGCATCAAGTCGCATTTCGACCACCTGTGGGCCGAGGCGACGAGCCGGCCGACCGGCGGCGGGGCCGCCCAGGTCGATCTGCGGACCGCTGACGGTCTGCCGCCCGGCCGGGCCGGCCCGGCACCGTCCGCGCGGGCACAACCAGCGAGGCGGTCGCGGGCGTCGGGAAGGGCGCAACCGTCCGGCCGCCCGGTGCCGACCGGATCGCGGGCACCGGGCGGTCCGGTCGGTGGCCCCGCCAAGGGCATTGCGCTGCTCTCGAGTAGCGGGGTCTGGACAACGTCGGCCGACGAGTCCGGGGGCGCGGCGGCCCGACGCCTGCTGGAGGTTTCGCCGCTGACCGACCGCCTGCTGCCCGCGATCGTCAACGCGGTGAAGGTGCTGGCCTTCGCGGATCGGGTCCACGACGCCGAGTCCTGGGCGCGGCGCCTGATCGTCGAGGCGGACCGGCGCGGAGCCCCGGGCTGGTCCGCCATGCTGGCGGCCCTGCTCGCCGAGATTCTCCTGCTCCAGGGGGCGTTCGACGAGGCCATCAACCAGGCCGACCGGGCGCTGTCGCTCGCGCCTCCCCGTAGCGCGAGCCTGTTCTGGATGTCGCCCCTGACCAGCCATGTGTTGGCGCACACCCGGGCCGGCCGGTTCGTCGAGGCGGCCACCTATCTGGACCGGCCACCGCCCGCCGGGGCCTTCGCGAGTTTCCACGGCCTCGGCTATCTGCGCGCCCGCGGCCAGTACTACCTGGCGACCGGTCATCACCAGGCCGCCCTGGACGACTTCGAGGCGATGGGCCGGGTCGTCGAGGACTGGGGGATTGACCATCCTGGGCTCGTTCCGTGGCGGCTCGACGCGGCCGAAGCGAACGTCCGGCTCGGCCGGGGGGACCACGCGAAGGAACTGTTGAGCCGCCAGTTCGCCGCGAACGTGACGACGAACGCCCGTACCCGTGGCCTGGCCCTTCGCCTGCGCGCGACGGCGGTGCCGCCGCGCAGGCGGACCGGGCTCCTGGTCCAGGCGGTCGAGGAGTTACGGCGGGCCGGGGACCGGTACGAGCTGGCCCGAACCTTCGCCGATCTCGGTGACGTCTACTACTACGCGGGAGATCACCGTCGAGCGGCCGGGCTGCGCCGCAAAGCCCGGCAGCTCGCCGAGCAGTGCGGAGCGGGCACGTTGGCGGCGGCGGTCACCCCGCCGGTGTCCGAGCGGGCCGTGCCCGGGCCGCAGGCAGCGGCCGGAACGACCGGCGCGGCCCGCGTGACGACGGACACCCCCGTTGCGGGGGGTGGCGCGGAATCGGTGGCCGAGGCGCGGCCGGCGGCGGAATCGGCGCACGTATCCGGCGGGGCCCGCGCGGAGGTGGACCGCGCCGGGGTGGTGCAGGCGGCGGCGCCCGCCGATCCGCCGCCGGAGAGCACGGGTCCAGAGGCCGGGAACGATCCGCTCGAGGACCGACCTCTGACAGCGGCTCCGGGAGCGAAGACTCTCAGCGAGTCGGAGCGCCGGGTGGCGACGCTCGCGGCCCGCGGTTTCAGCAACCGTCAGATCGCGACCCGGCTCCTCATCACGGTGAGCACGGTCGAGCAGCATCTGACGCGGGCCTACCGCAAGCTGGGGATCACCCGGCGTCAGCAACTCCCGGACCTGCTCCTGGACCTGGACCTGCGCGATACCGCCTGATCCGCCGCCTGACCGGACCGCCGACGATCGGACCGTCGGTGGCGTGTGTTTGCGCAAGTTATCGGGACTGGGAGCTATGAGCCAACGGTTGGATCTGGTCCCTCATAGTCATGTGTGCTGGTCAGCAGGGCGATCAGGGACGTCGCGTTGGTCTGGGCGTAGTCCGAGTAGCAGTTGTTGAACAGTACGTGGGTACGGCCGGCGGATTCACCGAGCTGCCGCACCTTCGGCGCCCACTCGGCGAGCTCATCGTCGCTGTAGTGGTAACCGAAGCGGTCGTAGATGTCCTTGCTGGTCCACTTGTCGCTGTGCCCGTGAAAGCGGACCACCGCCAGGTCGGCGGTCCGGGCCATCACCGGTGGGATGGAACTGGTGTGACCCTGCGGCATGTCGACGCACACGTAGGGGATCCCGTAGTCGGTCAGGAAACTCAGTGTCTCGGCCTGATTCTCGTCACTCATCCAGGTCCGGTTCCGGAACTCGACGCAGATCGGCATCGGGGCGGCCCGGCGTTTGCACTCCAGGATGTAGTGCCGGTTGGTCTTGCCGATCGGGAACCACTGCGGAAACTGGAACAGCAGGGCCCCGAGCTTGCCCGCGTCGCTCAATGGTCCCAGCGCCGAGATGAAACGGTCCCAGACCTCGTCGACGACTTGATCGTCGACATCCCGGAGGTAGAGGTTCTTCCTGGTCGTGTCGACCCGGTCCCGCAGGTCCTTGTAGAGCGCGCCCGGCCGGGTCGGATGCTGGGTCAGCAACGAAAACGCCTTGACGTTGAAGACGAACCCGGGCGGTGTGCGGGCCGCCCACAGTCGGGCGGTGGCCTCGGCCGGCGGCGAGTAGTAGGTCGCGTCGACCTCGACCAGCCCGAACCGGTTCGCGTAGTACTCCAGCCGGGCGGCCGGGCTGCTGGCTCCCGGCGGGTACCAGCCCGAGGCCAGCAACGTCTTGTCCGTCCAGGAGGCCGTGCCGACCAGAATCTCGCCCACGTCGTCTCCTATGCCCACGAATGGTCGGCCGGACGCGTCCGGGCCACCCGCCGGCCGGGCATGATGACCGGATGGATCGAGCCACGGACGAGTCCGGCGCCGGCCGGGGCGTGATCCACACCGGTCACCCGTTCGCGACGCCGCCGGACGGTCGCGCGGCCGTCCGCCAGGCCCGCGGCCGGCTGGTCGCACCGGTGACCCTGTGGACGGCTGGTCCGGTGGACCCGGGCGGTCGGCGGGCCGGGTTGACCGTTTCGTCTGTGCTGGTCGTCGAGCCGGACACGCTCATCGGGGTGGTCTCGGACGAGAACGACCTGGCTGATCTGGTCGCCGAGGCCGGTCGGTTCGTGGTCACCGTGCTCGACCACTCCCACCGGACCGTGGCCGACGCGTTCGCCTTCGTGGCCCCGGCGCCGGGCGGGCCGTTCGCCGGTCACGAGTGGCGCGCGACGGACTGGGGGCCGGTGCTCGCGTCGGCGGGGACCTGGATCGGCTGTGAGGTCCGCTCCGCGCGGGAGGTCGGCTACGGCCGTCTCATCGAGGCGGCGATCGGTCATCTCGAACTGGGCGCCGCCGAGGGCACCGACGGTCGGGACCCGCTCGCGTGGCTCCACGGCCGCTACCGTCACCTGCTCTCCTGACCGGACGGCGGCCCTGTCCCGGACGACGCGGGAGCCGCCGGGGCCGAGCCCGGGGCCGTTCCGGGGGCTGATCCCGGCCCGATCGACTCGGGCGGCACGCCGAACAGCGGCACCTTCCACAGCGGGAGGTCCGGCCCGTCGGCGCCGCTACGCAGGCGGGTGACGCGCAGCGTGAGCCGGACCAGGCGGCGGGACAGCAGGATCAGGATCGTGGCCATCGGCAGTTCGATGACCACCGCCGAGGTCAGGCTGGCGGCCAGGTCCCGGCCGGTCCGGGCGGTCATGACGTCGAACCAGGCGTCGCAGATCAGCAGGGTGGCGGTCACGATCGAGGCCGGGATCAGCAGCTGGCGCCGCCTCCAGCCGCACCAGGTGGTCGCGGCCAGGCACACCACCAGCGCGGCGTCGAACCCGATCCAGGTCTGGGACCACCGGTTGGTGACGTACCGGTGCGGGAGCGTGAGGCCGAGCCCCACGATCCACGGCACCAGCACCGCCGTGGCGACCGTGGTGAGCAGGACCAGCCGGTGCCGGCGGCGTTCGGCGGCCCGGCTACGCAGCGGCGGCGTCTCCAGCGCGGCCAACCGGGCGAGCAGCAGGGCCCGCTCGGCGTGGCTCATCCGCGCCAGCTCATCGTCACTGATCTTCACCATCACTCCGAACCTTCCTGCGGGTGCGGTTGTGGTTCCGGGGACCGCATCCGGGTGAGACAGCAGGGGTGAAGCTGTTCGTCGGCACCTCAGGGTGGCAGTACCGGGACTGGCGGGGGTTGGACCCGGCCGATGGACCGGCCGCCGGCCCCCGTGACCGCCCGGCCGGTCACACCCGCGCGGTCGGCGTCGCCGGGTAGGGCCGGGCCGGCGCGGCGGTCGTCCGCCGGCCGCGCCGGTCCCGGGTCGCCGCCCCCACCAACCGGGCCACCACGTAGATCCCGAAGCTGATCGTGGAGATCAGCACGCTGGCCTTCACGTTCGTCTGGAGACTCAGGACCAGGCCGCCGTCCGCCGCGACCAGCGCGAACGCGACCGACAGGGCGGTGACCCGGCCCGGGCGGGCCGACAGGCGCCCGGCCGCCGCGGCCGGCGTGATGGCCAGGCTCAGCACCAGCAGGGTCCCGACGATCTGGGCCGCCTCCGTGACCGTCAGAGCCAGGACCAGCAGGAACGCGACGCCGACCAGCCGGGTCCGGACCCCGCGGGCCTCGGCCACGTCGGGATCCACGGAGGCGAACAGCAACGGCCGGTACAGGAGGGCGGTGGCGATCAGGACGCTGACCGCCACCCCGATCAACAGCTCGAGCTGACCGTCGGAGACCCCGAAGATCTGCCCGAACAGGATGTTCGTGGCCTGGGTGGCGAAGCCGTGGTACCGGCTGAGCAGGTAGACCCCGACCCCGAGACCGAACGCCAGGATGACCCCGATCGCCGAGTCCCGTTCGCGTTGCCGGACCCCGAGCAGCCCGATGGCCCCCCCGACCACCACGCTGCCGATCAGCGCCCCGAGGATCGCGTCGCCGTCGATCAGCAGGCCGGCCGCGGCGCCGGTGAAGGACAGTTCGGCGGTCCCGTGGACGGCGAACGCGGCGCCCCGGGTGACCACGAACGGACCGAGCAGACCGCTGATGATCGCGACCAGGGTCCCCGCGATCAGCGCATGCTGCGCGAACGGTTGCTGCAGGTAGAACCACAGTCCCATCAGCCGGTCCGGCCGCCGGTCGATCCGGCCGGGGCGCGCGGGGGACCCGGGACGGGCCCGGTGTCGACCGGATGGTGATGATCACCACCCGGCTCGCCGTGGGCGGCGTCCGGGGTGCCGACCACGACGATCCGCCCGCGGACCCGCAACACGTCGATGTCGGTGTTGTAAAGGTCCGACAGCCGTTCGCTGGTCATGATCTCGTCGGGCGGGCCGACCGCCCAGCGTCCCCCGACGAGGTACAGGACCCGGTCGACCATCGACAGGATCGGGTTGATCTCGTGGGTGACGAACACGACCGAAATGTTCGCCGCCCGTCGGCGGGTGTCGATCAGCTCGCTCACGGCCCGCTGATGATGGAGGTCGAGGGAGAGCAACGGCTCGTCGCACAGCAGGACGGTGGGATCACCGAGCAGCGCCTGGGCGATCCGCAGGCGTTGCTGCTCCCCGCCCGACAGGAGCCCGAGCGGCGCGTCCGCATAGGCGGTGGCCCCCACGTCGTCGATGACCCGGGCCACCCGGTCGCGGGTCTCCCGGTTGCGGCGGGCGAGGCCCCACCGGTGGCCGTCGAGCCCGAGCCGGACCAGGTCCCGGCCCCGCAGCGGCAGGTCCCGGTCGAACGCCTTCTGCTGGGGGACGTACCCGACCACCGAACTGCCCCGCCGGGGCGGTCGGCCCCCCACCTCGACCGCGCCGGCCGACAGCTTCCGCAGCCCCAGCAGAACCTGGAGCAGGCTCGTCTTGCCGGCCCCGTTGGGTCCCAGCACGGCCAGGAATTCGCCGGGCGCGATCGCGAGATCCAGGTCGTCCCACAAGGTGCGGTCGCCGAACCGCAGGGCCGCCCCGCTCAGCGCCACCGACGGGGCCGTCGTCGATGGCGCGGCCACCATCGGCCGGGCCTGCGTCATCGTCAGCCGCCGAGCGCCGCGAGGATGGCCCGGGCCTGGTCGGCCTGCCAGGTCTGGAAGTTCCGCTCGGTCGGCGGCAGGGTCTCGGTCACGCCGATGACCGGTATCCCGGCGGCCGTCGCGAGCGTCCGGGCCCGCTGGGTGACCGGACTGGTGACCTGTCCGTTGTAGAGCAGCACCTTGACCTTCTTCTCGTGCAGTGCGGCGTCGAAGGTCGCGGTGTCCCGGGGACCGGGTTCGTCGCCGTCCTCGACCGACTGTGAGAAGGAGGCGGGCGTGGCGAGCTTCAGGCCGGCAGCCTGCACAAGGTAACCGGGGACCCGTTCGGTGTAGGCGATCGGGTCGCCCTGGTACCGGGCCCGGATCTGGTCGATGACCGCCGTCACCTGCCGCTCCCCGGCCAGGAAGGTGTTGAGGTTGGCCTGGAACGTGTCGGCGTCGGCCGGGTCCCGCTGCGCGAACCGGGCGGCGAAGGCCGTGGCGGCCGTCGCGACGTAGGCCGGGCTGTACCACAGGTGCGGGTTGGCGTTCCTACCGTTCGCGCCCACCGTCCGGGCCACCGAGAGCACCTCCCGGTGGCGGTTCCCGCCCGTCCCGAGCAGCTTGTCGATGAAGTCGTCGTACCCCAGCCCGTTCTCGATGACGATCGAGGCCCGGCTGATCGCGGCCGCGTCCTTCGGATCGGTCTCGTACTGGTGCGGATCGGCGTTCGGATCGGAAATGATCGAGGTGACCGCGACGTGCCGGCCGCCGACCTGGCTGGCGATGTCCCCCCACAGGTTCTCGGCGGCCACCACCGTCATCGCGCCGGGCAACGGGGTGGGCCGGGTCGCGTCCCCGGCCGCCATGGTGCCCACGGCGGCGCCGGTCGGGGCGGTCCCGGGGCTCCCCAGTCCCGCGCCGCCGTCCGGGTCGCTGCCCGCGCCGCAGGCGGTCAGGGCCAGGGCGCCGACCAGCAGGAGCCCGGTGAGCAGCGGCCCGGTGGTGCGATGGTTCATCGAACTCTCCAGCAGCTATATCGCAAATGAAAACCGTTTCGGATAACAGCATCGTGGCACACGCCGACCGGGGCTGGCAACCCGGGTCAGGGCAGGCGCAGACCGGTCGACAGCAGGGTCAGCGCGGTGTCGAGCAGGGCCTGCAGCTCGGCCCGGTCGTCCGCGAGCCACTGTTCGTAGGCGGCCAGCGCGACCCCGAGGAACGCCCCGGCCACGGCCTGGGGGATCAGATCGCCGGGGGCCGCGCCGGTCCGGGCCGCGACGAAGTCGGCCACCACCGCCCGCCAGCCGGCGTACCGCAGGGTCGAGTGGGCGGTCAGGGCCGGCGTGCGCAGGATCAGCACCATCCGGCGCCGGTGCCAGACCGCCTCGGCGGCCGGGTAGCGGTTGAAGTCGAGGATGGCGGTGCGCAGGGCGTCGAGCACGCCGACCGCGGGCGGCGTGGCGGCCAGGGCCGCGCGCATCCGGCCCAGCTGGCTGTCGAAGTCGCCCCAGGCCGCGTCGTTCTTCGACGCGTAGTAGCGGAAGAACGTCCGCCGCCCGATGCCGGCCGCCGCCGCGATGTCCTCGACGGTCGTCTCGTCAAAGCCCCGCTCGTCGAACATCCGCAGCGCCACGTGCTCGAGTTCGCCGGCGGAGGTGGCGGGTCGCCGACCCGCGCGGGGCACCACCATCGCTCAGACTCCTTGTTTCTGGCACCCGGTGCCACTAACGTTATTGTGGCACCCGGTGCCACTAGTCTTCCGCCGGGGTCGAGCGCCTCCCTGGACCTCACCGTAGAGGAGTTGCCGATGGGCGAGCTCACTGCGCGGCATCCGTTCGCGCGGGCTCTCACTGTGCGCGGGCACGAGATCCGGGCGCGCGTGATGTTCGGCCCGCACGAGACCAACCTGGGTCGGGGTCGCGCGATCAGCGACCGTCACGTGGCGTACTACGCGGCCCGGGCGGCCGGCGGCGCCGGCCTCATCGTCACCGAGACCGCGTCGGTGACCGCCGACGACTGGCCCTACGAGCGGGCGCCCCTCGCCGCCGAGTGCGGGCCCGGCTGGCGGGCCGTGGCCGAGGCCTGCCGCCCGTACGGGGCAGTGCTGCTGGCCGGGCTCGGCCACGCCGGTGGGCAGGGTTCGACGGCCTGCTCCCAGTCGGTGCTGTGGGCGCCGTCGCCGGTGGCCGACGCGGCCAGCCGGGAACTGCCCGCCGAGCTCGAGCAGCCCGGGATCGACGAGCTGGTGGCCGGGTTCGCCGCCGCCGCCGGGACGGCCGTCGCGGCCGGCCTGGCCGGCGTCGAGATCGACGCGGGCCCGGTGTCGCTGCTGCGCCAGTTCCACTCCGGCCTCACCAACCAGCGGGGCGACGACTACGGCACCGACCGGCTGCGGTTGACCCGGCAGGTGCTCGCGGCCTGCCGGACAGCCGTCGGCGACCGCGGGATCGTCGCGTTGCGGCTGTCCTGCGACGAACTCGCGCCCTGGGCGGGCGTCACTCCCGACCACGCCGCCGAGCAGGTCGACGCCCTCGCCGCCGCGCTCGACCTGCTGGTCGTCGTGCGCGGGGGGCCGTACTCGACGACCGCCTACCGACCTACCGCCCACACCCCGCCGGGGTTCAACCGGGACCTCACCCGTCGGATGCGGGTCGCGGCCGCCGGTCGGGTCCCGGTCGTGCTGCAGGGCAGCGTGGTGGACGCCGACGCGGCGGCCACCGCCCTGACCGACGGCACCGCTGATCTGGTCGAGATGACCCGGGCCCAGATCGCCGACCCGAACCTGGTCCGGCACGCGGTGGCCGGCCAACCGGAGCGGATCCGGCCCTGCATCCTGTGCAACCAGGTCTGCCGGGTGCGGGACAACCGCAACCCGATCGTGAGCTGCGTCGGCGAGCCGCGCAGCGGCCACGAGACCACCGATCCGCCGGTCGACCCACCCCCCGCGACCGGGGCGGACGACCCGGCCGGCGATCCGGGCCGGCGGCGGCCGGTACTGGTCGTCGGCGGGGGGGTGGCCGGGCTGGAGTGCGCACGGGTGCTGGCCGGCCACGGGCATCCCGTCCGGCTCGCCGAGCGCGCCGACCAGCTCGGCGGGACGGTGCGGGCGGCCGCCGCCGGACCGGGTCGCGGGCGGATGGTCCTGCTCGCCGCCTGGCTCGAGGCCGAGTGCCGGCGGCTCGGGGTGGAGGTCGAAACCGGCACCGAGGTCGACGAGCGGGCGGTGGCCGCGTTCGACCGGGCCGGCGGCGCCGTCGTCCTGGCCACCGGGTCGGCGTCCCCGACCCCCCGGCCCGTCTCCGGGGCCGGAACGGTGGCGCTCGACGTCCTCGACGTCCTGCGCGGCGGGCTCGCGGCCGTGCCGCCCGGCGAGATCGTCATCGACGACCCGATCGGCGGCCCGATCGGCGTCGGCGCCGCGGAGTGGCTGGCCGGGGCGGGTCGTTCGGTCGCTCTGGTCACGCCCGATCCCATCGCCGGGACGCTCTTGTCGCTGTCGGGCGACCTCGCGCCGGTCAACACCCGGCTCGCCCAGGCCGGGGTCCGCCGCGCGGCGCGGGCCCGGTTGCGCGGGGTGGGAGCCGGTCGGGCCGTGCTCGAGGACGTGTGGACGGGCGAGCGCCGCGAGATTCCGTGCGCCGTGCTCGTCGACGCCGGCCCCCGCCGACCCGAGGAGTCGCTCTACCGGGCCCGCGCGGCCGCCGCCGGGCCGGCGGCCGCCCCGCTGCCCCGGGCCGGCGACTGTGTCGCCCCGCGCGGCATCGGCGAGGCCGTCCTCGAAGGTCGCCGTCGGGCCCTGGAGCTGCTGGCCGGCGAATCCGCGCCCGGCAACGCCCGGGCCGGTGCCACCGGGCCGAGCGCCATGGCCCGGGCGGCTACCCGATGAGTGCCGGCGGGCGGTACCGGTATCTGTTCGAGCCATTGCGGATCGGGCCGGTGACGGTCCGCAACCGGGTGGTGTTCTCCGCCCATCTGACCAACTACGCCGAGGACGGCCGGCCGTCCGACCAGCACGTGGCCTACTACGCGGCCCGGGCGGCGGGCGGCGCCGGCCTGATCATCACCGAGGAGCATTCCACCCACCCGACCGACTGGCCGTACGAGAAGCTCATCCACGGCTTCCACCCGGAGGTGATCCCCGGCTACCGGAAGATCACCGACGCGGTCCACGCCCACGGGGTACCGATCTTCGCGCAGATCAACCACAACGGCGGGCAGGCCTCCAGCATGTACTCCCGACTGCCGGTGTGGGCGCCCAGCGCGGTGCCCGACCCGCTGTTCCGGGAGGTCCCCAAGGCGGTGGAGCCGGCCGAGATCCGGGAGATCATCGCCGGTTACGGGCTGGTCGCCGGGCACTGCGTGGCCGGCGGGTTCGACGGGATCGAGCTGCAGTGCTCGCACTCCTCGATCGTGCGGGGATTCCTGTCGCCGGCCACCAACACCCGCACCGACGGGTACGGCGGCTCGCTGGCCAACCGGGCCCGGCTGCTGCTGGAGATCGTCGCGGTGGTGCGGGCCGCGATCGGACCGGACCGGGCGCTCGGGGTGCGCCTGTGCGGCGACGAACTGATTGAGGGTGGTACCACCATCGAGGATGCGGTCGCGGTGGCCCAGATGGTCGACGCCACCGGTCAGGTCGACTACATCAACACCTCGATCGGCGTCGCCACCGCCACGCTCTACATGATCGAAGCGAGCATGCAGGTGCCGCCCGGCTACGCGATGTTCATCCCGAGCGCCATCCGGGAAGCGGTCGGCATTCCGGTCGTCGGGGTCGGTCGGTTCAAGGATCCGCTGCAGGCCGACCGGGCCCTGGCGGCCGGGCAGGCGGATCTCATCGGCGTGGTGCGGGGCCAGATCGCGGATGCCGACTTCGTGGCCAAGGCCCGGTCCGGTCGGGCCCCCGAGATCCGGACCTGCCTGTCGTGCAACCAGGAATGCGTCGGTCGGATGGGGCTCAACCGCTGGCTCGGCTGCATCGAGAACCCCCGGGCCGGGCGCGAGGCGGTCGTGCTGCCGGCGCCCCGTCGGCGCGGCCGGCGGGTGCTGGTCGTCGGCGGTGGTCCCGGCGGGTTGCAGGCGGCGGTGACCGCCGCCGAACGCGGGCACCGGGTGACACTGTTCGAACGGTCGCCGCGGCTCGGCGGCCAGGTTCCGGTGGCCGCGAGCGTGCCGAGCCGGGCCGAGTTCCTCGACCTCACCCGCAACCTGGTCGCCCGGGCCCGCCAGGTCGGGGTGGAGGTCCGGCTCGGCCACGAGGTCGACGCCGCGTTCCTGCGGGCCCAGAAACCGGACGCGGTGGTGCTGGCCACCGGGGCGGTACCGGCGGCCCCCTGGTGGGTTGGCGGGCACCCGCGCGTGGTCGACGTCCGCGATGTGCTCGAAGGCCGGGCCGATCCGCGCGGCTCGGTCGTCGTGGTCGACGAACTGGGTTTCCACCAGGCCACGTCCGTTGCCGAGCTGCTGGCCGACCGGGGGTGCCAGGTCGAGGTGGTCACCAACGGCATGGTGGTCGGGCAGGATCTCGGCATCACCCTCGACCTGGAGACCTGGAACGTGAAGGCCGCCGCCAGGGGCATCCGGCAGGCCACCGACCTGGTCCCGATGGCGGCGGCCCCGGCCCCGGGCGCCGACGGCGTGGTGCTGACCCTGAACCACCATCCAACCGGCGTCGACCAGCCGCGGACCGTCGACTGGGTCGTGTGCTGTGTCCACCAGCGGGCCGACGACGGATTGTGGAAGGCCCTCGGGGGCGCGGCAGCGCTGGTTGGAACGACGGCCCTGGTCGGAGCAGGCGCGCCGTTCGAGGTTCACCGGGTTGGTGACTGCCTGTCGCCCCGGCGCGCCCACGCGGCCGTCATCGAGGGCCACCGCGTGGCGGTGTCCCTGTGATCGGCGATGGGCTGACCAGCGGCGTGTCGACGGGCGATGCGGCTACCAGCCCGGCGGTGACCAGGCCCGTTCCCTCGGCGGACGGAGCGTTGGCGATCGTCGTGGCCCGGTCCGGCGCGCTGCCGGGCGGCGCCGCCGAGGCGGTCGCCGAGGCCGGGGGACACGTCCTGGTGGTCGGGTCGGGCGCCCGCGCGGCGGCCGGGGCCTGCGGGGCGGCCCGGGCCAGCTGGTGGTGTGAAACCGGCGCCGGGTTCCGCGTCGCGGCGTTGTCGTCGCGGCTGGCTCCGGTCCTCGGGGACGTCGAGCTGCTGGTCCTGCCGGCCTCGCCCGACGGCCGGGACCTCGCGCCGCGACTGGCCGCGACGCTCGGCCGATCCCTGATCGCCGGGGCGGTCTCGGTCGGGCGCGATCCCGGATCCGGTCGGGTGCGGGCCGTGCTGTCCCGGTTGGAAAGCCGGCTGACCATTGACGTCGCCCAGTTCGGACCAGCCGTGGCGACCCTGTTGCCCGGCTCCCGCACGGTCCCGTCGGTGCCGCCCGGCCCGGCGCTCCCGGGCCCGGTCGAGATCCGGCTGCCGGCGGCGGCCCGCACCGCGCTGGACGTCGAGGTGGTGGACGTGCTCGAGCCCGACCCGGCCACCATGGATCTCGGCGACGCCACCCGGGTGTTGGCCGGGGGCGCCGGTCTGGTGCCCGCCGGCACCGACGAGCAGCAGGCCCGGGCCATTTTCGAGCTGCTGGCGGCGGTCGCGGCGGCGCTCGGCGCGTCCGCCGGCGCGACCCGGGTGGTCACCGACGCCGGCTGGATGGGTCATGAGCGCCAGATCGGCACCACCGGGGTCGCGGTCGACCCCGAGCTGTACGTGGCGCTGGGGATTTCCGGAGCCAGTCAGCACACCGGCGGCCTGGGCGCGCCCCGGCACGTCGTCTCGGTGAATACCGACCCGTCGAGTCCGATGACGGCCATGGCCGATCTCGGGCTGGTCACCGACGCCCGGGAGCTGCTGGTCGAACTGGCCGCCCGCCTGGGCGTTCCGGTCGGCCCCGGGATCGGGCGACCGCTCGACCAGGAGGTGCGCAATGCCTGACGCGGACCGGGTGGACGCGGTGGTGGTCGGCGCCGGGCCGGCCGGGGCGGCGGCGGCCCTGGAACTGGCCCGGGCCGGTCGTTCGGTCGTCCTGCTGGAGCGCGGCCCGTTTCCCGGCTCGAAAAACGTCTACGGCGGGGTCGTCTACGGCCGCGTCCTCGACGCGGTCCTCCCGAACTGGTGGGACGAGGTGCCGGTCGAGCGGTGGGTGGTCCGCCGCTCGACGATGGTCATGACGCCCACCCAGGCTCTGTCGATCGATTTCCGCAGCGAGGCCTGGGGGAGCGCCCCGTACAACGGGATGACCACCTACCGGGCCGACTTCGACCGGTGGCTGGCCGGCAAGGCCGTCGACGCGGGGGCGACGCTGGTGACGTCCACCGTGGCGACCGGGCTGCTGCGCGACGAGGGCGGCCGGGTGATCGGCGTGCGGACCGACCGGGCCGACGGCGAGCTGCGGGCCGACGTCGTGATCGCCTGCGACGGCGTCAACTCCTTCCTCGCCAAGGAGGCCGGTCTGCTGCCCCGGGCCGAGGCGAAGCACTACACCCTGGGGGTCAAGGAGGTGCTTGCGCTGCCCCGCGAGGTGATCGACGAACGCTTCGGGGTGCACGGCGACCAGGGCGTCGACATCGAGATGCTGGGCTGCACGGCGGGCATCCCGGGCGGCGGCTTCCTCTACACGAACGCCGAGACGGTCAGCGTCGGCGTCGTCCTGTCGGTGACCCACCTGGCCGAGGCGAAGGTCCGGCCCGAGCAGATCGTCGCCGACCTCAAGGCCCACCCGGCGATCTTCCCTTACCTGCGGGGCGCCACGGTCAAGGAGTACGCCGCCCACCTCATCCCGGAAGGCGGCTACGGCGCCATGCCGCGCCTGTACGCCGACGGCCTGCTCATCGCCGGAGATGCGGCCGGAATGACGCTGGCCGCCGGGATCTGGCTCGAGGGGGTCAACTTCGCGATCGGTTCCGGGCTCGCGGCCGGCCGGACGGCGGCGGCGGCCCTCGCGGCGGGCGACCCGTCGGCCGCCCGGCTCTCGGCGTACCCGGCCGACCTGCATCGCAGTTTCGTGCTCGCCGACCACAAACGGCTGCGCAAGGCGCCGGAGGTGATCCTGTCCGAACGGATGCAGCAGCGGTATCCGGGCCTGATCGCCGATCTCATGGAGGGGATGTTCACCGTGACGAATCCGGAACCGAAGCCCGGGATGGCCGCGCTGCTGCGCCGGGCGGCCAAACGCAACGGGGTGAGCCTGCGGGACCTGGCCGCCGACGGGCTCAAGCTCGGTCGGGTGTTCCGGTGACCGCCCGCGCCGGGTGGCGCCGCGGGCGGGCCGGCCGCCGGGCCGGCCGCCCGACCGGCCCGGCTGGTCCGGTCGGGGGGACGCCGGAGCCGGCCGCGACCGGGCCCGCACCTTCCTCGGGGCCGGAATCGGGGTCGGGGTCGGGGTCGGGGTCGGCCGAGCGTTTCGCCGATCTGTCCTTCGACGACCGCATGGCGACGGTCGACTTCCGGGTCGGGGAGCGCGCGCACATCGTGGTGGATTCGGACGTCTGCCGCTCCTGCACGACCCGGGCCTGCGTGACGGCCTGCCCGGCCAACTTGTTCGCGGTGCGGTCGGACGGCGGCATCCTGTTCAACTACGAGCAGTGCTTCGAATGCGGAACCTGCTATCTGGTCTGCAACAGCGAAGGCGCCCTGAGCTGGACCTACCCCGACGGCGGCCAGGGCGTCGTCTTCCACCGGGGGTGACTGCCGTGACTGATGCGACCGCTGTAACCGATGCGACCGCCGGGGTTGCCGGGGTTGCCGCGAACGGGGATCCCGCGTCCCCCGTCCGGCCGCTCATCGCCGTCGGCCTGCGCTTCGTCGATCAACGTCCCGCGGTGAATCCGCTGACCGGCGCGGTGACCCGGGATCCGGCCGGCGCCGCCTTCGCCCCGGCCGACGGTGCCGCCCTGGAACACGCGCTGCGGATCGCCGCCGCCTGGTCGGGCACCGTGCTGGCCGTCACGGTCGGACCGGCCGTCGCCGACGAGGCGTTGCGGCCGGTCGCCGCGCTGGGCGTGCGGGTGTTGCGGGTGGCGGCCGTCGAGCCCGCTCCGGCGGGCCCCGACCGGGGGTACCTGGCCGAACTGGCCGCCGATGAGCGGGCGCTCGCCGCGCGGCTGGTCGCCGCGATCCGCACGGTCGGCGAGCCGGCGTTGGTGCTGTGCGGCGACCGGTCGTCCGATCGGGGGACGGGCGCCCTGCCGGCCCTGCTCGCCCACGAACTGGGGGCGGCCCAGGCCCTCGGGCTGGTCGACCTGCGGATCGGCGGTGATCCGCCGCTGCTGCTGGCCGAGCGGCGGTTGGACGGCGGCCGGCGCGAACGGCTGGTGGTGCCTCGCCCGGCGGTCTGTTCGGTCGAGGCGGCCGGAGTCCGGCTGCGCCGGGCCCCGTTGCCCGCGACGCTGCGGGCCGCCCGCGCGGCCGTGGAGGTACTGGAGGTGCCCCTGGCCACCGGCGGTGTCGCCGCACCGGTCGTCCCGGAGATCGGTTCGGCCCGGGCCTACCGGCCCCGGCCCCGGGTCATCGCGCCGCCGGTCGGTACGGCCCGGGACCGGCTGCGGGAACTGACCGGGGTGCTCGACCGTCAGGAGCCGCCGACGGTTGTCCAGCCGGACAGCGCCGCCGGCGCCGCCGACGCGTTGCTGGGGTACCTGAGCCGGGCCGGCTACCTCCAGCCCGACCAGACCTGGCCCGACCAGACCTGAGCCGGGCCTGCGGGCGGCGCTCAGTGGCCGGAACCCGGCGCCGGGGGATTGGGCCGGGCGTCGGTCGGCTGCACGGTCGGGCTGGCGGTCCGGCTGGTCGTCGGCTTCGGGCTCGGGGTCTTCGTGGGGACCGGCGGCGTGGTGGGCCGGCGGGTCGGTCGGGCGACCGGCGGGGTACTCGGCGGGGGGTGAACCGGGACCGGGCTCGGCGGCGGAAGGGCGGCCGCGAACGGAGCCGGCCCGCCGTTCGACCGGCGGACCGCCACCGCCCCACCTCCGCCGCTCGTCGGGACAGCCGCCGCCGACGCCGGGCCCGCGCTCGGCGCCACGGTACCGGCCGGCGGGGCCGAGGGGCCCGGGCCGGGGGTGGTGCTCGCGGTCAGGGTCGGATTCGCGGAGAGGGCGGTGTTCCCGCCGCCGTTGCCGTGCCTGGTGCTGCCGGTGTCGGTGAGATAGAGGAACCCCGCGGCGCTGATGAGCACCAGACCGGCGATCGCGCACGTCACCTCGAGCCAGGGGTGCTTGCGCAGCCCCTGCCATCGGTCGTTGCGGCGTCGGCGTCTTCTCACCCGTTCCCCTCGTCTCGATCCGGCTCCGGTGCGGCCGCGGTCCGGCCCACCGTGTGGTCCGCCCCGGGCGTCCCATGATGGCGTCCCCGCCGGGGGCACCCGCGGCCCGTGGTCGCCGCCGCGCCGGGCGCTGGGCGGGCGGCCCGGCGGCCCGGGGTGCGTCGGGGCGACGTCATCCGACAGGTTGGACGACCCAGAGACCGTTGAGGTTGTGGGGACGGCGTTGTTCTCTCGGAGGTGCTGGTCAGCGCCCCGCGATGGTCACGGTGGTGGGCAGCGGGACCGCGGCCGCGGCCGCCGCCGCGGCGGCGATCGCCGAGCCGCGGGCGCCGGCCATGTCGAGGTCCGGCACGAGCGCGACATTCGCGACTTCGAGCTGCTCATCGCGCAGCGCGGTGAACGCCTGGACCTGACCGAGGAACCACTCGCGGAACGCCGGTCCGGTCTCGACGACGCCCCCGCCTACGAAGTAGGCGTCCGGGTCGATGACGTTGGCGAGAATCGTGAACAGCCGCCCGATGGCCTGCGCCTGCTGGCCGAAGATCTCCAGCGCCATGGGATCGCCGTCCTCGGCGTAGCCGCGCACGAGCTTGGCCGCCCGGTGGGGGTCCTCGGCGGCCAGCGGGTGGCCGGGGTAACGGCCCAGCCAGTAGCCCAGCAGGTTGAGCTCGATGCCGGTCAGCGAGGCGACGCTCTCCGCGTCGCCGGTGAAGCCGCAGTTGCAGGTGGGCACCGGTTGGTCGGCCGCCAGCAGCCCGACCATCGGGATGTGGACGTGGCCGAGCTCGCCGGCCGTCCCGGCCGCGCCCTTGAGCACGCGGCCGTTGACGACGGCCCCCCCGCCCAGACCGGTGCCGACGATGGCCGCGACGGACGAGCGTTCGCCGGCCGCCCCGCCGAAATGCACGTGATGGGCGTAAAGGGCGGCCGCGTTGCCGTCGTTGTTGTAGACCACCGGAAGCCCGAGGGTCGATTCCAGCGCGGCCCGGACGTCGAAGCCGCGCCACTGCGGGTGGATGAAGTTGGTCGCTCCCCGGGACGAGATCACGCCCGCGGCGCTGGCCGGGCCGGGCGTGTCCAGGCCGACCGCGTGGACGGCCGCGCGGGGAGTCCCGGTCAGCCGGAGGGCGTTGTCGAAGGATTCGACGAGGGCCCGTAGGGCGTCGGTCGGTCCCTGGCGCACGAGGCTCGGTGTCTCGACCAGGTGGTCGAGCAGGAAGTGTCCGGTTCCGTCCAACACGGTCGCGTTGTTACAGGTCCCGCCGTTGTCGAGGCCGACAACGGCCCACCCGGTCACCGACATCGGACCCTTTCTCCCGTTCCGCGTTGTTCTTCATGGCCAACGACGGCGACGGCGCGACCGGTACCCGCCGCGCGCCGCCTCCCCGTTTGCTCAGCAGACCACGAAACCGGAGGGTCGGTTCGACCTTCGTCATGTGAGCGAGGTCACCGAGGTTCATTCCGGCGGCGGTAGCGGCGGAGTGGTCGTCCGCGCCCGGCCGCTGGGCGGGCACTATGATCCGTTTCGCCCGATCGGGTCGGCGGAATTCACAGAGGGGTGGCCGGTGGCGTCGATCGAACGTGCGGTGGCCGGGGTCAAGGCCGAGCAGCTCGCCGCGACGGTGCGGCACTGCATCGGACGGGTGGACCGCAAACATCCGGAGCAGCGTGCTGATCTGGAGCAGGTGCTGACCCTGGCCCGCATGGCCGCCGCGCTGGCCAGCGTCGAACCGGCGTACTTCCCCTTACTGGACGGCGACCACGCCTTCGTCGGGGGCGTTGAGGACGAGGCCGACGATGACGTTCGCGGCGCCGGCGGGCGCACCGGCCCGGACGGCCGCTCCGGCCCGGATGGTCGCGAGGGAACCGGGAACCGCGCCAACGGCACCCTTCCCGTGGGCGACGCGGGCCGGCCGGGCGGCGACGATGACGGCGGCGCGGACTACCGACCCGATCTGCGTAAGCACCCCGATCTGCGTAAACACAAGGGACCGGCCGGCACTGGTGCTTCGGGCGGCCCACGGGTCGCCGACCGGATGAACCAGGCACTCCCGCGGTGGCGGGCCTGGCGGCGGACCACGCGGCGCGGGAGAGCCCGCGGCCCCCGGAACCACCCGGGCCGGCAGATCCAGTTGGTTCCCCGGCTGCCCGAGCCCTGGGTCCACCGCATACTGCGGTGGCAGATGTGGCCGCGCACCGAACGGGCGTGGCTGTACCTGCACGCCGCGGACGAGATGCTGATCGCGGTGGCTCCCACCGACGTGGTCCGGGGCCGGCTGCCGGAGCTCATGTCCCGGGCCAAGCAGCAGTTGCCGCCCGACGATCCCCGGATGGCCGCCATGCTGGCCATCTATGACGAGTTCGGACCCCGCCGGGCCACGCTCGCCCCGCACATCGACGAGCCCGAACGCCCGCGCCCGCTCGGTGATGTCGAGCGTCGAACCCTCGCGTCGGTCCTGCACGGGACCTACAGCAGCTCCGACCGTGGCTACGCCCGGGCCCGTAGCTTTCGCAACATTCTGGTGCTGGCCACCGTGCTGCTCGGTCTGGCCGCGGGCCTCCTGATCGGGGTCGGCGCCGCGTGGCCGCACGTCCTGCCCCTGTGCGTCAGCACCGGTGTCGCACCAGTTTCCGGCACCACGGGGACCGGCACCGGTCTCGGGACCGGCACCGG
>JAMFSN010000328.1 GCA_026225295.1 Frankia alni
CAGACCCGGGCGAATCAGACCCGGGCGAATCAGACCGGCGCCAACCAGACCCGCGCCAATCCGAACCGGGGCGCGCCGAACCGCGGCCCCCAGACCCAGCGGGCGCCGGCCCAGCCGACCCAGGCCCAGCCGGCCCAGACCCAGAGAACCCAGACCCAGGGGACCCGCGGAATCCGGGAGCCGGGCGGCCAACCGACCCGCGGCACCCGGTTCCCGGCCGGCCCCGGCCGGGAGGGCTACACCACCACCGGCTACCCGACCGGTGGCCACGGTCTGGACGGGTACGGGACGAACGCGTATCAGGCGCCCGGCTACGAGGCCGGGCCCCGCTACCTCGACCCGCGGCGGACCCCGCCGGACGACGGCGGTCGCCATCCGGGTCCGCCCCGGCACCGCCGTTCGATGGCGGTCCCTCTGATCGCCATCATCACCGTGGTGGCGGTGATCGCGATCATCATCATCGCGATCCGCAAGACCGACGGCGGGACCCCCGGCGCCGGGGGCAGCGCCTCGCCGACCGTCGCCGCGAGCGCCGCGGCCCTGCCGAAGCCGCAGGTCACCGCCTTCGACCCCTCGCCCGGGGACGGCGTCGAGGGCAACCCGCTGTTGGCCAACCTGACCGACGGCAACCCGGCCACCAGCTGGAAGACCGAGGCCTACAACCAGCAGATCACGAGGACCAAGGCAGGCGTCGGGGTGGTGCTCGACTTCGGCTCGGCGGTCCGGCCCCGCACGCTGACCATCGGCGGTCTCCAGGGGGGCGCCACCACGTTCGAGGTCCGGGCGGCCGACACGGCCCCGACCGCCGCCACCACCCTCGCGGCTTTTCCGAAGATCGCCGGACCGACGACCCTGAGTACCGGTGACACGATTCAGATCGCGTCACCGGGAGCGCACCGCTACTGGCTCGTCTGGTTGACCAACCTGCCGCAGCTGCCGGACGGCCGGTACCAGGCCGTGATCGGCGAGCTCACCTTCCATTCCTGAGGTCCGCGACCCATGACCGCTGTCCCGGACGGGCCGCCGGACGGCCCGCTGGCGGACGGCGAGCTGCTCCGCCGGCATCTGGCCGGCGACCGCGACGCGTTCGGTGAGCTGGTCGGCCGGCACTCGGACCGGGCCTGGGCGGTCGCGCTGGGCATGCTGCACGACCGGGAGGACGCGGCCGACGCTGTGCAGGAGGCGATGGTGTCCGCCCTGCGCGGGGCGGCCAGCTTCCGGGGCGAGGCGGCCGTGGCGACCTGGCTGCACCGCATCGTCGTCAACGCCTGCCTCGACCGCCTCCGTCGACGCCGGGCCCGACCGACGGTCCCGCTGCCGGCGGCGGCCGAACGCACGCTTGCCGCTCCCGGGGACGACATGGCGACCCGGGAGGACCGGATGGCCCTCGAAGAGGCGCTGGCCCGGCTGCCCGAGGCCCAGCGGACGGCGCTGATCCTGGTGGACGTGGCCGGGCGGCCGGTCGCGGAGGTCGCGCTGATGCTGGGAATCCCGGTGGGCACGGTGAAGAGCCGGTGCGCGCGGGCCCGGGCCCAGCTCGCCGTGATGCTCGGTCACCTGCGGCCCGGGAACCAGCCGGCCGTCCCCGACGTCAGTGAAAGGGGGAGGCCCGACGATGCGGTGGCCGGGCCCGAGGCGCGCGAGGAGGTGATGTGGGGTGATGCCTGACGATCCGGACCTTCGGGGGCCTGACGATGCGAACCTTCGGGGGCCTGACGATGCGAACCTTCGGGGTCCCGACGATGCGGAGCCGACCGGACGGCGGCCCCGCGGTCACCCCGACATCGAAGCGCTCGATGCGGTCGCCGGGGGCACCGGTTCCCGGAGCGCGGCCCGGCACACGGCCGGCTGCGCGGAATGCGCGGAGGCGGTCGAAGCGCTGCGGCAGGTCCGTTCGCGGCTCGCCGACCTCGCCGTGGTCCGGATGCCGGACGACGTCGCCGCGCGCATCGGCGCCGCCCTGGCCGGCGCTCAGGCGCCGGCCGCGGAGCTGGACCGGGACGCGGTCACCGCCCGGGATGCCGATCCGGCGGCGGAGCTCAACCCGGACCCGGCCGCCCCCGGGAGCGGGCCAACGGCCGATGGACCGACCGGCGTGATTCCCCATCCGGCCACCCGGGCGCCGGTCCGGCGCCGAGTCCCTGGTCCCCGTCGGTCCCGGGGCCGGGCCGCCGGTCCGCCGCGGGAGCCGCTGGTGGCGCGTTCGCTGCACGCCGGCGGTCCGTCCGGACGTCCCGATCCCCGTCGCACCGTGCCGTCCGGTGACCACCGGGTGCGGCGCCCGGGCCACGACCGGGCCGCTGGCCGGATCCTGGGTGGCCTGGCCGTGTGCCTGCTGCTGGTCGTCGCCGTCACCGGCGTGGCCCTGTTCGACCACGCGCGCCGAGGCGGGTCCGGCTCCTCATCGGCATCCTCGGCCGATCGGACGGCCGCCGGTCGGGCGCCGGCCGTCGCGCCGCCGGTGGCCGGCGGTACGGGTCGGGTTTCCGAGGCCGCCGTGGCCACCAGCCGGTTCGGCCTCAGCGCCGGCAACGCCGAACGCCACGCGGCCGAGCTGGTCGCCGGGCGGGTTCCCGGCAGTCGACGGGTCGGGTTCGCGGCGGACGGATCGGTGGTCGCGACGGCCAGCGCGGCCAGCGCAGCGCGGTCGGGCGCCCCGGAAGCGGCCTCCGGCGGAGGCCCAGCGACCAGCCCGGACGCCCCGTTGTTGTCCTCTGACCTGCAGGGTTGCTACCTGAGTCTCATCGCCCGGTTCGGCGGTTCCATCCAGGGCCTGGACCTGGTCACGTACGGTGGCCGGCCGGCCGCGGTGGTTGTTCTGTCCGTTCCCGGGCGACCCGGGTCGCTCCGGGTGGTCGTCCTCGATCCGCAATGCGGCGGCTCGACGCTCGCCGCCTCGCTCCGGTTCCAGACGGTGTCCCCCGCCGGCTGATCCCCCGGGAATCAGAGCCCGCTACGTTCCGTTGACGCATTCGCCGGTGGATTCCGCGGGACCGGCGAGAGATGGCCACCGCGGCGAGGATTTGGTGATGTTGTGTCCGCGCAGAGTTCCGGCACCGCTCCCGTGATCCACGATGTCATCATCGTCGGATCCGGCCCGGCCGGATACACCGCCGCGATCTACACCGCCCGCGCGAACATGCGGCCCCTCGTGTTCGAGGGCGCGATTTCCGCTGGCGGCGCGCTCATGGCCACCACCGAGGTGGAGAACTTCCCCGGCTGGCCGGAGGGTATCCAGGGCCCCGAGCTGATGGAGAACCTGCGCAAGCAGGCCGAGCGGTTCGGTGCCGACCTGGTGTCCGACGATGTGACCGAGGTTGATCTGGCGGCCGATCCCAAGGTCGTCAAGGTTGGCGACGAGGTTCACCTGGCCCACAGTGTGATCATCGCGACCGGTTCGGCCTACCGCCGGCTCGGTGTGCCCAACGAGGAGCGGCTCATGGGCCGCGGTGTGTCGGCCTGCGCGACCTGTGACGGGTTCTTCTTCCGGGACGTCGACATCGCCGTGGTCGGCGGGGGCGACTCCGCGATGGAGGAGGCCACGTTCCTGACCCGGTTCGCGAAGTCCGTCACCCTCGTGCACCGACGGGACCACCTCCGGGCCAGCGCGATCATGCAGCAGCGGGCGTTCGACGACCCGAAGATCACCTTTCGGTGGAATTCCGAGGTCGAGGACATCATCGGCGACTCCAAGGTGCAGGGCCTGAAGCTGCGCGACACCGTGACCGGCGAGCAGAGCGAGCTTCCGGTCAGCGGGATGTTCAGCGCCATCGGCCACGACCCGCGCAACGAGCTGGTGCGCGACCAGTTGGAGCTCGATGACGAGGGATATGTCGTCGTCGCCCACCCCACGACCCGCACCAACATTCCGGGGGTCTTCGCCTGCGGCGACGTCGTGGACCACATCTACCGCCAGGCGGTGACCGCGGCCGGGACCGGCTGCGCCGCCGCCATCGACGCCGAGCGTTACATCGCGGCACGGGCCGGCGATGGACCGGACGAGGTCCCCCGCCGCCCGGCCTCCTGAGGCCGCACCGCATCGGCACCACCCGACCAGCCCGGCCGGCCGGACACCCAGCCCGCCCACCACCACACAGAGAGAAGAGCCGACATGGCAGGCGCGACCACCGTCGTCACCGACGACACCTTCACCACCGAGGTCCTCAAGAGCGAGAAGCCCGTACTCGTCGATTTCTGGGCCGAGTGGTGCGGCCCGTGCAAGATGGTCGCGCCCGTCCTCGAGGAGATCGCCGCGGAGCACAAGGACAAGCTGCGCGTGGTGAAGCTCAACATCGACGAGAACCCCGAGACGGCTCGGAACTACCAGATCATGTCGATCCCGACCATGGCCGTCTTCGTGGGCGGCGAGATCGACAAGAACATCGTCGGCGCCAAGCCCAAGTCGGCGCTGCTGCGCGACCTCGCCTCGTACCTGTAACCCGCGGTCGTCCCGTCGGGGCCGCGGTTGGTCCCGGGGCACGCCACCGGCCCCGTTCGCGCCGCCGGACCGGGGACGGTTCTGCGCGACCGACGATCGGTGAGGACGCCGGACCGGATTGCCGGTCCGGCGTCCTCGCGTGTCCGAGGCCCTCCCGTAGTGTCCGTTGCGTCCGCACCGCGCACGAAGGGGCGCCGTGAAGATCTGGGCCCCAGGCCCTAGTCTGATGCGCGGTGCATCCGCCCGACTCCGCGGGAGCGCGACGGGCGGGGTGGGAGTGGCGACAGAGCGGGCCGGCGAAGGGGAGACGAGTGGGTAGGCTGCTCCGTCTCGGGGACCGTGGACCAGCCGTGTCCGAGGTCCGGACGGCGCTGACGGCGCTCGGTTTCCACCGACTTCCGGTTCCCGAGCCGCAGGGCACGGTCGATCCGGTGCTGCAGTCCGTACTGGCCGGGCCGGCCCCGTCCGGCGGGCCCCGGTCGGGAGTTCCCACCTCGGGGACGGCGTCGGCGGACGGGCCGGTGCCCGGCGGGTCGACCTCGAGGACCCGGACGTCCGGGGCACCAACGTCCGGGGCACCGACGAGCGGAGCTACCTCCGGGGCTGCTCACGCTCCCGGGGCCACCGCACCCGGGGCTCCCGCACCCGTCTCCCCGCCTCCGGCACCGGTGGCCCCGGAGGCCGCGTCCACCCCCGCGCCCCGGTCGCTCGACGACGCCCGCGACGACCCCTCCGAGCTCTTCGACGAGCGGCTCGACCACGCCGTCCGGGCGTTCCAGCAGAGCCGGGGGCTCTCGGTCGACGGCATCATCGGCCCGGACACGATCCGGGCCATCGACGAGGCCCGGCGACGGCTCGGTGACCGCCTGCTCTACCACAGCGTCAGCCACCCTTTTGTCGGCGACGACGTGGGCGCGCTCCAGGAGCGCCTGGCCGACATGGGTTTCGACGTGGGCCGCCCGGACGGGATCTTCGGACCCCGCACCGAGGCGGCGGTGCGCGATTTCCAGCGCAACCGGGGACTGGCCCCGGACGGCACCTGCGGGCCCCTGACCCTGCGCGAACTCAAGAAGCTCGAGCGGACCGTGGTCGGTGGTCGGTCGGACGTGCTGCGCGAGTCGACCCGCCTGCTGACCCGCGGCCCGTCGCTGCTGGGTGTCGCGGTCGCGATCGATCCCGGCCACGGGGGGGACGAGACCGGAGCGGTGGTCGACGACGTCTGCGAGCGCGATCTGATCGCCGATCTCGCCTCCCGGCTCGAGGCGCGGCTGCTCGCCTCCGGGCTGGAGGCGTACCAGACCCACGGCGCGCACGAATCCCCGGACGAGACCGAACGGGCCCGGCGAGCCAATGAGATCGGAGCCGACCTGCTGGTTTCGCTCCATGTCGACTCGAGCCCCTCATCGCGGGCCCAGGGCGTCGCCACGTACTACTTCGGCACGGCCCGGGGCACCGGTTCAGCGGTAGGAGAGCGCCTCGCGCAGCTGGTCCAGCGCGAGCTGGTGGCGAGAACCGACTTCGTCGACTGCCGTACCCACGCGAAGACGTGGGAGCTGCTGCGCCACACGCGGATGCCGGCGGTCCGCATCGACCTCGGCTACCTCACGAATACCCACGACGCAGCGGCTCTGTCCTCACCCGAGTTCCGGGCCGCCGTCGCGGAGGGCATGCTGGCCGCCATTCAGCGATTGTTCCTGCCGCCTGATCTCGATCCCCCGACCGGCCAGCTCCGCGTCCCGGTGGTCAGCACGCGCTAGCAAGCCGGTCGGAGAGGCCGGTCAGGCTGGAGCCAGGCCGGGCCGGACCGTCGGTCGCGGGTTGGGTCGCAGGGCATTCTCCGGCGTCATGGACCCGAGCAACCGTTCCAGGGCCACCTCGACGTCCTCCCGCCAGCTCAGCACGTTCTTCAGTTCCAGCCGCAGCCGCGGCCACCGGTGGTGCGCCCGGACGGTTTTGAACCCGACCGCCAGCAGGTAGTCGGCGGGAACCACGCAATGGGCGGTGTCGCCCTTCACATCACCGAACGCTTCAAGGGCCCGGACACCGCGCCGCAGGACGTCCTTCGCCGCCGCCTGGACGAGGACCCGACCCAGCCCCTGCCCGGCAAATTCCGCCACCACATGGGCGTTCGTCAGCAGGACCGCGTCCGCGCTGATCGGACTGGTCGGGAAGGCCAGCGAACGGGGGAGGTGGACCGGCGGCGCGTAAATGACGTAGCCGGCCGGCACACCGTCCACGTAGGCGATTTTTCCGCAGCTACCCCACTCGAGGAGGGTCGCGGAGACCCACGCCTCCTTTTCGAGCCCGGTGCCGCCGGCCTGCTCAGCGCGCGTACGGGCAACCGGGTCGAGTTCCCAAAAGACGCACCGGCGACACGGATCAGGCAGATCATCGATGTTGTCGAGGGTGATGTTGACGACGCGGCGGCTCACGCAAGATCCCCAGCTGGAGTAAGAGCGAGATTTCCCAGCCTACGGGTAGCCTTGGGCGGGCATCAAGAGGATGCCCACGTGGTCCGTTGTCGGCCCTGGGCACCGCCCTGGCCCGGCCCGGGCCGGACACCGGCCGCCATCCGGTCGAAGATCATCCGAGGAGGGGACTGTGAGCAGCACGGCGCTCGATCCATACCGGGATCGTTACGCGGCACGGACCCTCGGGATGACCGCATCCGAGATCCGGGCCCTTTTCGCCGTCGCCAGCCGGCCCGAGGTCGTCTCTCTGGCCGGCGGAATGCCCAACCTCTCCGCGCTCCCGCTCGACGCCGTCGGCGCGGTCATCGGAGATCTGGTGATCCGGCGCGGCGAAACGGCCCTCCAGTACGGGTCCGGCCAGGGTGATCCGGTGTTGCGCGAACACATCTGCGAGATCATGGCGCTGGAAGGCATCCAGGCGTCCCCCGACGATGTCGTGGTTACGGTCGGATCGCAGCAGGCGCTCGATCTGGTCGCGCGGGTGTTTCTCGATCCGGGCGACATCGTGCTGGCCGAGTCGCCGTCCTACGTCGGGGCGCTCGGGACGCTGTCGGCCGCCGAGGCCGATGTGCGCCACGTCGCGATGGACGACGCGGGTCTGATTCCCGAGGCCCTCCGGGAGGCGTTGGACCGACTCGCGACCGAGGGACGATCGGCCAAGTTCCTCTACACCGTGCCGAACTACCACAACCCGGCCGGAGTCTCGATGACGCTGGAGCGGCGTCGCGAGGTGGTCGCACTGGCCGCCGAATACGACCTGCTGATTCTCGAGGACAACCCGTACGGGCTGCTCGGCTTTGATCGCGAGCCGATGGACGCGCTCCGAGCAATGGACGCCGACCGGGTCCTGTATCTCGGTTCGTTCTCGAAGACCTTTGCGCCGGGGCTCCGCGTCGGCTGGGTGCTGGCGCCGCAGGCTATTCGGGAAAAGCTGATTCTGGCCAGCGAGGCGCAGATCCTGTGCCCGTCGAACTTCAGCCAGATGGTGGTCTCCGCGTACCTGGAGACCCAGCCCTGGCGCGACCAGATCAAGATCTACCGCGAGGTCTACCGCGAGCGGCGGGACGCGATGCTGGACGCACTGAGCCAGCAGATGCCGGCCGGTACGACCTGGACCCATCCCGACGGCGGCTTTTACACCTGGCTCACGCTGCCGGGCGGCCTGGACGCCAAGGCCATGCTGCCGCGCGCGGTGGAAGCCCGGGTCGCTTACGTCGCCGGTACGGCGTTCTTCGCGGACGGCAGCGGGGAACGTCACATGCGCCTGTCGTACTGCTTTCCCACCCCCGAGCGGATCCGCGAAGGCGTGCGCCGGCTGGCCGGGGTCGTCAAGGAGGAGCTGGAGCTCCAGGCCATGTTCCCGGGCAACGCGGGTCGAGCGAGTCGGCACCCGCGGCCCGACTCAGGACAGACCGCGCCGGACCCGGGCACGGTACCCCGAGGCCGGATCGGGCAGGCACCACCGCCGGACCTGGCCTGACCGCCGACTGCGCCATCGACGGGCGTCGGTATGTCCGCGGTAGTCAGCGTCGCGCACCGGTGATGCTTGGATCGCTGGTCGGCGAGTTTCGTTTCAGCTCGGTCCGTTTGTCGGTCAGCCCGCAGCCGCAGGTGCTGGGCCGGACTCCGCTTCGGGCCGTGGGGCCTTGCTGGAACACCCGGCGATCCCGGTTTCACGTGAAACCGGGATCGCCACTGGAGCCGTGACCCCACTACCCGTCTCGACCGACCGTTCCCAAGTCGGGCCGGACGGATCTAACGCCGAAACGGGAACCGGGCGATCGCCAGCTGCATTCGGGCTCAACAGTTCCTGCTGTCCAACGCGCAGCATCGGCTGCTTGGGTTGAATCCTGGGTTCCCGATCTTTGGGTTCGGATCGGCGAGCCTGAGCGTTGGCTCACCGTTCCTGGTGCGGAGGCAGCTCCGTGGTGCGGATACTCCGGAGGTCGACGATCGTCCTTGCTTCGCGGCCGGGCGGGTACCGGTCGGGTTCCGCGCAGAGAGCGATCCGACGCCGGATCTGTGTCCGCGTTCGATCCGCCATTGCCGGGCTTTCATCTCCGAGAGCGACGGTGACCCCGACGGGCCGTCGTTTCACGTGAAACCACGGACCCGATTCCCGCGTTCTTGCCGGTTGCCGGTTGCCGGTTGCCGGGCATGTTTCGCGGACCAGCTGACACCGGACCGATGCCTGCCGCCGGCCGGCCGCCGCCGGACCGCTGAAATCCGACGCCTGTTCACGTCCCGCACTGCCCTGGGCACCCGTGCGACGAGCCGGTCGAGGAACGACGACGCCGGTCCATGGCGATACCGCCTGAGTGACGCAACCCGGCCGAGCTATGCCGACCAGGCGGCGGTCCACGCTCGTCGAGTCACCCCGGAAGCCGCCCCGGCTTGCGGGGTAGTCAGCGCGGGTCCATCAAGGCGTCGCCGTTGGGAGTCGCGCCCGCCGCCGGCGGCGAGCCGAGCACCCGGTTGAGATACGGATTCGTGAAGGCGCCGCCTGGATCGACCGCGTCGCGCAACGCAACGAAATCGGCGAAACGGGGGTATTGCCCGCGAAGGTCATCCGCCGACCGGGTGTGCAGCTTGCCCCAGTGCGGGCGTCCGCCCGCCGCGCCGACGATGGACTCGACCAGCGCGAAATACGCATCAGGGGCCGATCCCCGGGCCATGTGGACCGCGATATAGCCTGACTCGCGCCCATAGGCCGTGGAGAGCGGAACAGTGTCGGCCGTGGCGACACGCACCTCGACGGGCATCGAGATCGACAGCCCGCTCCTCTCGATTGCGTGGCGCAGTTCCCGAACGACTGCCACCAGCTCGGAGCGCGGAACGGCGTATTCCATCTCGACGAACCGCATGCGCCGTGCCGAGATGAAGACGGCCGGCGACAGGTCGGTGAAGTTACGGGCCGCCAGGGCTCGGGACGAAACCGTGTTGATCGGCTGGATCAGCCGCGGAAACCGGCGGCCGGTGGCCAGCAATCCCCCGTAGACCGTGTTGGACAGGAAGTCGTCGTTCCACCACCGGCTCAGCCGCGGCAGCGGCTCAAGCCCGAGGTCCAGGGGGACCCGGGTATTGCGCTTCACGAGCGTGCGAGGCGTGTGGGGAAACCAGAAGAACTCGGCGTGGTCAGGGCCCTCGATCAGCTCGGTGAAGCCCGTCAGCACCTCCTCGAGCGGCATCGGGGCTTCCTCGGCCCGCAAAGCGAACAAGGGCTCGGTCTGAATCGTCACCTCCGTAACGATCCCCAACGCCCCCAGGCCGATCAACGCGGCTTCGAACAACTCCGCCTCCCGCGCCGGCGAACATTCGTGGATCGACCCGTCGGCCAGCACGATCTCCAAGGCCCGCACCTGCGTAGCCAGGCCGCCGAACCGGCTGCCAGTTCCGTGCGTCCCGGTCGCGAGGGCACCGGCAACGGTCTGGGTGTCTACATCCCCGAGATTGGTCATCGCCAAGCCGACCTCGGTAAGTAGCCGGTTCAACCTGGCCAACGTCAGACCGGCGCCTACCGTCACCAGGCCGCTGGCCACGTCGACCCCGATCAGGTCCGCACACCGATCCAGCACCACCTGGACGTCGACCGGCTTGGCGATGGCAGTGAAGGAATGCCCCGAACCGACGGGCCGGACCCGCCGACCGGCGCGCACGGCATCGAGGACCAGCGCAGACACCTCGCCCGCGCCCCGCGGATGCCGGATATCGATGCCCGCCGCCCGCTGGTTGCCGGCCCAGTTGGCCCACGTCCGCTCCATGCTGGGCCTCCCCATCATCGCGCTGGTCCACCTCACTCGCGTTGTCCCGGAGATTGTCCGTCGATCCCTACCTTCGCCCGGCCGCCCCGGGGCCGACTAACGTCGCTCCCGCCAGCAACCGGGCCACGAGCAGAGCCGTCCGACGGCAACGGCGTCTTGGGAGTGTGCATGACGACGCAGTGGGGACGCATCGAGGCGGCAACCGCGGCTCTCGAACCGCCCTTCGCCGTCGTTGACGGCGCTGCCTTCGACGCGAATGCCACCGATCTCGTCCTCCGGGCCCAGGGCCGACCGATTCGGGTGGCCAGCAAGTCGGTCCGGTCGCGCGCACTACTCCGACGCGTCCTGGACCGGCCCGGCTTCTCGGGGATCCTCACCTACTCACTGGCTGAGGCCATCTGGCTGGGGGAAACGCTCGACCGCGCTGGTACCCAGGAGCTCGGCGGGTCGGGCAGCGGCGCGGGAACAACCGACCAGTCCGAGCAGCGACCGGACCTCGTGGTCGCCTATCCGAGCGTTGACCGAACAGCTCTGCGGGCTCTGGTGACGAGTCCGGCCGCGCTCCGAAGCGTCACGCTAATGGTGGATTCCGTCGAACAGCTCGACTTTATCGACGCAATCCTCGGCCCCGGAACGCGACCCGGACACCCAGACCTGCGTTTGTGCATCGATCTGGACGCCTCGTTGCGATGGGCAGCCGGCCGGATCCACATCGGGGTGCTCCGGTCGCCGGTGCACACCGGTCGGGAGGCAGCCACGCTGGCCCGCGACATTGTCGAGCGACCCGGCCGCCGGCTGGTTGGGGTGATGGCCTACGAAGCACAGATTGCCGGGGTGGGGGATGACCCGCCCGGACAGCGAGCGCGGGCGATCGCGGTCCGCGGGATGCAGGCGGTATCGCGCGCAGAACTCCGGAATCGCCGACGCGCCGTGATTGCCGCGGTGCGGGCGGTGACCTCGCTCGAATTCGTCAACGGCGGCGGGACCGGAAGCGTTGAGCGAACCGCCCAGGAGTCTGCGGTCACCGAGGTCGCCGCTGGTTCCGGGCTTTACGGCCCGGCGCTGTTTGACAGTTACCGGGCTTTCTCGCCCGAGCCCGCTGCGTTTTTCGCGCTTCCGGTCGTCCGCCGGCCCGGGCCGGGCATCGTGACGGTCGCCGGCGGCGGCTGGAACGCATCCGGCCCGGTGGGCGCGGACCGCGCTCCAGTACCGGTATACCCGCCCGGGTTGAAGCTGGTCCCCTTGGAGGGGGTCGGAGAGGTCCAGACCCCTTTGCGGGGCGGCGTCGCGGACGGCATGCAGGTCGGGGACCGAGTGTGGTTCCGGCACGCCAAAGCCGGCGAACTGTGCGAACACGTGAACGAGCTGCACGTCATAGAGGCGGATCAGACGGTGCGTACCGTCACCACTTACCGAGGGGATGGCAAAGCCTTCTAGGATCAGCACCGACCGGTTTCACGTGAAACTGGTCGATCAGGCGGCAGCCGCGCCGCGGAGTGGGTCGCAGGAGACCGCAAACCATTCAACACACCTGCGTCGGTCGGTTTCACGTGAAACCGACCGATACCGCGTTAGTTACACGGGCGGGGCCGGATCATACTGGATGGACCGGCGCACCTCGATGACTCGAGCCCGACCCGCCAGCCGGTCTACCAGGTGCAGGCCCATATCGATCCCGCCGAGGCTTCCGCCGAGGTGACGGTGTCGCCATCGTCGACAAAACGATCGTCCGGACCAATCCCGACAGTCGGATCCAGCGCCGCGAGTTCTGTAAGAGCGCGCCAGTACGTCGTGGCGGGCCGCCCCCGCAAGAGGCCGGCGGCGGCCAGTACCAGGGAGCCGGTGCCCACACTGGTGAGGAGTGATACCTCCGTCCGCCAGGCGCGGACCCGGTCCGGACACGCGTCGTCGGACAACAGGCGCCGCGTCCCTGGTCGCCCGGGAAAAGCGGCACCTCGTGTCGGGGCGCATCCTGAAACCCGCGATGCGCTCCGATCGAAGGGCCCACAGCCGCCGTGACCGGCTTTCCGTCCGGCGAAAGGCACAGAACCTCGTAGTCGTCGCCCGGATGTCGAGTGGTCCATGCGGCCAGGACCTCCCACGGACCGACGGCGTCGAGTTCCTCGACGCCGTCGAACAGGATGATGCCGATCTGTCGCGGTGAATCACCCATGCGGTTCTCCTCTATCCACCGGCGCCATGGACAATTGAGCGGCGGACGCTGGCCGGGCCCACCGCAGCCCGACCACCGGCCTCAGCGCCGGCTTAGACGGCCGCACTCGCCATCCGGGTCGGCGATCAGCTTGGCCCGGCGGAATGAGAGCTCGCGCCGCGGATGAACGCCGGCTACGAACAAAGTGGGGTCACTATCACCACCGACTTAGCACCTCTGGCCCGTCGCGCGGCCCGCGTCGTTCTTGTGGACGGCCAGGGCCGAGTGCTTCTCCTCCGACATGAGGACTCTCGCAACGACCCCCATTGGCAGCCGCCGGGCGGCGGCCTGGAGACGGGTGAGACCTTCCGGGAGGCCGCGCTCCGCGAAATGGCTGAAGAACTGGGACGCACCGACATCACGGTCGGTCCGCTCCTGTGGGAATGGGAGCACGACTTCTACTACGGACGCCGGGTGGTCCGGCAGTACGAGCGGGCTTTTCTCGCTCTTACCGACCGGCTGGAACTTGGCGATGGCCTCGAATCCGCCCACGCCGCCGACGGCATCGTCGAGCATCGCTGGTGGGATCAGGCCGCATTGGCCTCCTGCCCAGAGGACGTGTGGCCACCCGAGCTCCCGAATCTGATTCACGATCTGGCCGAGCGGGATCCGTCGAAGGCGCCGCTCCGCCTCCCGTTCCGGGCGGCCCGGCTGCGAGCAGTCTCGGATAGCTGAAATTTGGCAGTAGGCACGCGGGACCCGGGCACGAAATCCGCCGAGGTCGGACTGGACCGGTCGGTCAGCGGTTCATCGGTGTGCGGCTCCACGCCTCCGGGCGCGAACCGGCGCCGGCCGGCACCAAACGAAGATCCTCGGGAGACACCGCGGGCTCGGCCCGCGGATCTCAGGATGTCTCGGGAGCCTGCGCCGTGGCCAGTTCCGGCGAGATGACGCCGATGATCCGCTCGAGGTCCTCGATGCTGGCGAACTCGACCGTGATTTTGCCCTTGCTGCGGCCCATGTCGACCTTTACCCGCGTCTCGAGTTGGTCAGACAGCTTCGCCGCGAGCTTGCCCAATGCCGGTGACGTCGGGCGGGGACGGCGAGCGGCGCGTTTCTTCGGCCCAGCGCCGTCGCTCAGGGCGACAATCTCCTCGACGGCCCGGACCGAGAGGCCCTCGGCGACGATGCGGGTCGCGAGCCGGTCCTGATCGTCGGCATCCTCGAGCGACAGCAGGGCCCGCGCGTGCCCGGCCGACAGCACGCCCGCCGCGACCCGGCGCTGCACGGCCGGGGACAGCGCCAGCAGTCGGATCGTGTTGGTCACGTGCGATCGGGACCGGCCCACCCGGGCCGCGAGCTCTTCGTGGGTTGCGCCGAACTCGCCGAGCAGCTGCTCGTACGCGGCCGCCTCTTCGAGCGCGTTCAGCTGCTGACGATGCAGATTCTCCAGTAGAGCGTCGCGCAGCATCGCGTCATCGGCGGTTTCCCGCACGATGGCCGGAATGAGCGTCAGGCCCGCGAGCTTCGACGCCCGCCACCGACGCTCCCCCATAACCAGCTCGTAGCGCCCGGGCATCAGCTCCCGCACGACGATCGGCTGGAGGAGACCGACCTCCCGCAGGCTCGCGGCCAACTCCTCCAGAGCTTCCTCGTCGAAGACCGAGCGAGGCTGGCGCGGGTTCGGCGTCACCGAGTCGACGGCGATCTCTCGGAACTGCGCGCCGTGCACCGTGACCGGGTCACGCGGGCCGGGAACCCGGGTTCCGCCGGCGCCGTCGCCCGTTCCATCCGGATCGCTGCCGTAGTGGGACGTCCCCTCCGGGGCGGTCGGGATCAACGCTCCCAACCCCCGACCGAGGCCGCCGCGCTTAGCGGTCACCGGGCCGGGCCGTTCGGGTCCGCGCCGCGCTCGGCGAGCTCGCGGGCCGCCGCCAGATAGGACAGCGAGCCGCGCGAGGCCGGGTCGTAGGACAACACGGACTGACCATAGCTCGGAGCCTCAGCGATCCGGACATTGCGAGGGATTGTTGTGGACAACACGCGCTCGCCGAAGTGCTCCTTGACCTCGTGAACGACCTGGTCAGCGAGCCGCGTGCGGGAGTCGTACATGGTCAGGAGGATGGTGGACAACCGCAGATCCTGATTGAGGTGGGACTGAACTAGTTCTACGTTCCGTAGAAGTTGGCCGAGCCCCTCCAGCGCGTAGTACTCGCACTGGATCGGAATGAGCAGCTCCCGCGCGGCCACCAGCGCGTTCACGGTCAGCAGGCCGAGCGAAGGCGGGCAGTCGATCAGTACGTAGTCGACGTCACCGGTGAACCCGGCGATCGCCCGGCGCAGCCGGGACTCCCGGGCCACGACGGAGACCAGCTCGATCTCCGCTCCGGCCAGGTCGATCGTGGCCGGAGCCACGAACAGGCCCGGCGCTTCCGTCGACTCGACAACGACCTCATCCATCGGCCGATCGCCGAGCATGACCTCGTAAATCGACGGCACGCCGGACCGGTGGTCCACCCCGAGCGCGGTGGATGCGTTGCCCTGCGGGTCCAGGTCGATGCACAGAACGCGGAGCCCGTGCATGGCCAGGCCCGCGGCCAGGTTGACCGTGGTCGTCGTCTTGCCGACTCCACCCTTCTGATTCGCCACCACGATGAGACGACGCTTCGTGGGGCGCGGAAAAGGATGCTGTCGCTCCTGGGTCAAGGCTTCCACTGCTGCTGCGGCCGCCGCTCCGATCGGGGTCGTGAGGTCGAACGGGTCCACCGGTGAGGGCGCGCCGCGTCGAGCGCTGCCCTTACTCGGCTTCCCGCCGACGTACGACGCGGTTTCACGTGGAACGTGTTTTTCCACGTGCGCGCTTGTCACGACCGGCCTCCCCATCTCGCCGTCCCGCTCGTGACGTCCCCCCAGCATGATGCACGGCACCGTCCACATGCACGGCGCCCTCGCTCCGCACCGCTCGGAGGACGGTCGTCGGCTCCGTCAAGCGACCCACTCCACACCGGATCACGCTCGCTTCCCGGACCCCCCAGGCAGCCAGATCATCCCGGGCTTCAGCCAGTTCCTCGGTCGCGCGGGCGCCCCGCAGGGCCAGCAGAACCCCGCCGGGTCGAATCAACGGCACCACCATCGTGGTCAAACGATCCAACGGGGCGAGCGCGCGAGCGACCGCCACATCGAAGCCCCGCCCCATCACGGTAGCGGCATCGGGCGCGCGACCCCGCAGCACCGTCACGCGGCTCGCCAGACCCAGTTCACTGACCGCTTCCTCGAGGAAGACGCACCGTCGCAACATCGGCTCGAGCAGCACGACCCGCAGGTCAGGGCGGGCCAAGGCTAGCGGAATGCCAGGCAGGCCGGCGCCGCTCCCGACATCGACCAGTTCCGCGCCCGGCTGGACCAGCTCGTCGACGACCGCCGAGTTGAGCAGATGGCGATCCCACAGGCGGATCACTTCACGGGGACCGATGAGGCCACGCTCGACACCCGCGGTGGCCAGCAGTTCCCCGTACCGCCGGGCACCGTCGAGCGCCGGTCCGAAGACCTCAGCGGCCACCGGAGGTGGCTCGGGCAGATGCCCGGTATCCGTCACAAGTGGGTCCAACGCGCGGGCCGACCGGTCAGTCGGGCAGGACGACGACGTAGCGGCTGGGCTCTTCGCCCTCCGACTCGCTGTGGACGCCGTCGATGGCGGCGACCGTGTCGTGCACAACCTTGCGCTCGAACGGCGTCATGGTCGTCAAAGACTCCGGCTGCCCGCCATCCAGCACCCGCTCCGAGACCTCGGTGGCCAGCGTCGTCAGCTCGGCGCGCCGCCGGGCCCGGTGACCACCGACGTCGAGCATGAGCCGGCTGCGGGCGCCGGTCTTCTGCAGCACAGCGAGGCGGGTCAACTCCTGCAACGCCTCCAGGGTCTCGCCCCGGTGCCCGACCAGTCCGTCGAGCCCGGTCCCGACCACGGCGACGACGGCCCGCTGCCCCTCGACGTCCAGGTCGAGGTCCCCGTCCATGTCGACGATGTCCAGCAGCGCCTCGAGGTAGTCGGCGGCGATCTCGCCTTCCTGCTCGAGCTCCTGGAGACGGTTACCAGGGGCCTCCTGGATCACAACCTCGCTGTCGACGGCCACGTCAGAAGCCGAACCCGTCATCTCGTGCCACTCCCAGGTTGGAACCCGCCTCCGAGGCGGATCGGATGGTCAGAAACCCCGTCCCGGAACCATTGCGGTCCCATCGGAACGTTCCCGTGTTGATCCCCGTCGGCGCTGCCCAGGGCTCGGTGGGAGGGGTCTCGGTCGGCCCGGACCCACACGCTACCCGGATCAGATCTTGGCGGTGCGGCGGTGCCCGGCCGGGCACCGCCGACCCGCGCCCGGGCCGGCGACCCGACGGCCCGGCTCAGCGACGACCACCGCGTCGGCCGCCCTTGCTCCGCTTCTTGGCCGGGCGGGCCCCGCCCGGCGGGCGGCGCGCACCGGCGGCCACCGACGGCTGCCGGACCGTGCCGGATCCCCCCGAACCACTGCCAGCCGAACCACCGGCTCCGTTGGCCGACGCATCAGCCTTGTCGAGATTCGGCCGGCCGGCGCCCGCGCCGTTCGGCCCGGCGCCGTTCGCCGCGGACTGGGTGCTGTCGGGACCGGTCCCATTCGTCGACGACGTCCCGGTCGTCTTCGTCGACGACGTCCCGGTCGTCTTCGACGACGACGTCCCGGTCGGCGTCTCCGGGCCGGACGAGCCGCCGCCGGCCCGGCCACTGCGCGACGACGTACCGGCCGGCGCGCGCGACGGCCGGCTTCCACCGGTCTTCGGAGCCTGCGCCTTGCTGCCCGCCTGGGCATTTCCCGCCTGACGGGCCCGGGCTGACTGCGCCGCCTTGGCGGCCGTGCCGCGCGGAGCATTCTTGCCGGCCGGCTTGACGCCCGGGGCCGGCTTGGAGACCGCCACCTGGGTGGTGGTCGGGGTCTTGCCGTTCGCGCCCGGTCGGGCCCCCGGGATCTTGCCGTTCGGTCCGAGCGGCTCAACCGGCGGCATCCGGCGGATAACGAAGAACTGCTGGCCCATGCTCCACAGGTTGGTGGTCAGCCAGTACAGGAGTACCGCGATCGGGAACCGGAAGCCGAAGACGGCCAGGGTCAACGGCGAACCGTAGAGCATGACCTTCTGGATCATCTGCTGCTGCGGGTCGACGGATCCGGCCCGACCGATGATCTGCTTCTGCGTGAAAAACGTCGTCGCGCCCATGAGCAGGATCAGGACGACGGCGACAATCTTGATGTGAGCGCTGTCGGCCTGCAGGAAGTGCACGATCGACGACTTCGACGTCAACGCGGTCGACAGGGAGACGCCCCACAGCTTGGCCGTCGCGATCGACTGCACCTGGTCGGCGGTCAGCCCGACCCGCGGGACGAAGACGTACTTCCCGTGGACGGTCGCCGGCTTCAGCGAGTTGAAGACGTGGAAGAGCGAGATGAACAAGGGGATCTGCAGCACGATCGGCAGGCAGCCCAGCAGCGGGTTACCGTGCTCCCGCTGGAGCTCCATGATCTCCTGCTGCATACGGGGCTTGTCGTGCCCGTATTTTTCCTTGATCTCCTTGATCCGGGGCTGCATCATCTGCATCGTCCGCTGCGACTTCACCTGCTTGACGAACAGCGGGAAGATCACAATCCGGACGCAGACCACCAGCAGGACGACGGAGAAGGCCCACGCGAAGAAGCTCTCGTCTCCGAAGATCGGGCCGAAACCCTTGTGGAAGAAGACGATCGCGTTCGCCGCTAGATGGTAAAGGGGATCCAGCACTCGGACGGCTCCTTCTCCTACGACCTGGACCCGGCGGATGTGACGGGCGTGGCGCGGGCTTCATCGGTCATCTCATTGTGACGGGAATGCGACCGCCGGGGTGGCACCGGGTCGTAGCCACCCGACGACAGAGGGTGGCAACGGGACAGGCGACGAGCGGCCAGCAGCGCACCGCGGACGCCCCCGTAGCGGTGTACGGCCTCGAGCGCGTACGCGCTGCAGGACGGTTCGAAGCGGCACACCGCGCCCACCCGGGCGGAACCCACCGCCCGGTACACCCGGACCAGCCCGGCCAGCAGGCCGGCCAGCGGACCCCGCACCGCACCGTCGGCGTTGCGGGCCAGCCGCGTCCCGGCGCGCGGTCCGAACCGGGACGCGGCGAGCAGATCCACCGCCGCCGCGGCGCCGACCACCACCAGGGCGACGCCCGCGGTGTTCACGACTCCACCGGTTCCGGCCGACGCTCGGGGCGAACGGTCGCCCGGGTCCCGGCGGCGCGCGACCCCGGCGATGACGCGGCGCCCAGCGGGGACGCGGGCCGGGCCGGGGTCAAGGCCCGCAAGGCCGAGTCGAGCGCGTGGCCGAGATCCGCGGACGAGGCGGTCGCCGCCGGCGGCAACGCCCGCACGATCACCAGGCCGCCCCGCGGAACCCGGGGCAGGCGGGTCCGCATCTGCTCGCGCAGACGCCGCCGGACCCGATTGCGGACGACGGCGTTGCCGACCTTGCGCCCGACGACAAAGCCGGCCCGCGGCTCACCACCAGCGAGAGC
>JAMFSN010000329.1 GCA_026225295.1 Frankia alni
CGGAAATCTGTCCGGCCGGGCTAACTTTTGACCGTATGGCCAGATCGTAGCTCGTCGGGCCGGCGGGTACGCGGATTTATCCCGTTGCCGCCGGGGTACGTAGTGGCTGTGGCGGATGGCGACCGGGTGCACAACGGGCCCGGCGAAGATCGGGCGGGTGCGGACTCGCCGGCTGCCTCGAGCTCATACTCTGAGCCCGGCCGACCGAACGCCGGCCGCCCGACCCCACCGCCAGGAGCGCACCCCGCATGCTTGAAGAAGATCGGGTGGACGACCCGACGGTGACGCCGTCGGGTGACGTCTCCTTTGATCTTCGTCTGGACGCCGACCCCGAGGCGGTGCCCCGGGCCCGGCGCCGGTTACGCGAGGCGGTGACGAGCGGCGGGTCGGCCGAACGGCTGTGGGAGGCCCAGGTCGTCTTCGCCGAACTGGTGACGAACGCCGTGCTCCACGGCCGGCCACCGGTCAACGTCCGCGTCGACGTCACGCCCGCCGGGCTACGGATGCGGGTCGCGGACACCAGCGCGGTGATGCCGGTCCGGCCCCGGCCGAGCGCGGACGGGATGACCGGCCGGGGGCTGGCCCTCGTCGACGCGGTCGCCACCCGGTGGGGCATCGTCCGCACGACGTCCGGAAAGGCCGTCTGGGCGGAGCTGGGCGACCCTCCGGAAGCGCCGGACGGCGATCCGGCCGCCGCGGGCGGCGGTCCGACGGTCGGCGGCGAGGATACGGCGGGCGACCCACGGTTCGTGGTGAGCCTCGGTGACGTCCCCACCGATCTGCTGCTGGCCGCCAAGAGCCACGTCGACAACCTGGTCCGCGAGTTCACGCTGGCCGCCTCCGGGGCGGCGTCCGGAGAGAGCGCCGCCGTGCCGCCCCGGCTCGCGGACCTGATCCGCACGGTGACGACCCGGTTCGCCGAACCGCGCCGGACCATCAAGCAGCAGGCCCTCGCGGCCGCCGCGCAGGGCCGGGAGCGGACCCGGCTGGTGCTCGATCTCCCGGTCCAGGCGGCCGAGGCGGGCGAGGAGTACCTGGCCGCCCTCGACGAGGCCGACGCGTTCGCGCGGGCCACCCGGCTGCTGACGTTGGAGACCCCGCCGCAGCACCGGGCGTTCCGGCGGTGGTACGTCCTGGCCCTGGTCGAGCAACTGCGGGGCGCCGCGCACGGCGAGCGACCGGGGCCGACACCGTCCTTCGAACGGTTCCTCCTGGACGCGGTGGGCGAACTCGCGTCCGCGCAGCGGCTGTCCGAGCAGGCCGCCCGCCTGCAACGGGTCACCGCCGCGCTCGCGACCGCCACCACTCCGGACGAGGTGGCGGCCATCGTCGTCTCCGAAGGGGCGGCCGCGCTCGGGGCATCCGGTGGCGGCCTGGTCACCCCCAACGACGGCTCGGGCCTGGCGGTCGCGGGCGCCGCCGGCTATCCCGACGACCTGATGGACCGGCTGCGCGCGGAACGACCGGACGCGCTGCTGCCGGCCGCGGCGGCGATGCGCAGCCGGGTCGCGGTCTGGCTCGAGTCATCCCAGGAGCGCGACCTGCGGTTCCCCGATCTGCGGGTGCTGGAACCGGCCGCGGTCGCGATGTGCGCGCTGCCGCTGGTCGTGGCGGACCGGATGCTCGGCGCGCTGCGGTTCTCGTTCGCCCACGCCCGGCTGTTCGACGAGGACGAGCGCCGGTTCGCCTACGCCCTGGCCGCGCAGACCGCCCAGTCGTTGGAACGGGCCCGGTTGTTCAGCGTGGAACGCCAGGCCCGGGAACGCATCACCTTCCTGTCCGAAGCCGCCGACGTCCTCACCGCCACGCTCGACTGGCAGCGGACGGTGGCCGGCCTGACCCGGCTGCTCGTTCCCCGCTTCGCCGACTGGGCCGTCGTGTACATCCTCGACGAGTCGGGCACCGCCACCCTGGCCGCGATCGTCCACCGCGACCCGGAGCTGTCCGCACGGCTGTCGCGGGAGTTCGTCGGGTCCCGGCTCGACGACACCGGGGCGGGTGGGATCGGGGAGACCCTGCGGACCGGGGCGACCATCTACCACCGGCCGGTTCCCGACGAGATCGGCCGGCGGGCCATGGCCGGCTTCACCGACCCCGCGCAGGTGTCCTCGATCGACCCGGACCGCGGTCTGGTGATCCCGTTGCGGTCCCAGGGTCAGGTCATCGGCGCCGTCGGACTGGCCCGGACCGGTGGCGGCGCGTTCGATGCCGACGAGCAGAGCCTCATCGCGGACCTGACCGTGCGGGCCGCGACCGCGGTCGGCAACGCGCGCCAGTACGAGCGCGAACGCAGTACCGCCCTGACCCTGCAGCGCAGCCTCCTTCCCCAGCAGGTACCGCACGTCCCCGGGGTCACCGTGGCCTGGCGCTACCGGCCGGCCGGGGTCGGCGCCGGGATCGGCGGCGACTGGTACGACGTGCTGCCCCTGGCCGACGGCACAGTCGCGCTGCTGATCGGCGACGTCATGGGCCACGGTGTGCAGGCCGCCGCGGTCATGGGCCAGCTGCGCGCCACCGCGCGGGCCTACGCGGTCGCGCGGCTGCCGCCCCACCAGGCCCTGGCCCAGCTGAACGCGGCGGTGAGCCGGCTGGAACAGGGCCAGATCACGACCGCCGCGTTCGGCCTGCTCGACCCGCGCGCCGGCTCCCTGACCGTCGCGTCCGCGGGCCACCTGCCGCCCCTGCTGATCCCGCCGGGCGGCGAACCCACCTTCATTCCGGTGGACCCCGGACCACCGCTCGGCGCGGCGACCGACCAGTGCCCCGAGACGACCGTCGCCCTCCGGCCGGGCAGCATGCTGCTGTTCTTCACCGACGGACTCGTCGAGGACCGGGTGCGACCCTTCGACGAAGGGATGGAGACCCTGCGCCGGACCGCGGTCGGGATCCGGTCCCCGGAGGAACTCTGCGACCGGGCCCTGGTGGCTCTCGGGCGGGCCGACGGCCACGACGACGACGTGGCCATGCTCGCGGTCGCGCTCACCGACGAAGGCTGACGGCCGGGCGCTCAGGGCAGCGGCCGGGCGGGCGGTCAAGGGGCGGGACCCGAGGGAGCGGGGCCCTTCGGCAAGGCGCTCATATCCTCGGGACGTCAGCATCGCGACGACCCGCTTCACCGGTATCTCGACCGATCTAGTTGACATTGACGCTACCGACAGGCAGGGTGGAGGTGTGGCGCAGCAGCGGCTGGACGGGTGGTTGGTTCACCGCGCCTATGTCGATCTTCTCCGCGTCGCCTCCGCGACGTGTCGAGCCACTCGGGCCGGCGCAGCCGGCCAGTGACCGGCCCCGGCACCGGGGCGGGACTGACCCGGACCCGGTGATGTTCCGAAGCGGGCCGTGAACCGAGCCCCGCAACAATCGCGACCACCGGCCCCACCCGTCGACCCTGGCCGACGGGCGCTCACCGGTCGGTCGAAGCGTCGGAAGCCGCCCGGGATGCGCCGCCCCTCCCACTCCTCGCCCGCGACTCAGCGCCACCGCCGGACCGCCCGCGCCACCATGCGCGCGGCTCGGGCGACCCATGATCAGACCGCGCCAGAAACACCGAAGGACATCCCCAATGACCGCAGCAACCGCCACCGCCACCATCGCCAACGCCCAGCTCCCGGCCGAGCCGCCTACCACCCGGACCTCGGTCCTGGTCCTGCCCGGGCGGGGCGAGAACCCGGCCAGCTTCGACGCGCTGGCCTTCCGGCTCGCGCTCGACGGGCACGCCGTCACCATCGCCGGCGAGGACGAGACCGCGACGTCCATCGGCGAGGCCCGCCTGCCCGACCGCCCGTTCGTGGTCCTCGGCTCGGACACCGGAGCACTGCGCGCGCTGACCGCCGCGGCCTCCCCGGCCCTGCGGCCCGACGGCCTGGTGCTGTTCGGCCTGCCGCTGCTCTACCGGGCCTCGGCCGGCCGGCCGCTCGACGAACCGCCGCCCCACGCCCTGCCGAACCTGCCGATCCTGCTCGTCCACGGCTCGGACGACCAGGTCAGCCCGTTGTCGCTGATCCGCCCGACCGCCCAGGTGGCCCGGCGCACCGACCTGGCGGTCGTGGCCGGCGGGCACCAGGTGGCCACCGGGTCAGGCCGCCACTTCGCGACCGCCTCGACGCTGGTCTTCCTCGAAACCCTGGTCCTGAGCCGCACCCTGAACCGCGATCGGCGCCGCGATCTGGCCCGCGCCGCCGTCGGGTCGCGTCAGGACGTGCAGGTGCCGGCCAGGGTCGGCAGGGCCCCCGACCCGGCCCAGTCCGGAACCGGTCGCGGGTCGGGGTCGGGGGCCCACCCTTCGGGCCGACGGACGTAACGCCAGCCGGGCCCGCTCGACCGGTAACGGCCCACCGCGTCGATCAGCCGGGCCACGTCGCCCGCGCCACTGCCCACACCCACGCTGGCCCGCAACGCCCCGTCCGCGACCCCGAGCCGGGCCAGCAACGGATGGGCGCAGAACCGACCGTCCCGCACCCCGATCCCGTGTTCCGCCGACAGGTATGCGGCCAGTCGGCCGGGATCCTCCCCCTCGACCGTGAACGACACGACCCCCAGCGCGTCACCACCGGGCCACAGCCGCAGGATCCGGACCCCGGGCACCGCCGAAAGTCCCGCAACGAGCTGGTCCCGCAGGGCGGACTCGTGCCCGGGCAGGGCGCCGGGGGCCAGGGCGGCGATCGCGTCGCAGGCCGCGGCCAGGGCGACCGCGCCGATCACGTTCGGGGTGCCGCCCTCATGCCGGGCCGGACCGGTCTGCCACGAGACCTCGGCCCGCACCTCCAGACCGGCCCCCACCTCCAGACCGGTCCGCACCTCCAGACCGGTCCGCACCTCCGGACCGGTCCGCACCTCCCGCACTGCTCCCCCGCCGGCCAGGTAGGCGGGGCCGGCGTCCAACCAGTCCGACCGGCCGACGAGCACCCCGGCCCCGTACGGCGCGTACAGCTTGTGACCCGAAAACGCCAGGTAGTCGACGTCGCGGGTGGCCAGGTCGACCCGCCGGTGCGGCACGAGCTGGGCCCCGTCCACGGCGATCCGCGTCCCCCGGGCGTGGGCCAGCCGGGCCAACGCGTCGATCGGCAGGACCTCCCCCGTCACGTTCGACGCGCCGGTCACGGCCAGCAGCGCGGCCGGCGCGCTGTCCAGCACCCGTTCGACGGCGGCCAGCGTCGCCTCGACGGACCCCCCGACCGGCACCCACCGGTGCGGGCCGCGCCGCCACGGCAGCAGGTTCGCGTGATGTTCCAGGTCGAGGAACACCACGTCGCCGGCCCCGGGCGGCACGCACCCGGCCAGCAGGTTCAACGCGTCGGTGGTGTTGCGGGTGATGAGCACCTCGTCGTCCGGCCGGGCCCCGACGAAGCGCCCGATCGTGCTCCGGGCCTGCTCGTACAGGGCCGTGCTGAGCTGCGACGCGTAGCCGGCCCCCCGGTGCACGCTGGCGTAGTAGGGCAGAACCTGCGCGACCCGGTCCGCGACCGACGCCAGACACGGCGCGCTGGCCGCGTAGTCGAGGTTCGCGTACAGCACCGACCGACCGGTCACCAGCGGCACCGGCAGCCCGGCGCCGACGACCGGCAGCAACGGGCCCGGGCCGACCGCGGAAACAGCGTCGACGGCAGAAAAGGCAGTAACGGACATGGCGGCTCCCGGGCCCGGGGACCCGAGTGCGGGTCCGCGCTTGCCGTGACCACCCCGGCCACGGCCAGGTCCTCACCCGGGGCACCCCATCGCGGAGGAGGGTTGCCGGTCAGCAAGCCGGGGCTTGACGCTGACACTCATGACCTGCCGCCGAGAATAGTCGACGTTGCGGCCAAGCCGGGATCGGGCTGCTTCAGACGTGTGGAGGGACGCGGCCGGCTCGGGGCCGGCGGGAGTCCGACCAGCTGTCCGGGAAGCTCCCGACACGGAGCCGCCGTTCACAGGGCGCAGCTGAGGGTCCGGCCGGGGGCCCGCTGGGCCGACGTTATCGGTGATCGCTTGATTCGGTCTGGCCGGACGGCTCGGCTGGGTTCGCGTCGACGGTCGGGCCGTTGAGGGCCCAGGTGGCCCATTCACCCAGGGCGGTGTTGAGGCGGGCTCCCGCTTCGGCGGCGATCCGCACCGACTGGGTCTGCGGACCGTGACCGAAGTCGCCGCGGTCCTTCGCCTCGGCGAGTTGCCGGTAGCCAGCGGCGACCGCCTCGTAGTAAGCCGCCTCACGACGAAGATGGTCGCTGAGCTGATCGGGTGTCATGAGCCAGAAGAAGACCGACCGCAGCACGGCTTCCAGCCGCAACGTGTGGTCGACCTCGACGTCGGTGAGCCAGCGCCGGACCTCCGTGATTCCGAGATCGGTGACCTGGTAGGCCTTACGCCGCCGTGGGCCTTCCGACTCGACCTCGATGAACGCCTCTTGCTCCAGCCGGCGCAACTCGCCGTAGATCTGCGGATGCCCCGCCGGCCACACCGAACCGAGCAGATCATCGAAGCGGCGACTCAGATCCCAACCGCTGGCCGGCTGCTCGGCCAGTAGTCCCAGCAGAGCGTGCCGCAGCGACATCGAGCATCCACCTTCCCCCTGGTCAGCCGTTCGAAGTCAATCATGACATGTGCATATTGACATGTCCACTGCGACGTGAGAATGAGCCTCGGGTGAGCGAGCAGATGAACGGCGGCGTCCTCATCACGGGCGCCGGTGGAGGGATTGGCGCGGCGGCTGCGCGGGCGTTGGCGATTCGCGGTTGTCGCGTCTACGCCGGTGTGCGCCCACCCTCCACACACAGTGGCCAATCGGGCCGCCGCGACGCGCCGGGCATTGAGGAGATCGAACTCGACGTCACCGATTCGCGCAGCGTGCAGAACGCGACGGACCAGATCGCGGCCCGGCAGGGCGGTGCTGGCCTGGCGGCCATCGTCAACAACGCGGGCGTCGTGGTACAGGGACCACTCGAGCTCGTGCCGGCGTACGTCGACAGAAACGCTCTCACAAGCCGCAGAGCGCGCGAACGCACGCTGATGGCGCGCAACCCCGTACGGGTAGGCATCTCCGGTGGGCAACGGGTCGGTCAGGCCACGGCCGGGGGGCTGAGGCGGGCGAAGCCGGCTGGCGGTAGTAGGGAAAGTATGGGTAGGCCGGCGGCCTCAGAAGCAAGCACGTTAGACGACCAGCTCAGACGCCCAGCAGGTCCAGGCTGGCGTGCTGGGCGGTCGCCAGGCCGAGGCGGCCGGTGAGGTGTTCGATCACGGGCCGGTCGACCGCCCGGGTGATCGACCACAGGAAGAATCCGTACGGCAGGTGGGCCCGGTACTGCCACCAGGCGTCTTCCCCGCTCGGCGGGGTGACACCCCGCGCGGCCAGGCAGTCGCGGTAGTGCTCGACCAGGCCGCGTTCGGCTTTCGCGCGATCATCCGGATCCAGCACCGCGCCGAGGTGGTAGGCGACGTCCAGGGCCCAGGGGCCGCGCTGGACGACCTGCCAGTCGATCAGTCCGCACCGGCCGTCGGCCAGCTCGTAGACGTTGCCGGTGTGCACGTCCCCATGAACCAGGGTCTGCCCGGCCCCCGCTCCGGCCCCGCCACCAGCACCGATCTCGGCCAGCGCGAGCATCGCGCCCCGCACCCGCCGGGCGTCCCGGACCGCGGCCGGCAGGTCGGCGGCCCGGCCGTCGTCGAGCTGGGTCTGGAGCAGACCGGGGTCGAGGACATCGGCGAGCGCCCGCAGCCGGGGCGGGAAGGTGGCCGACCGGACGGCCGCCGGCCGTCCGGCCGGCGGATTCTCCCAGAAGGCGGCGTGCAGCGCGGCGAGCTGCTCCACCGTCCCGGCCGCCCGCTCCGGGGTGTAGGCCCCCAGCGGGTCGAGGAAGGTGGCGCCCGCCGCGACCAGGTCCTCCATCAGGATCAGCCCGTGGCCGGTGTCGTCGTCGATGGCGGCGTACACGCAGGGCGGGGTCCGGACCGGCGCCCCGGGCGCGACCGCCTGGTAGAACCGGACCTCGGTGGCGCCCCCGCCGACCCGGTTGCCCAGGGCCGGATTGAAGTAGCCCTTGACGCACAGGGCCGGGGGCGCGCCCGGCACCGGTTGGGCGTAGTCGACGGTGAACCGCACCTTCGTGGCGACCGTCTCGAGCCGCTCGGTGACCTGGGTGCCGCGCACGACCACGCCCGGCCAGCGGGCCCGCAGAACCGCGGTCAACCAGGCCGGCGACAACACCGTCGCCTCGTCCAGCGGAGCCGGCCCGCCGGGGATGATCACCCCAGCTCCACGGGCACCGGCAAACCGAGCAGCCGCAGCGATTTGGCCAGGTACGGGTTGCGGGCCCGGCTCCCGATCGCCGCCACGTTCATGACCCGCCGGCTGCGCATGGCCAGGAGTCCCGCCTTGCATCCGGCGAAAACCTCGTGCCACAGCAGGTCGCCGACCCGGCGACCGGTGAGCTCCTCCCACCGGTCGCTGGTTTCCGACCGGGTGCCGAGACCGTCGAGCCGGGCGAGACCCTGGTCGACGCTGTGGATCTCGTCGAAGAACAACCACCAGCCGAGGTCGGCCGTCGGGCCGGCCAGCGAGGCCTGTTCCCAGTCCATCACCCCGACGACCTCGAAATCGTCGCCGAACATCATGTTGCCGATCCGCGCGTCGCCCCACGACAGGCCGTCGGGCTCAACGGGCACGTGGTCGGCCAGCCAGTCGAACAGGGTGGTCAGGACGACGGGCCCGTCGTCGCCGAGGGCCCAGGACGCGAACCGCGTCCAGTAGTCCAGCTGCCCTTCCACCCCGGTGACCCCCGGTTCCGACCGGTCGACGAGCCGCACGTCGTCCAGGGGCACCCGGTGGATGGCGGCCAGCTGACCCATCGCGCTCTCCCACGCCGTCCGCCGCTGCGCCGGCGTCGCCTCGGACAACCAGCCCGACGCGTTGTAGACCGGCATGCTGACCGGCACCCGCCCGCGCAGCCGCCGCATCACGAAGAAGGGCTGACCGAGGATCGCCGGATCCGCCTCGAACCACAGCACCTCGGGCACCCGGACCGATCCGGACCGGCCCAGCGCGGCCAGCAGGTCGTACTGCATCCGGAAGCCGGGATCGAGGAACAGCTGGTAGTCGGGGGCCGGGGCGCCCCGCAGGACCAGCTCCGCGCGGCCCGGCCCGGTGGGGCCGGCCGACCAGCGCGCGTTGAACAGGATCGTCTCGTTCGACACGCCCGCGCCGCGGGGATAGACCAAGGCGCCCACCTCCACGTCGGCCACGCCGAGCCGGTCGGCCAGCCAGGGCCGCAGGACGGTCGCGGCGGCGTCGAGGTCGCGCCCCTTCGAAAAGACCGGTAAGTGGTTCACCTCGGTCATCAGCATGACTCCCTGGTCGCTTCTTCGGACCGGTCGGCGGCGGTCGGCTCGGCCGCGGCGGGCGGCCGGGCGGCCGCGGGCCGGGCGCCACCCAGGCCGGACAGGCAGAACGACCACAGGTGCGCACCGATCGCCGCGGCCGGCTCGTCCGACGTGGCGAACGCGTGAAAGTGGTACACCGACATCACCAGCTCGGCGACCAGGGCCGCGTCCCGCTCGATGTCGGTCGGGGCGAGCAGCCCGGCCGCCTCGGCGGTCCGCAGATCGCGGGCGATGAGGTCGGCGAACGGTTGGGTGGCGTGGGCCAGCTCCTCGGGGTAGAGCTGGCGCAGCCGCCAGTGCTCGGCGGTGATGAACCGCGGCCCGATCTCGGCCCGCCCGCTGGTGTTCAGCGAGGCGACGGCCCCCATGACGTGGGCCCGCAACCGTTCGACGGGATCGGCCACGTCGCGGGTGGCGTCCTCGTAGTGCTCGACCTGCTCGATGATCATGTCCTCGATGACCGCCAGGATGAGCTGGTCCTTGCCCGGGAAGTGGCGGTAGAAGGTCTGCAGCGCGATGCCGGCTTCCTTCGCGAGTTCCTGGGTGGTGAACCGCGATCCCTTCGCGAGGATCAGCCGCCGGGCGGCGTCGACGATGGCCTTCGTCTGCTGCAGGCTGCGGGACCGGGACCGCTGCACCAGCGGCGACCGGTCGGCGGCCCGTTCGGCCCAGGACAGCGGCACGTCCTGCACCGAGCACCTCCCCTGCGCTTCCCGGCCACGAGTCGCGGCCGGGTGCCAATGTAGAACAAGACTCTCGTCTTTAGTACTACGAGAATCCTCCACGAGGTAGAGGTTGACTCCACAAAAATTGAGTGCGAGCATTCGCTCCCTCACGGCCGACGCCCTCCGAAACGGCCGCCTCGGCCGCCCTCGAACCCGCGACCATCCGCGACTGACGAAGGACCAGGGATGACCAGAAGAGGGAAGAAACTGCTGGCCACGGCGGCCGCCGTGCTCGTCGTCGCCGTGGGCTGCGGCTCGTCGAAGCCGGCCAGCTCCGGCAGCGCCGCCCCGTCGAGCAGCGGCCGCGAACCATTAACCGTCGGGGTCTTAACCGACCTCACCGGGCCGGCATCGTCGGTGAACAAGTCCAGTGTGCCCGGGATCAAGGCGGGGACCATCCTCGCCGCGCGGGACGGCTACCCCATCAAATACGTCGTCGCCGACACCGCCACCAATCCGGCCACCGCACTGTCGGCCGCCCAGAAACTGGTCACCCAGGATCACGTCGCCGCCGTGATCGCTATCTCGTCGCTGACGTTCACCGCCTCGAACTACCTCACCGCGCACCATGTTCCGGTGGTCGGCCTGGCCGGCGACGGGCCCGAGTGGATCACCGCCCAGAACATGTTCTCGACGGCCGGCGCCCTGCACACGACGAAGGTCTCGACCACGCCCGGCGCGTTCTTCAAGTCGCAGGGCGTCACCAACCTCGCGTCGATCGGCTACTCGATCTCGCCGGCCTCCGCGGAGGCGGCCAAGGCCGAGGCCGAATCGGCCAAAGCGGCCGGCATCAAGGTCGGCTATCTCAACGCCCAGTTCCCCTTCGGGAGCACCGACGTCGCGCCGTTGGTGCTGGCCATCAAGAAGGCCGGGGTCGACGGGGTCACGATGGCGATCGATCCGAACACCGCATTCGCGCTCATCAGCGGGCTGCGCCAGGCCGGCATCAACCTCAAGGCGGCGCTCCTGCCGGCCGGCTACGGGGGCGACCTGATCCAGGCCGGTCCGGGCGCCCTGAAGGCCGCCCAGAACGTCTTCTTCTCGCTGGGCTTCGAGCCCGTCGAGATGAACACCGCGGCGACCCGGCAATTCAAGAGCGACCTCACGAAGGCCGGCGTGCCGGGCGAACCGACCTTCGCCCAGTACGACGGCTACCTCGCCGTCGGGCTGCTCGTCCAGGGTCTCAAGGCGGCCGGCGCCAACCCGGGCCCGGCCGCGATCATCGCCGGGCTGTCCTCCATTCACGACTTCACCGGCCTGGGCCTCTACGGAAGCCACCACCTCGACGTCAATGACCGGACCACCATCGCGTACGGGGTCGACAACTGCCTGTGGATCACCAAACTGGAGGGCAGCGTGTTCAAGACCGTCCCGGGCGCCGACCCGATCTGCGGCACCGTGATCCCCGGCCGGACGGTGTCACCGTCCTCGTGATCCACACCCCAGGCACCACCGCCGACCGCGCCGGCCGGCGTGGTCGGACCCGGACCGGCCCTCCCGACGCCCACCGCGGGACGGTCGAAAGCTGCCCCCGACCGGTGGGCTGAGGCACCATCGGTGGGACCGGCGGGAGGAACAGATCATGGACGTCGATGTCAGTTGCGGTCACCGGATTCGGCAGCTCGCCCAGGAACGACCGGACGATCTGGCGTTCCGGCACATCGGGCTGGACGGGTCGGAACCCGCATTCACGTGGCGGCAGCTCGACGAACGGTCCAGCCAGCTCGCCGCGGCGTTCGCGCAGCGGGGTCTGGACCTCGGGGACCGGCTCGGGCTCGGGCTGCGCAACTCGCCGCAGTTCCTGCTGGGTGTCTTCGCGGCCTGGAAGCTGGGCGCGATCCCGGTGCCGGTGCGCTGGGACGTGCCCGACTGGGAACTCGACCGCCTGCGGGAGGTGATCGACCCCCGGCTCTACCTCGGGCCGGCCGACCTGCCCTGGATCGACGCGACCGCCGCCGACCCGGTGCCCGATCTGCCCGAGCGCACCGCCCCCCACATGCACGGCATCTGCAGCAGCGGGTCGACCGGGACCCCGAAGGTGATCGTCACCCAGCGGGCCGGTACCTGGAACCCCCGGATGAGCGCGGTGCTCGCCGAGTCGTGGAGCCCGGTGCCGCGGCCCCAGACGATCCTCGTGCCGGCCCCGATGTACCACGCGAACGGCTTCACCACCCTGTACCAGCTGCTCGACCAGGACCAGCTGCTGGTGATGGAGAAGTTCGACGCGGCCCGGGTCGTCGACGTCATCGAGCGCTACCGGGTCACGAACTTCACCGCCACCCCGACGATGCTGCAACGCATCGCCGACCTTCCCGACATCGAGAAGCGCGACCTGTCCAGCATTTACTGGATCACGCAGGGCGCGGCTCCGATGCCGCCGTCGCTGGTCCGCCGCTGGGCCGGGCTGATCGGCGCCGAACGCATCGTCATGGCCTACGGGATGACCGAGGGCATCGGCCTGACCGCCCTGCGCGGCGACGAGTGGATGGAGCACCCGGGCACCGTCGGCCGCGGGGTGCGCGGCACCGAGATCCGGATCCTCGACGGCGAGGGCGTCGCGTTGCCGGCCGGTGAGATCGGCGAAATCTACATGCGCGCGCCGTTCTACGGCGGGTCGTTCTACCTGGGCCAGGCCCCCAGCCTGCGCACCACTCCGGACGGTTTCCAGACCGTCGGCGATCTCGGCTTCCTGTCCCCGGACGACTATCTCCACCTGGTCGACCGCCGGGTCGACATGATCGTCACCGGCGGGGCCAACGTCTTCCCGGCCGAGATCGAAACCGCGCTCATCGACCACCCGCAGATCGCCGACATCGTGGTGATCGGGCTGCGCGACCCGGAGTGGGGGCGCCGGGTGCACGCCATTATCGAGCCCGCCGACCCGGCCGCGCCTCCCGCGCCCGGCGACGTCATCGGCTATGCGAAGAGCCGGCTCGCCCCGTACAAGGTCCCCAAGACGATCGAGATCGTCGACGCCATCCCCCGCAGCGAGGCCACCAAGGTCAACCGGGGCGCGCTGCTGGCCGCCCGGGGCGGCTGAGCCCGGGGCGGTCTGCTGGCCGCCCGGGGCGGCTGGGCCCGCTCACGCACCGGGTCGGCCGGGCGGATGCTCCGTGGACGGATGTCATCGTCGTCGGGCTCCCTGGCGCACGCTGACCCGGCCACGGCTCGGTAGGCCCTCGGAACGTCAGTGCGAGAGCGCGGCCTGACATGCGCTGACACGGCCAAGGCGCAGTTCTCAGGTGACCGTCATGATGAGCGGGCGGGGGCGACCCGCTGACGATGCCAGTGTCTGGTTTCGGCGGGTCGGGTAAGCGGAGCGGGCGCGGGTGTCGTGGTCAACGCGCGGCCGGGGGCGCGCTGACAGGGCCGCCTCGCGGCCGGCCGACGGGTTAGATGCTCCGTGGACGGATGTCATCGTCATCGGGCTCCCTGGCGCACGCTGACCCGGCCACGGCTCGGTGGGCTGGTGAGGCGTCAGCGTGGGCGGACGGCCGGGCGCCCGCTCCCACGGTCAAGGCGCCGTCCGGCGACGGACGGCCGGGCGCCCGCTCCCACGGTCAGGGCGCAGTTCGGGGGCGGCCGGCGTGGTGAGCGGGCGCTGGCGACCCGCTCACCACGCCGGTCCGGTTCCGGCCGGTCAGCGCTTGTTGACCTGACCCGCGTCGACCGGGATGACCGTGCCGGTCACGTAGCGCGCCTCGTCCGACACCAGCCAGGCAATGGCGTTGGAAACGTCCTCCGGGTCCACCGCGTCGACCGGAATCGCGTTTTCCAGCGCCCGCCGCAGTTCCGGGATCCCGTGGGTGATGGCATCCAGGTCCCCCATGGCCGCCATGGGGGTCTTCACCGTGGTCGGGGCCACGCTGTTGACCCGGATGTAGTGCGGGGCCAGGAAGTTGGCCCACGACCGCATCAGTCCGATGACCCCGTGCTTGGCGGCGACGTAGCCCAGGAACCCCCCGACCGGAATACCCACCCCCATCAGGCCGCCGGTGGAGCTGGTCAGCACGATCGCGCCGCCCTGACCGTTCTCGATCATCGAGGGGATCGCCACCCGACCGGTGTTCCAGACGCCGGTGATGTTGACGGCCATGACGTCGTCCCACTGCTGCTCGTCTGTGGAGGCTCCGCCGGGACCGATGCCGGCGTTGGCCAGGACGATGCCGACCGGTCCGAGTTCCGCGGTGCCCTCGGCGAAGGCCGCCCGCAGCGAGTCCACGTCCCGGACGTCAGCCTGCCGGGCCACCATCCGCCGGCCCGTCGCCTCGACCGCCTTCACGGTCTGCTGAAGGTCGTCCGGAGTGGCCATCGGGTAGGGCACCGTGTCCATCTGGGCACAGATGTCGACGCCGATGATGTCGGCGCCTTCCTGCGCTAACCGGATCGCGTGGCTGCGGCCCTGACCGCGGGCCGCCCCGGTGATGAACGCGACCTTGCCGTCGAGCTTGCCCATCTGTCTCTCCTCTGAGTCGTGGTGCGGTGGTTCGGAGCTAGCCCTCGAGCCGGGCCGGCGAGGCCCCCAGGCAGTAGCGGGTACCCGGACCGAAGGTCCGCGGCTGACCGTTCCGGCGGCGGAGATCGAAGCGGTCCGGCTCCGACCAGCGGTTGCCGTCCCGGTTCGCCGAGGCCAGCAGCGCGACCAGCCAGCCGATCAGCCGGGCCGTGGTCTCGTTACCGGCGCCGGCCAGGGCGGTGACGTAGGTCAGGATCTCCTCCCTCACGACACTCGCAGAGTTTTAACGGCTGTTCTAACTTTATGGGAGCCGACTGTCAATACGCACGACGCATCGGTGAGGATGAAAGCCCGGCCGGCATCGGCGGCCGGGACGCCCCGGCCCGGAAGGACGGTGCATGACCGAGCCCCGTCGACGGCGGGCGGCGAGCGCCGAGAAGGTCGCCCGCCTCCTCGACGTGACCGAAGAGATCATCCTGCGGGAGGGTTTCGCCGCGGTCAGCTCGCGCAGCGTGGCGGCCCGGGCCGGCATGAACGCTCCGCTCGTGCACTACTACTTCCCGACCCTGGACGACCTGTTCGTGGCCGTGGTGCGGCGGCGGGCCGATCAGATGGTGGAGCGGATGGCCGCGGCACTGGCCTCCGCCGAGCCGCTGCGGGCGTGGTGGGACCTGGTCTCCGATCCCCCGGGCACGGCCCTGTTCGTGGAGTTCGGCGCGGCCGCCAACCACCGCCCGGCCCTGCGGGCGGAGGTCAGCCGGGTGGCCCGCGAACTGCGGCAGATGCAGATCGGGAAGCTGGCCTCGATCCTCGGCGAGTACGGGGTCGACCCGGACGAGTTCTCCCCCACCCTCGTTGCCGCCGCGATCCAGGGCCTCGCCGTGGTCGTGGTGGCGGATCGGGCGGCCGGCTACGACACCGCGCCCGAGGAGGTCGCGGCGACCATGACCCGGCTGGTGACCCGCCTCGCAGCCGGCCGGGCACCGCGCCCCTCCGGCTGAGCGGCGCCGGAAGTTGGTCGGGGCAAGGGGACCACCGCCGGTCCCCTGTCCCAGCCACCCCGCGCTTCGGAGCCAACCCGGTTACGGAACGCGGATCACCTGGGCGGCGAACGACAGCCCGGCCCCGAAGCCGACGAGCAGGGCCAGATCGCCCGGCTGGACGGCCCGCTCACGGATGAGGCGGTGCCGGGCCAGCGGGATCGAGGCCGCCGAGGTGTTCCCGGGTCGGGGTCGCTCGGCGGCCGGGCCGGTGTGGGTCAGGTGTTCCGGCCGCCGTTGACCCCGAGCACCTGTCCGGTGATGTACCCGGCCTCCTCGGAGATGAGGAACGAGCAGGCCGCCGCGATGTCCTCCGGCTTCCCGGCCCGCCGGACCGGGGTGAGCTCGGCGTGGTGGTCGACGGTCCCACCGAGCAGGCCCCGCTTCTCCGACCCGCGCAGCATCGGAGTGTCGACGAACCCGGGCGGGACCGTGTTCACGGTGATGCCCTGCGGCCCGAGCTCGAGGGCCAGCGACTTGGTGAGCCCGATCAGCCCGGCCTTCGACGCGACGTAGTGGGTCATGTACTGCTGCCCGGACTGCGCGCTCGACGACGAGATGTTCACGATCCGACCCCAGCCGGCCTCGACCATGTCCGGGATGACCGCCTGGCAGCAGTAGAACGGGCCGTTCAGGTTGACGGCCAGGATGCCGTCCCAGGACTCGTCGCTGATCTTCATGAACTCTTTGAAGCCGGTGCGGCCAGCGTTGTTGACCAGCACCAGCACCGGGCCCAGGGTCTCGCGGATGCTCTGGATGGCCGCGTTCACCTGGGCGCGGTCGGACACGTCGACGCCGCCGAAGGCGACCGCCTCGTGCCCCTTCGCCCGCGCCTCCGCGGCGACCATTTCGGCCGCGCCGGCGTTGAGGTCGAGCACGGCGGTCGCGAAGCCGTCCTCGGCCAGCCGGTTGGCGATGGCGCGCCCGATGCCCGATCCGCCGCCGGTGACGACAGCCGTTCGTCCCGTGGTCACAGGCCGAACCTCCCTCGGTAAGTGGTGTGCGGCGAACTCTGCTCCATCGGTAGCCCACGCTCAAGGGATCAGGCCCTGAGCCGGCGGAGCCTAGTGCGGCCGGAACAGGTCGTAGTGGTCCGAGTCGGCCGGCGGAACCATTTTCTCGGCCTTGGACACGTCCGGGTTGATGAACCGCCCGTGCACCTCTGCTCAGGCCGCCGGCCGTGAGATCCGACGGGTCCGACTCGTGGATCGCCGGGGTGGCCTCGCCCCGGATCTCCAGGAAACGCGCGCCGGCCGCGCCGGCCGCCGGGTCCGGCCGATCGTCCACGACGAACGGCACGGCCGGATTGGCCTTGACGTTGCGGAACCTCGCGGACGACTCCATGGCGAAGCCGTGGAGGTCGATGGTCTCCAACTCCCGGTTGCAGCGGAATCCGACCGGCTTGACCTGCGGCGTCCCGTTGGGAGCGACGGTGGCCAGCCGACCGAGAGGCTGACTGTCGAGGTAGGCGCGCTGAGCGTCGGTGAAGGTCATGGCCCATGCTCGAACCTCAAGCACGGTTCAGGTCAAGCAAGAGCCGGGCGGCGACCGACAGCGTCAACGTGCGTTAGAGCCTGCGATGACGCTGTCGGTCTGCCGCTCGGGCGGGAGCTGATGCTTCGGAGC
>JAMFSN010000045.1 GCA_026225295.1 Frankia alni
GAGGACGGCGTCGGTGAGTTCGGGGCGGCAGATGAGGAGGTCGGGGAGGTAGGGGTTGGGTTGGTTGTAGTGCAGGGGGGTGCCGTCGAGGCGGGAGACGTGTAGGCCGGTGGCGGCGGCGACGGCGACGGGGGCGGCGGAGTCCCATTCGTATTGGCCGCCGGAGTGGGCGTAGATGTCGACGTCGCCGCGGATGACGGCCATGGTTTTGGCGCCGGCTGAGCCCATGGGGATGAGGGTGGCCCCCAGGCCGGTGACGAGCTGGTCGGCGCAGGCTGGTGGGCGGGTCCGGGAGACGGCCAGCCGCGGTGGGCCGGGTGTGGGGGGTGGGAGTTTCGGTGGTTGGCCGGTGTGCAGGGTCAGGCCGGCGGCGGGGAGGGCGACGGCGCCGGCCACGGGCTGGCCGTCGAGGGTGAGGGCGATGTGGACGGCCCAGTCGGCGCGGGGTGGTTCGCTGTATTCGCGGGTTCCGTCGAGCGGGTCGATGATCCAGACGCGGTGGCGTTCCAGCCGGGTCAGGTCGTCGGTGGTTTCTTCGGACAGTACGGCGTCGGCGGGGCGTTCGGTGGCCAGGCGGTGTTGGAGCAGTTCGTTGGATTGGTGGTCGCCTGCGGCGCCGCCCTGGGCGCGGATGGCTAGCAGGAGGGCCCCCGCTTCGGCGGCGAGGGTCGCGGCCAGGGTGTGGTCGTCGAGGGTGGTCACGCTCCGGCCGCCGGTGGGGGGGTCAGGATGCCGGCCTGGCGCAGGTGCTCGACGACCAGTTCGGCCGAGGTGGCGGGGGGGATGGCGCCGCCCGCGTCGAGGTGGAGTTCGGGGGATTCGGGGACTTCGTAGGGGGAGTCGATGCCGGTGAAGTTTTTCAGGTGGCCGGCGCGGGCTTTGGCGTAGAGGCCTTTGCGGTCGCGGCCTTCGGCGATCGTGAGGGGGGCGTCGACGTGGACCTCGATGAATTCGCCGTCGTGGAGCAGGTCGCGGGCGAGTTGGCGTTCGGCGCGGAACGGGGAGATGAAGGAGGTCAGGACGATGAGGCCGGAGTCGACCATCAGCCGGGCGACTTCGGCGACGCGGCGGATGTTCTCGACGCGGTCGGCGTCGGTGAACCCGAGGTCTTTGTTCAGGCCGTGCCGTAGGTTGTCCCCGTCGAGGAGGTAGGTGTGGAAACCCAGGTCGTGGAGGCGTTTCTCGACGAGGTTGGCGATGGTGGATTTCCCGGCTCCGGACAGGCCGGTGAACCATACGACGGCGGGGTGTTGGCGTTTGGCGTGGGCCCGGGTGGCCTTGTCGACTTCGACGGCTTGCCAGTGGACGTTCTGGGAGCGGCGTAGCGCGAAGTTCAGCAGCCCGGCGGCGACGGTGGCCTGGGTGAACCGGTCGATCAGGATGAAGCCGCCCAGGTCGCGGTTGGTGGTGTAGGGGTCGAACGGGACCTGCCGGTCGAGGTTGATGTTGCACACCCCGATCTCGTTGAGTTCCAGGGTCCGGGCGGCGGTGTGTTCCAACGTGTTGACGTTGACCTTGTATTTGGGTTGGGCGATGGTTACCCCGACGGTGGCGGCGCCGAGTTTGAGCAGGTAGGGGCGGCCGGGCAGCATCGGGTCCTCGGCCATCCACACGAGGTGGCATTCGAACTGGTCGGCGACGGCGGGCGGGTCGGACGCGGCGGCGATGACGTCCCCGCGGCTGACGTCGACGTCGTCGGTCAGGGTGAGGGTGACGTACTGCCCGGTGGTGGCCTCGGTCAGGTCACCGTCGGCGGTGACGATCCGGGCGATGGTGCTTTCCTGGCCGGAGGGCAGGATCCGGATGGTGTCGCCGGGGTGCGCGGCGCCGCCCGCGACCTGCCCGGCGAACCCGCGGAAGTCCAGGTCGGGGCGGTTGACCCACTGCACGGGGAGCCGGAACGGCCCGGTCGGCTGGTCGTCGGTGATCTGTACCGTTTCCAGGTGGCTGATGAGGGTCGGGCCGGTGTACCAGGGGGTGTTCGGGCTCGGCGCGGTGATGTTGTCGCCGCGCAGCGCCGAGATCGGGATGGCGACGATGTTGGCCAGCCCGATCTCGGCCGCGAACGCGCGGTAGTCGCCCTCGATGGTGTCGAACACGGACTGGGAGTAGTCGACGAGGTCGAGTTTGCTGATGGCCAGCACGATGTGGCGGATCCCCAGCAGGCCGACGAGGTAGCTGTGCCGGCGGGTCTGGGTCAGTACCCCTTTGCGGGCGTCGATGAGGATGACGGCCAGGTCGGCGGTGGACGCGCCGGTGACCATGTTGCGGGTGTACTGCTCGTGGCCGGGGGTGTCCGCGACGATGAACTTCCGCCGTTCGGTGGAGAAGAACCGGTAGGCCACATCGATGGTGATGCCTTGTTCGCGTTCGGCGGCCAGACCGTCGACGAGCAACGCGAAATCGAGCCCGTCGCCCTGGGTCCCGACTTTTTTCGAGTCGGTTTCCAGGGCGGCGAGGTGGTCGGAGAACACCAGCTTGGAGTCGTAGAGCAGCCGGCCGATCAGGGTGCTTTTGCCGTCGTCGACGGAGCCGCAGGTGATGAACCGCAGCATCGATTTGTGTTCGTGCCGGTCGAGGTAGGCGTCGATGTCGGACGCCACGAGATCGTTGGTCGCGTGCGCCATCAGAAGTAGCCTTCCTGCTTCTTCTTCTCCATCGATCCCGACGAGTCGTGGTCGATGACCCGGCCTTCGCGTTCCGAGCTGGTCGTCAACAACATCTCCTGGATGATCTCGGTCAGGGTCGACGCGGTGCTTTCCACCGCCCCGGTCAACGGGTAACACCCCAACGTGCGGAACCGGACCGACCGCTCGACCGGTACCTCGCCGGGCGCCAGGGGCAGCCGCTCATCATCGACCATGATCAACGTGCCGTCGCGTTCGATGACCGGGCGGGGCGCGGCGTAGTACAGCGGCACGATCGGGATCTGTTCGCGGTGGATGTACTGCCACACGTCGAGTTCGGTCCAGTTCGACAGGGGGAACACCCGTACGCTCTGGCCGGGTTGTTTACGCGCGTTGTAGAGGTGCCACAGTTCCGGGCGTTGGGCCTTGGGGTCCCAGCGGTGCTGCGCCGACCGGATCGAGAAGACCCGTTCCTTGGCCCGGGACTTCTCCTCGTCGCGTCGCGCCCCACCGAACGCCAGATCGAACCCGTACCGGTCCAACGCCTGCCGGAGTCCCTGGGTCTTCCACATGTCGGTGTGGGTCGCGGAACCGTGATCGAACGGGTTGATCCCCCGCTGAAGGCACTCCGGGTTCTGGTAGACCAGCAACTCGACCCCAAGATCGGCGACGATCTTGTCGCGGAACTCATACATCGCCCGGAACTTCCACGTCGTGTCGACGTGGAGCAGCGGGAACGGCGGGCGGGAGGGGTAGAACGCCTTCATCGCCAGGTGCAGCATCACCGCGCTGTCTTTCCCCACCGAGTACAGCATCACCGGCCGCTCCGACTCCGACACCGCCTCCCGGAAGATCTGGACGCTCTCCGCCTCCAGGCGCTGCAAATGGGTCAACCGACTCATGCCCGGGAACTCCCTGTCTTCAGATGGC
>JAMFSN010000330.1 GCA_026225295.1 Frankia alni
CACCCCACCCGTTCTCGACCCGCGGCGTCAGATTACGGGGGTCGGCGCGACGCTCCGCACCGGCCCCCGTCGGCCAGCGTCAGCGCCGACGCCGACGCACAGACACCTTGACGACTTGACGACGGTGACGGTCGGAACCGCCGGGGCTTGCCCGGGTCGTCCGTGGCGACCGGCAGCGTCAGCGGGCCTGCGGCGGCAGCGTCAACGCGCAGACGATCTTCATTGACGCCGCCAGTCACCTGAAAGCCGCGACTGGCAGCGTCCCGACACGTCCCCACACCCGCCGACGACGACAGTTCCAGGGCCGTCGGAAAGTGTCATCGTCCCGGCGCGCGATGACCTCCGCCGACCCTGACAAACCGAGGCCGCCGGCCTTCCAACCGGGCCCCAAGCCTTCCAGCCGAGGCCGCCGGCCTTCCAGCCAAACCGAGGCCCGCCCGCTCCGCACCGCGAACGGTCCGGGCCGGGTCAGCGGGTGTCGCTGCCCGCCGCGTCGGCCAGGATCGCCGCGCGACCGGCCTCGAGCCGCGCGACCGGCACCCGGAACGGGGAACACGACACGTAGTCGAGCTCGACCGCATGGAAGAAGTGGATGGAATCGGGGTCGCCGCCGTGCTCCCCGCAGACCCCGAGCTTGATCCCGGGGCGGGCGGCGCGGCCCTCTTCGACGGCGATCCGCACCAGCCGGCCGATCCCGTCGACGTCCAACGACTCGAACGGCGAGACGCCGAAGATGCCCAGGTCGAGGTACCGGCTGAAGAACGACGCCTCGACGTCGTCGCGGGAGAAGCCCCAGCCCATCTGGGTCAGGTCGTTGGTCCCGAAGGAGAAGAACTCGGCCGCCTCGGCGATCTGCCCGGCGGTCAGCGCGGCCCGCGGGACCTCGATCATCGTGCCGATCAGGGCCGGGACATCGGTGCCGGTCTCGGCCGCGACGTCCCGCAGCACCCGCTCGGCCTGTTCGCGAACGACCTCAAGTTCCTGCACCGCTCCGACCAACGGAACCATGATCTCCGGGCGGGGATCGCCACCGGCCGCCTTCCGGGCCGCGGCCGCCTCGGCGATCGCCCGGACCTGCAGGGTGAACAACCCCGGGATGACCAGGCCGAGCCGGACCCCGCGCAGGCCCAGCATCGGATTCTGCTCGTGCAGCCGGCGGACGGCGTCGACCAGCTTGCGGTCGGTGTCGCTGACCGGTTCGCCCTTGGCCTCGGCCACCGCGATCTGCACCGACAGTTCGGTGAGGTCGGGCAGGAACTCGTGCAACGGCGGGTCGATCAGCCGGATGGTCACCGGGTGGCCGTCCATCGCCGCGAGGATCTCGGTGAAGTCGTCGCGCTGGAACGGCAGCAGCGCGGCCAGCGCCTCGGCCTGTTCCTCGTCGGAGTCGGCCAGGATGAGACGCTCGACGAACTTCTTGCGATCGCCCAGGAACATGTGCTCGGTGCGGCACAGGCCGATGCCGGCCGCGCCGAACCGGCGGGCCCGCGCCGCGTCGTCGGGGGTGTCGGCGTTGGCCCGGACCCCGAGCCGGCGGGCCCCGTCGGCGTGGGAGACGAGCCGGTGCACGGCGTCGACCAGCGGGTCCGAGCCGTCCGGGCTGGTCGTCCCCTCGAAGTACCGCACCACCGGGGACGGCACGACCGGCACCTCGCCGAGGTAGACGACCCCCGACGTCCCGTCGATCGAGATGAGGTCGCCCTCGTTGACGACCAGGCCGCCCGGCGCCCGGAAGCTGCGGGCCTTCACGTCGACGTCGAGTTCCTCGGCGCCGCAGACGCAGGTCTTGCCCATCCCCCGCGCGACCACGGCCGCGTGCGAGGTCTTGCCACCCCGCGAGGTGAGGATGCCCTGGGCGGCGATCATGCCGTTCAGGTCGTCCGGGTTGGTCTCCCGGCGGACCAGGATGACCTGTTCGCCGGTGGCCGCGCGGGCCTCGGCCCGGTCGGAGTCGAACACCGCCGCCCCGACCGCCGCGCCCGGCGAGGCGTTCATCCCCTGGCCGATCCGGCGACTGTCGCCGTCGGCGGCGAACCGCGGGAACATCAGCTGCCCGAGCTGCGCCCCGGTGACCCGGGTCAGGGCCTCGTCGGTGTCGATCAGGCCCTGGTCGACGAGCTGGACGGCGATCCGGAAGGCGGCCCCGGCGGTGCGCTTGCCGACCCGGGTCTGCAGCATCCACAGCTTGTTGCGCTCGATCGTGAACTCGATGTCGCACAGGTCCCGGTAGTGCTCCTCGAGAGTGTTCATGATCTCCAGGAGCTGGTCGTACGCGGGCTTGTCGATCCCCTCCAGGTCGGCCAGGGCGAGCGTGTTGCGGATGCCGGCCACCACGTCCTCGCCCTGGGCGTTCTGCAGGTAGTCGCCGTACACGCCCTGCTCGCCGCTGCCCGGGTCGCGGGTGAAGGCGACGCCGGTGCCGGAGTCCATGCCGAGGTTGCCGAACACCATCGCCACGATGTTCACGGCCGTCCCCAGGTCGGCGGGGATCCGTTCCTGCCGGCGGTAGAGCCGGGCCCGGTCGCCGTTCCACGAGTCGAAGACGGCCCGGACGGCCAGGTCCATCTGCTCGCGCGGGTCCTGCGGGAACGGTCGGCCGGCGTCCCGGGCGATGATCGCCTTGAACGTGTCGACCAGCGTGCGCAGGTCGTGTTCGTCCAGGTCGAGGTCGTCGGCGCTGCCCCGGACCCGCTTGGCCTCGTCGAGCGCCTCGTCGAACCGCTCGCCGTCGACGCCGAGCACGGTCTTGCCGAACATCTGCAGCAGCCGCCGGTAGGAGTCCCAGGCGAACCGGTCGGAGCCGGACTGCTTGGCCAGGCCGAGCACGCTGGCGTCGTTGAGGCCGATGTTGAGGACGGTGTCCATCATTCCGGGCATGGAGAACTTGGCCCCGGACCGGACCGAGACGAGCAGCGGATCGTCGGCCTGGCCGAGCTGCTTGCCCATCACCCGTTCCAGCGAGGTCAGGTGGGCGCTGACCTCGTCGCGCAGGGCCGGTGGTTCGTCGCCGGATCGCAGATAGACCCGGCAGGCCTCGGTCGTGATCGTGAACCCGGGTGGCACCGGAAGGCCGAGATTGGTCATCTCGGCAAGGTTCGCGCCTTTTCCACCGAGCAGGTCTTTCAGGTCCCGGTTGCCCTCATGGAAGTCGTAGACGTACTTGGTCACGCGGCCCTCCTTGTGCCCGGAATGTCCACCTCGTGAATAGCCCCCGCGTCATCCCGGGATCGGCCGGGGAACGGGCCGACTCCGACGATGACATTTCACGTTTGGAACGCTACCGCTGTTGGGGCACCGGAAGCACGAACCGGGCCCCGCCCGCGTGACCCCGGGCGGGGCGGGCCCGACCGCGAGGATCAGCAGGGGCCGAGGCGCTCGTTCAGGTAGCGGACCACGGCGTCCATGCCGATCCGCTCCTGGCTCATGGTGTCGCGTTCGCGAACGGTCACCGCCCGGTCGCCGATCGAGTCGAAGTCGACCGTGATGCAGAACGGCGTTCCGATCTCGTCCTGCCGGCGGTACCGGCGCCCGATCGCGCCCGAGTCGTCGAACTCCACGTTCCAGTGGCGGCGCAGCTCGGTGGCCAGGTCCCGGGCGATCGGCGAGAGGTCACCGTGCCGCGACAGGGGCAGGACGGCCGCCTTGACCGGGGCCAGCCGGCGGTCGAGCCTCAGCACCACCCGCCGGTCCACCCCGCCCTTGGTGTTCGGCGCCTCGTCCTCGGCGTAGGCGTCGAGCAGGAACGTGAGGGTGGCCCGGTCCACGCCGGCGGCCGGCTCGACGACGAACGGGGTGTAGCGCTCGCCGCTGGCCTGGTCGAAGTACGACAGGTCCACGCCGGACGCCTTCGAGTGCACGGTCAGGTCGTAGTCGGTGCGGTTGGCGATACCTTCCAGCTCGCCCCATTCGAGGCCGCCGAAGTTGAACCGGTACTCGAGGTCGACCGTCCGCTTGGCGTAGTGGGCCAGCTTCTCGGTCGGATGTTCAAACAGGCGCAGATTGTCCCTGGTAATTCCGAGGTCGAGATACCACTTCATTCGCTCGTCGATCCAGTAATCGTGCCAGGTCTCGTCCTCGCCCGGCGGGACGAAGAACTCCATCTCCATCTGTTCGAACTCGCGGGTCCGGAAGATGAAGTTGCCCGGGGTGATCTCGTTACGGAACGATTTGCCGATCTGCCCGATGCCGAACGGTGGCTTGCGGCGGGCCGACGACTGGACGTTCGCGTAGTTGATGAAGATGCCCTGGGCGGTCTCGGGCCGCAGGTACGCGAGGCCCGATTCGTCCTCGACGGGCCCGAGATAGGTCTTGAGCAGACCGTTGAACATCTTCGGTTCGGTGAAGGAGCCGCGGGTGCCGCAGTTCGGGCACACGACCTCGGACAGACCGGCCGGCGGGCGGTGGTGCTTGGCCTCGTACGCCTCGGTCAGGTGATCGGCCCGGAAGCGCTTGTGGCAGGCCAGGCATTCGGTCAGCGGGTCGACGAACGCGGTGACGTGGCCGGAGGTCTCCCAGACCTCCCGGGCCAGGATCACCGAGGAGTCGAGCCCGACGACGTCGTCGCGACCCTGGACGACCGACTTCCACCAGGCCCGCTTGACGTTGTTCTTGAGCTCGACCCCCAGGGGGCCGTAGTCCCACGAGGCGCGCAGGCCGCCGTAGATCTCACTGGACGGGAACACCAGGCCCCGACGCTTGCTGAGGCTGACGATGGTGTCCATGCGGTCTGAGGCCACTGCTGGCTCTCCCTCCGGCTGGCGGTCGGCGAGGCGAAGCCTCAGCCTACCGGGACGGCGGGGTCACCAGCTCGAAGGCGCCCGGCTCGTCGAGCGCGGCGACGACCAGCGGCATCAGCGCGACCCGGACGTCGTAGTTGGACAGGGCCCGGCGGTAGGTTCCGGCCCCGTCCCACTCGCTGACCAGCGCCCACAGCCCGGGATCGTCGGCCGCCCGGCCGAGCTGGGCCCGCCGGTACCCGACGCACCGGCTCAACGCGTCGAGGACGTCCCCGGCGCCGGCGGTGAACGTCGCGGTGTCGGCCTCGGCGACCTGGAACCGGGTGACGGCCAGCACGCCGCTGTCCGCTCGCTCCCCCAGCCCGCTCACGGTGTGACCTGGTTCGCGGCTCATCCGGTCGCGGCGGAGCGGGGTAGGGCGCCGCCGTAGCGGCGTTCCCGACGGGCGAACTCCGCGCAGGCCGCCCACAGGTGGCGGCGGTCGAAGTCCGGCCACAGGGTGTCGACGAACGCGAACTCCGCGTAGGCGGCCTGCCAGAGCAGGAAGTTGCTGATCCGCTGCTCGCCGGACGTCCGGACCAGCAGATCGACGTCGGGCATGTCGGGCTCGTCGAGGTACCGGGCCACGGTCGACTCGTCGATCTTGTCGGCCCGCAACCGGCCGTCGCGTACGTCGGCCGCGATCGCCGCCACCGCGTCCGCGATCTCGGCCCGACCGCCGTAGTTCACGCACATGACCAGGGTCAGCCGGTCGTTGTCGCGGGTGCGTTCCTCGGCGACCTCGAGGCGGCGGATGACGTTGCGCCACAGCCGGGGCCGACGGCCGGCCCACCGGACCCGGACCCCGAGCGAATCCATGTCGTCGATGCGGCGACCGAACACGCTGTCGGTGAACCGCATGAGGAAAGCCACCTCGTCCGGCGACCGCTTCCAGTTCTCCGTCGAGAAGGCGTACACCGACAGCCAGCGGACCCCGATCTCGATCGCGCCCTCGACGCAGTCGAACAGGGCGTCCTCGCCCGCCTCATGACCCTTGGTGCGCGGCAGCCCCCGCTGCGTCGCCCACCGTCCGTTACCGTCCATCACCAGGCCGACGTGGCGGGGCACGGTGCCCGGCGGCAGCTCCGGCGGGGCGGCGCCCGACGGGTGCGGAACGGGATCGCGGTGGCGCTCCGCCCGGTTACGGGGTCTCACCACTCACCTCCCCTATGACACGGCTGGCCCTGTGACCTTCCGATCGCCTCGACCCGATCGCCGCGAGGGTGGGCCCGGCGTTCATGTCCGCTCCAGATGGGGCAGGGCCCGCAGCCCACGCTCGATGTGCCACTGCAGGTACGCCGCCACCAGGCCGGATGCCTCCCGGCGGGCGGGCGACGGACTGGCGTCCGCGTCCGCCCAGTCACCGGACAACAAGGCGATCAGGAGCCGCAGCGCCGGCGCGGACACCGACGCCGCCCCCGGTGGACGACATTCCGGGCAGACTACGCCGCCGGCCGGGACCGACAGGTTCGGGTAGGTCCCGGGCTCCCCGCAGCGGGCGCATTCGTCGAGCGACATGCCGTATCCGGCCACCGTGAGCGAGCGCAGGAGAAAGGCGTCGAGGACCAGCCGGGGCGCGTGCTCGCGGGCCACCAGCGTCCGGAGACCGCCGACCAGCAACAGGAACATCTTCAGGGACGGCTCGCGCTCCTCGACCGTGAACCGCTCCGCCGCCTCCAGCATTACGGCGGAGGCGGTGTGGCGACCGTAGTCCCCGGCGATCTGGGCGCCGTACGGGTGCAGGATCTCCGCCTGGGTCACCGTGTCGAGGGACCGACCCTCGTAAAGCTGCAGGTCGACGTAGGTGGCCGGCTCCAGCCGGGAGCCGAACCGGGACGTCGTGCGCCGGACCCCCTTGGCGACGGCCCGGACCCGACCGGTCCGGCGGGTCAGGATCGTGACGATGCGGTCAGCCTCGCCGAGCGGCGTCGTCCGCAGGACGACACCTTCGTCTCGATAGACCGGCACGTCCCCCATCGTTGCACGCAGGGACACGGCCGGGCAGATGGTGTTTCGGCCCGCTGACCACCGGTGACGGCCACGGACCGGCCGGGGGCGGCCGCCCGGGGCCGGGTGGAGCGTCCCAGCCGCCGACGGCGCGTGTCGCGGACGGCCCGGCCGCCCATCGATGGTCACAATGCGTAGTCCATTGATCGCTAAAGGTCTGCACGAGGTGGACCTGTTCCGGGGGCCGTGCCGATGCGTCGCAACGTCCGAGGTGGTCGAACGAACGTCCGGGACCGGTTCGCGAGGTCCGACGCCGGAATCCCCA
>JAMFSN010000331.1 GCA_026225295.1 Frankia alni
GCAGAGCCAGGCTGATGGTCTTGACCTGGGCGTAGTCGTGGAGGGCCTCGATACCCTTCTCCCGCCCGTAGCCGCTGGCCTTGAAACCGCCGAACGGCGTCTCGATCCCCAACGCGCCGCCGTTCACGGCCACCTGACCGGCGTCGATCCGCTCGGCCAGCCGCAGGCCCCGGGCCACGTCACCGCTCCAGACGCTGCCGACCAGCCCGTACTCGGTGTCGTTGGCCAATGCCAGCGCCTCCGCCTCTCCGGTGAAGGGAATCGTGACCAGCGCCGGTCCGAAGACCTCCTCGCGGGCGATCCGCCGGTCGGGCGACACCCCGGCGTAGACGGTCGGGCGGATGTACAGACCGGCGGCGCCGGGCCCCTCGTCGTAGGCGCCGCCGCCGGTCACCGGGGTCAGCCCGTCGGCGGCGGCCGCGCGCAGGTGCTCCAGGACCCGGTCGAACTGGGCCTCGGTGATGATCGGACCGAAATCGACCCCCGGCCGGAGCCGCTCCACCGCCGCGACCACCCGGGCCACCACCTCGTCGTGCGCCGACGCCTCGACCAGCAGCCGGGTCGTCGCCGAGCAGGTCTGCCCGGTGTTCATCACCACCGCCGCCACCGCGGCGACCGCCGCCCGATCAAGGTCGGCGTCGGCGAACACCACGATCGGTGACTTCCCGCCCAGCTCCAACGTCATCGGTATGAGCCGGTGGGCGGCAATCGCCCCCAGTAGCCGGCCGGTGGCCACCGAACCGGTGAACGTCACCCGCCGGACCCCCGGATGGGCGGCCAACGGCGTCCCGACCTCCGGGCCGGTGCCGGTCACCACGTTGAGCAGCCCGTCGGCCAGGCCGGCCACCCCGGCCAGCCGGCCCAGGTGCAACGTCGAGATCGAGGTCAGCTCGGACGGCTTGGCCACCACCGCGTTCCCGGCCGCCAGGGCCGGGGCCAACGCCCGGGCGGCCTGGTTGAGCGGCAGGTTCCACGGGGTGATGACCCCGATCACGCCGTACGGCTCGAGTCGGGTGTACGTGTGATGCCCGGCCCCCTGGTCGATCGTGCGGCCCCCCTGAGCGCGCAGAACCCCGGCGTAGTAGCGGAAGTAGGCGGCCGACATGTCGACCTCCAGCCGCAACTGAGCGGGAATCTTGCCCGTGCCGGCCCGTTCCAGCTCCATCAGCTCGTCGGCGCCGCCCTCGATGGCGTCCGCGATCGCGTGCAGGACGGCGCTGCGGTCCGCGCCGGAGCTGCGGCCCCAGGCCGGCTGCGCCGCCAGCGCCGCGGCGACCGCCCGGTCGACGTCGGGCGGGGAACCAGCGGCGACCTGCTCGCCCGGCTGGCGGGTCGCCGGGTCGATCGTCGGCAGGTAGGCGCCGCTGGCCGGCGGCACACTCCGGCCGGCGATCCAGTGGTCGTGCCGGACGGGCCCGTCCGTCTTCACGGCGCACCGGCTTCGGCGAGCGGCATCCCTCTCGACATCCGGGCCCTTCCGTCGTGATTGAGAACGCGCTTCTTCCCGAGTCTAAGCGAGCCTCCGGTGCTGGTGGGGCCCGTGGAAACGGCCGGTGGGCGGCCGGCGGCCGGGCCCGCCGGACCGCCGATCGCCGCGGTCGGACCCGCTGCCCGCGCGGGGGCCACCCGGCCGCCGGGCCGCCGATCCCGACCCGGAAATCGAGCCCCGGTGCCAGCGGTGAATGCCGTGTATAGTCCGTTACCGAGCAAGATCATCCGTTGATGTTGAGGCGGGCCGGGCTCGCCCGGCCGGAAGGGGCGACCGGTGCGACGTACGGTCTACGGGCCCGAACACGAGGCCTTTCGGGCCTCGGTCCGCACCTTTCTCGACAAAGAGGTCGGGGCCCATCGCCGCGAATGGGACGAGGCCGGTCTACCGCCGCGCGAGTTCTTCAACCGCGCCGGTGAGATCGGCATTCTCGGCCTTGGTATCCCGGAAGCCTACGGCGGCGGCGAGGCCGAATTCCTGTTCAACGCGGTCGTCACCGAGGAGGCCGCGCACGCCGGCTACGCGCTGGGCCCGCTGCGGATCCACGCCGACATCTGCGTGCCGTACTTCGTCCACCACGCCAACGACGAGCAGAAGGCCCGGTGGCTGCCCGGCCTGGCCAGCGGTGAGCTGGTCGCGGCGCTGGCCCTGACCGAACCCGGGGCCGGTTCCGACCTGGCCGGCATCGCGACCACCGCCCGACGCGACGGCGACCACTACGTCGTGAACGGGTCGAAGACGTTCATCACCGGTGGGTTGAACGCCGACCTGTTCGTCACGGCGGCCAAGACCGACCCGACCCAGCGCCACGCCGGGCTGTCGCTGCTGGTCATCGAGGCCGGGGCGGCCGGGCTCAGCCGGGGCGCCCCGCTGGAGAAGATCGGCCTGCACGGCCAGGAAGCGGTCGAGATCTTCTTCGACGACGTCCGCGTGCCGGCCGGGGACCTGCTCGGCGACGAGGGGGCCGGCTTCACCTACCTGACGTCGAACCTCCCGCAGGAGCGGATGTCGATCGCGATCAACGCGCAGAGCGCGGCCGCGTCGGTGGTCGAGCAGACCGTCACCTACGTCAACGGGCGCAAGGCCTTCGGGAAGTCACTGGGCACGTTCCAGAACACCAAGTTCGTGCTGGCCGGGTGCGCCACCGAGGTCGAGGCCGGGCAGGCCCTGCTCGACCAGGCCCTGATCGCCCACCGCGACGGCGAACTGACCCCGGCCGACGCGGCCAAGGTCAAGCTGTTCTGCACCGAGATGCAGGGCCGGGTCGTCGACGAGTGCCTGCAGTTGTTCGGCGGGTACGGCTACATGAGCGAGTACCCGGTCGCCCGGGCCTGGACCGACGCCCGGGTCGGGCGCATCTACGGCGGTTCGAGCGAGATCATGAAGACGATCATCGCCAAGGAGCTCGGTCTCTGAGGGACGGTTCGCGCCGGCGGGGGCGCGGGGTTGACCGGGTGTTCCAAAATCCAGATCACTGAATTGACGGACCGAGCCCGGACGGGTTGGCGTTCCGTCGGCGACAGTCGGTAACAACCACCTTCGTGGGCCCGGAGCGGCCCGGCGGAGGCGACCGGACCCGGCCGCCTCCGCCCGAAGCCGCGGTTTCAGGACCTTGTCGAACCGGCCCGCGGCACGTCCCGGAAGGCCCGGTCGCGGTCGAGCGAGGGCTCGCGGGGCATCTTGAGGACGCGCTCGCTGATGACGTTGCGCGCCATCTCGGTGGTGCCGCCGCCGATGGACGAGGCCTGCCGCATGAGGAAGGTCGTGCCGCAATCGGCCGGGGCACCCTCGTCGCCGGTCCAGGCCGCGCCGGTCGCCCCGGCGATGTCGAAGGCGATGGTGGCGATCCGGGTGATGGACGCCCCGGCGAACAGCCGCCCGAGCGCGGCCGACTGGTCGACCATCTTGCCGGTCATGATGCCTTCGCCGACCCGCCGCTGAAGCGCCTTGCCGACCAGCTCGAGCATCCGGGCCTCACCGACCAGGTCCCGGACGTAGGAGTCGTCCAGACGACCGGCCTCCCGCGCGACGTCGACCATCGAGACCCCGCCCCCGCCCTGGGTCTTGCCGGGCGACACCGTGATGAACGGCGAGTTGTAGAGCATCCGCTCGTGGAACATCCACCGGGTCCCGACCGTCCAACCCGCGTCGACCTCACCGATGCGGTCGCTGTCGGGCACCCGGACGTCGGTCAGGAACTCCTGGCAGAACTCCTTCAGGCCGTTCAGCATCTCGATCCGGTGCACGGCCACCCCCGGCTGGTGGATCGGCAGGATGAAGACGCTCAGGCCCCGGTGCTTGGGGACGTCCCAGTTCGTCCGGGCCAGGCAGATCCCCCAGTCCGACCACCAGGCGCCGGTGGTCCAGATCTTGGATCCGTTCAGCACCCACTCATCGCCCTCCTGGACGGCGCTGGTGAGCGCGGCGGCCACGTCCGAGCCGCTGCTCGGCTCGGACAGCAGCTGCATCCAGATCTCCTCGCCCTTGAGGATGGCCGGGATGTGGGCCAGCTTCTGCTCCTCGGTGCCGAACTCGAGCAGCACCGACGCGCACGGCGAGAACGTCGGCGCCTGGATCCGGGCCGGGTACTCGTAGCCGCCGATCTCGGCGTTGAACGCGCGCTGGTGGTCGGGGGTGAGGCCCTGCCCGCCGTACCGGGTGGGGAAGCAGAGCCCGGCGAACCCCGCGTCGAACAGCTGGCGCTGCAACTGACGTTCGTGCGTGACGACCGCCAGCTCCTCCTCCTGGGTGAGGTTGGTCGGCTTGAGGTTCGGCTCGATGTCCTCGCCCGGCTCCAGCGCGCGGAGGTTGGCGCGGATCCAGGTCCGGGCCCGCTGGCGGAAGCTCTCGACGTCTTCGCGCTCGTCGGCACTCATGCCGTCTCCTTCAGGTGTTCGGCAACCGTCGTGATGCGCTGGCGGTGCTCGGCGGGGGTGCCGTACAAGGCCCGGTCCACGGTCACGCGCCGCAGAAAAAGGTGCAGGTCGTGTTCGTAGGTCAGCCCGATTCCGCCGTGGATCTGCACACAGTCCTGGGCGAGCTCCGCGCCGTAGGTGCCGATGAAGGCCTTCGCGACGCTCACCAGTTCCTCGGCGTCGGGTGAGCGGGCCTCGACCGCCGCCGCGGCCCGGTCGTTGATGGCGTGGCTGGCCTCCAGCCACGACAGCATGTCGGCGAACCGGTGCTTGAGCTCCTGGTAGGAGGCCAGCGGGCGACCGAACGAGTACCGGTCGAACGACCACTGGACGGTCATCTCGAACGCGGCCTGCATGGCCCCGATGGCTTCGGCGTTCATGATCACGATGGCCAGCTGGAGCTGCCGCTCGACCTGGTCGGCGGCCCCGCCCACCTCCCCGACAACGGCGTCGAGCGGCAGGCGGACGTCGTCGAACCGCACCACGCCGAACCGGCGGGTGAGATCGACGGTCCGCATCGGCTCGACCGACACCCCGGGTGCGTCGGTGGGGACCAGCACCTGGGTGAGCCCTTCGGGGGCCCGGCCGGTCACGAGCAGCCGAGCGGCCTGGGCCGCCGATTCGACGGGGCGCTTGACGCCGTTCAGCACGACCTCGCCGCCCTCGACCCGGACCTCCAGCTGCACATCGCCGAGGCGGTCGTGCGGAGCGGCCTCCCCGTACGCCCACGACGCGGTCGTCTCGCCGGCCAGCACCGACGCCAGGACCGCGGCGTGGGCCGGGCCACCGACGCCGCTCAGCGCCGCGGCGACCACGTTGGTGGGCACCAGCGGCCCGGGCGCCGCCCGGACGCCGAATTCGTGGGCCAGCACGGTGAGATCCACGAGCCCCGAGTCGCTGATCGTGCCGCCCCCGTTCTCCTCACTGACCAGCAGCGAGGTCCACCCGAGTTCGGCCCCCTGCCGCCAGAACTCCGGATCGAAGCCGGCCGGGTCGTCCCGGAGCCTGCGGACCTGTTCGATCGGCACGCGGCCGGTCAGGAACCGGGCGGTGGTCTCCCGGAAATTTTCTTGATCGGAAGTCAACTGCAACAACATGATTCCGGTACCTCCAGCTCGCTCAGGAATGTCGTGTCCGCGGGGCCCGGCCTTGCGCGGTCGGTGACGTCACAGCCGGTGACGATGCGGCGGGCGGGCCGGCGGGTACGGAACCGGCCGGAGACACTTCGCCGCCGACCGCGTGGCGCGTCCCCGATCCGAATATCACGACACTCCCCCGATCACGAGGAGCATGGCTCCCAGCAACCCCGCAATTCAAGATTCTGTTGTTCAATACCATATTTCCTATATTGGCGACCTTATCACTGTTTGTAGTATTTTCCTGGCGACCGTCCGTCCGCCAACCCCATTAAAGGAGAGCCGATGCCGAAGGGCTACGTCATCTTGACCGAGGCCGTGAAGGACCGGGCCGGCATGGATGCCTACGGCCGGGCGGCCGCGCCGGCCATCGCCGAGAGCGGGGCCAGGGTCCTGGCCGTCGATCCGAAGCCCGCCGTCCTCGAAGGCGACTGGCACGGTGACCAGACCGTCGTCCTGGAGTTCCCGTCGGTGGAGGCGGCCCGCGCCTGGTATGAGTCGGCCAGCTACCAGAAGGCCATCGCACTGCGGCAGGCCGCCGCGGAAACCAACGCGGTGATCGTCGCCGGCTTCTAGAAACCTGGGGACCGCGCACGCCGACCACGGCCCGGCCGTCAGCTCGCCGTGATGGCGTGCTCGGGGCAGTTGTCGACGGCGGACCGGGCCGCCGCCTCGAACCCGGCCGGGACGTCGGCTGCCCGCGCCTCGGCGTAGCCGTCGTCGGTGAGGGTGAACACCTCGGGGCACAGCGACCAGCAGGCCGCGTGGCCCCGGCAGCGGTCGTCGTCGACCGTGACCTTCACCGCGCAGCTCCCTGTTTCGCGGTGAAGGCGAGGTTGAGGTGGGTGAGACCGCGCAGGATGAAGGTGGGCAGGTAGGAGTAGCGGCGGCTCCCGGCCGGGCCGTGGACGGCTTCGGAGATGCGCAGATCGGTGGTGCGGTCGAGGAGACGTTCGATGCCGGCGCGGGCTTCGGCGCGGGCCAGCGGGGCGCCGGGGCAGGTGTGGATGCCGCGGCCGAAGGCGATGTGCTGGCGGGCGTTGGTGCGGGTCACGTCGAAGGTGTCGGGGTCGGTGAAGCGGCGGGGGTCGCGGTTGGCGCCGCCGTTGACGACCATCAGGGTGGTACCGGCCGGCAGGTCGACGCCGCCGACGGTGGTAGGGACCCGGGACAGGCGGAAGTCGCCCTTGACGGGGCTCTCCAGCCGCAGGGCTTCTTCGATGAAGTTGGGGAGGCGGTCGCGTTCGGTCCGCAGCAGGTGCTGTAGTTCGGGGTCTTCGGCGATGAGCTTGGCGGCCGAGCTGACCAGCCGGACCGTTGTTTCCTGGCCGGCGGAGAACAGGTTGGCGGCGACGCGGACGACGTCGATGACCTCGGGGGTGGAGCCGTCGGGGAACGTCGCGGTGGCCAGGCCGGTCAGGACGTCGTCGCGGGGGTCGCGGCGGCGGTCCTCAACGTAGGTGGTGAACCGCGCGTAGAGGAACTCCAACGGCGAATGGTGAAGGGCCTCCCCGCTGGTGCCGCCGATCCCACCGGCCGCGTGCGGCCGCTGCCGCAGCGCCGCCGCGAACTCCTCGTGATCGCTTTCGGGCACGCCCAGCAGGTCGGCAATGACCAGCAGAGCGAACGGGCCGGCGAACCCGCTGATGAACTCGCCCTCACCATCGGCCAGGTACGAATCGAGCAGCCGATCGGCCAGCCGCCAGATGAAGGCCTCGTTCTCCTTGAGCCGCTTCGGCGTGATCAGCCGCATCAGCAACGCCCGATGATCGGTATGCACCGGTGGATCAAGCGTCGGCAGCTGATCGCTCATCGGTAACCCGTCACGATGGCGGCTGATCAGTTCCGATATGTCGTCGCCCGCCAGCGGAACCGGGAAACCGGGGAACGGGCCGGTGACCGAGATGCACGAGGAGAACCGTTCCGAGTCATGGAACACCTCGACCGCTTCCTCATACCCGGTCACCATCACCACACCATGGTGGGGTTCCCGGGCGACCGGGCACTGCTCGCGCAGCGCCTGGAAGTACGGGTACGGGTCGGCGACCAGCTCATCGCCCAGAAAAAAGTCGATCGCCTCGTAGTCGGTCACGCTCTACACCGTTCCCTTTCGACGCCCCATGCGACTGTCCCGCTCGTTGTTCGTCGTCCGCCCGGAGCCTGCTGTGGCTGGGACGTGTCGACCCGGCCGGCGGGTGGTGCTGCGTCCGGTCGCCGGAGGGGCGGCCGGGGGCGGGAGCCATCGCGTCCATCCTCCAACGAACCTGGGCTGAAGGTCGTCGCGATCCCCCGACCGGGGGGATCGCCCCGGTCGGACGCAAGAACGGCGTTCTCTTCAGACGAGAGCGACAGTAGTGTGTGCCCCACGGCCGCCGCAAGAGGTCGCGGCGCCACCGGTTGACGGGGCGCGCGAACAGGAGAATCTTGATGCCCGAGGGAGCTGTCGAGGATGTCCGGACCACGCCCCGGGACCGTTGGTTTCGAGCCCGCCGACCGGAGGGATCGAGAGGTCGGGGCGACCCGTCATTCACGCCCGGTAAGGGGTTGATGTCGGGGGGTAACAGGTGCTAACTCGGCTTGACTTCGACGTCGAAAACTGTAATCTGACCGACACACTACCGGTCAGGGGACGGTCGGGTATTGCTGTTCACTCAAAAAACATTCGCTTTATCGAAGGAGTGATGTTGGCAAGGGAGCGCGCGAACTGTGCCGATACGGCCTGTTCCGACTGTGCTGTTATCCGCTTACTGTGAGCGGTCGGCCTTCAGGACCGACGCGGAGGACATAGCGTGCTGCAGTACATTCTCGCCGGCTTGGCACTTGGTTCCATCTACGCCATCGCCGCAGCCGGACTAGTCGTAACGTTCGTTTCAGCGGGCGTTTTCAACCTTGCCTTCGGGTCGATGGCCTACGTCGTCGCCCGCTTCTACTACTGGCTCAACTCCCAGCACCACTTCTCGACGGTCACCGCCGGGTTGCTCTCGATCCTGGTTCTGGCCCCACTTATGGGCGTCTTCCTTTACTCGGTGCTCTTCAGGTTCATCCGGGGCCGGTCGACCCTCATCAAGATTGTCACCACGATCGGCCTGTCGGTGGCCCTGCCACCGGTCAGCGACCTGATCTTCGGGACCCAGACGATCACTTCCGCCCCCGGACTGGCGTCGCTGAGCGACAAGCCTTACCACTTTCTGGGCACGCCGGTCACCACCGACCAGGTGATCACCTATGGGTTTCTGATCTTCGTCGTGGCGGCGGGTACAGCGCTGCTGCGATTCACCGACATCGGTCTGCGCGTTCGGGCCATGGTCGACTCGGAAGCGATGACCTCGTTGTCGGGGACCAACCCCAACCGGGTGTCGCTCGGGGTGTGGGCGGTCAGCTCGACGCTGGCCGGTCTGGCCGGCATCCTGGTCGCGCCGACCAACGGGCTGAGCCCCGAAGGCATGACGGCCCTGCTCGCGGCCGCGATCGCCGCGGTGGTGGCGGCCCGGCTGCGGTCCCTGCCCGGAGCGGTGGCGGTCGCGCTGCTGATGGGCATCGTCACCGACGTCATCCAGAAGTACCTGCCGGCCAACAGCTCCCTGACCGCGGCGATCATTCCGAGCATCCCGTTCGGGTTCATCCTCGTCTTCCTGATCTTCTACGTCCTGCGGTCGGGCTCGATCGACGAGGCGGCCGGCGCGGGCGGACCGCTCGACCAGGCCATCCGACCGGCGCACGAGGGGTCGGAGACCGCGGAGGAGAACACCGCGCGCCGCGGCTGGCCGACCTGGATCGGCCTGATCCCGTTCCTGGCCGTCGCCGCCGTACCGCTCATCTTCCAGAACTCGCCGTACTGGCTGGGGCTGACGGCGCTCGGCTTGTGCTACGGCGTCACCTTCCTCACGTTCACGATCGTGACCGGCGAGGGTGGCATGCTGTGGCTGTCACAGATCACCTTCGCCGGCGTCGGAGCCGCGGCCGCCGGCCAGTTCGCCACCGTCGGGCACCTGCCGGTGCTGGTGGCGATCCTGCTGGGCGGACTGATCGCGGCGGTCGCCGGAGCCCTCATCGGACTGCTGACGATCAGACTCGGGGATCTCTACGTCGGCCTGGCCACGCTGACCTTCGGGCTGCTGGTCGGGACCCTGGTCTTCACCCGCAACCGGTTCCAGCACGGGGGGCTGGGCGTCACGGTCAACCGGCCGAGCTGGGCCACCGGCGACCTGGCGTTCTCGTACCTCACCCTGGGGGTCTTCGCCGTCCTGGCCATCCTGACCTTGAACCTGCGCCGCTCGACCAGTGGTCTGGCCCTGCGGGGGGTGCGCGACAGCGCGCCGGCCTCCCGGACCCTGGGCCTGAGCATCGTGCAGGTCAAGGTGCTCGTCGGGGCGGTGGGCGCGTTCGTGGCGGCCGTGGGTGGAGGCTTCCTGGCCCTGGATACGCTGACCGCTCAACCGTCGTCGTACTCGACGTTCGCCGGCCTGGTCTGGCTGGCCGTGGTGGTGACTCTGGGCATCCGGTCGATCACCGCCGCCGTGCTGAGCGGGCTGGCCTTCTCCCTCCTGCAGGGCGTCCTGCAGACCTACGCCCCGGCCCGCTGGGACGAGGTGCCGGCCATCCTGTTCGGGCTCGGCGCGATCGGGGTGGCCCGCAATCCCGAGGGCGTGGTCGTCCAGTACGGACGACAGATCCGGCGACTGCTGGTCGCCCTGATCTCCCGCAAGACTCCGCCGGACAGCGGTTCCCCGACCCCGGACGACGCAGCCTGGTTGGGTGAAGCGGACCGATCCGTTGCTCATGCCGGTACGGGTCCCGACGCATCAACCGCGATCACGAGGGCGGAACCATGACAGGCGGTATTGCCGAAACGACCGACCCGGCCCCGACGAGCAAAACCGGGTCACCGAGCCCGGCCCGGCTGAGCTGCGTCGGCGTCACGGTGCGGTTCGGCGGTCTGGTCGCGGTCAACAACGTCGACCTCAGCGTGCCGCCCGCGACGATCGTCGGTCTGGTCGGCCCGAACGGGGCCGGCAAGAGCACCCTGTTCGGAGTGTTGTCGGGACTCCTGCGCCCGTCCCAGGGCAAGGTGCTGCTCGACGGGGACGACGTCACCAACACCCGGCCCCAGGTCCGGGCGGCCCGCGGGCTGGCCCGCACGTTCCAGCACCCGGAGCTGTTCACCAGCCTCACCATCCGCGATCACCTCGTACTGGCCCACCGGGCCAAGCACGCCAAGGGCCGGATCTGGTCGGACCTGTTCACGATGGGCAGCCTGCGGCGGCCCAAGCCGGCCGAGACCGACATCGTGAACGAACTGCTGGAGCTGGTCGGCCTGCGGGACATGGCCGACCGCTCGGCGATGGGCCTGCCGCTGGGCGTCGCCCGGCTGGTCGAGCTGGGCCGGGCGCTGGCCGCCTCCCCCACCGTCCTGCTCCTGGACGAACCGTCCTCCGGACTCGACTCGTCGGAGACCGAGCAGTTCGAGGCGGTGATGCGCCGCGTCACCGCCGAACGGGGGATCGCCGCGCTGCTGGTGGAACACGACGTCGATCTCGTGATGCGGCTGTCCAGCACCGTCTACGTACTCGAGTTCGGAACCCTGATCGCGAGCGGGCCGCCCGAGGTGGTCCGCAAGGACCCGGCGGTGCGCGCGGCGTACCTCGGCGAAGAGATGTCCGCGCAGGAGGCGGAAGCGAAGCCGGAGCCCGACGCGGAGACCGCCAAAACCGGCGTCGACCTGGACGCGACCCGGAAGGTCGCGCCGGCGCTGGCGGTCGCCAGTGCCAACGGCACCAGCCGGGCCGCCGCCGGCCCGGACAGCATCAGCCCGGGCCCGGGCACCGGCGCGTTCCTGACCGTGGAAAACCTGTCGGTGCGGTACGGCGAAGCCATGGCGTTGAACGACGTCTCCTTCACCCTCGGGGCCGGTGCGGCACTCGCCGTCCTGGGCGCCAACGGGGCCGGCAAGAGCAGCCTCGCCCGGGCCCTGTCCGGCCTGGTCAGCCCGGCCGGGGGGCAGATCACCTTCGCCGACCAGGACATCAGCTCCTGGCGCCCCCACCGGATCCGCCGGGCCTCGTTGGTGTACCTGCCGGAGGGCCGGGGGGTCTTCCGCGGGCTGACGGTCATCGACAACCTGCGGCTGGCCGCCGCGACAGTGCCCGGTCGCCAGGCCCGCCGCCAGGCGATCGACCTGGCTCTGGAGATCTTCCCGGCCCTGGCTTCCCGGCGCCACCAGCTGGCCGGTCTGCTCTCGGGTGGCGAGCAGCAGATGTTGTCGCTGGCCCGGGCCCTGGCCACCGCGCCGAAGCTCGTGATCGCCGACGAGATGTCACTCGGGCTGGCCCCCAAGATGGTGGACCTGGTCTTCGACGGCCTGTCCCGGGCCCGCGAGTCGGGCGTCACGGTGATCATGATTGAGCAGTACGTCCACCGGGCGTTGGACTTCGCCGACGAGTGCCTGGTGCTGCAGCGCGGCACCGTGGCCTGGCAGGGCTCGGCCAACACCGCCCGGGGCGAGGTTCTGCGGCACTACCTGGGTGACTCCATGACAGTGGAGGCATGATTCAAAAGGCCTCCGCCACTCCCTCAATGTGAACGACCGGGACGGCATCGTGGTCGGGCCGGACAACTGCCGGTGGGTCACGAAGCTGGTCGGCAAGACTGGTCCGTGACCAGCGGCTTCAACAGCGCCCGGGCCCGGCCCGGACCAGAAGGTCCCCGAGGGTCTCCGGACCGTCGGGGACCTTCCGCGGTCCCGGCCGGAACGCCCGGGCGGGCTACCGGCCCACGGGTCGACCACTCCCCTGCGGGAACCCCGGTGTCACGATGACGTCCCGGTGGCGGTACCCGACCGCCCGGCGGTCGGCCGGGCGGTCCGACCGGAGAGGTCAGTGACGACAGTGACCACGGCAGAACCGCTGCCCACGCCGGCCGCGGCCCGGACCGCGGCCCCCGAACCCCGGCCGGGCGCTTGACCGACGCGCCGGACCCGGCCCCGGGCTGGGCCCGGCCCGTCCCGGTCGTCGGTGACTCCTCCTCGGCCCGGGACCGGGCCGCCGACCCCCGGGCGTGGGCGTTTCCACCGGCCGACCGCGACGCGCTGTACCGGATCGTGGGCGCCCGACGCGACATCCGGCGGTTCCGCCCCGATCCGGTCGACCGGGAGACCCTGGAGCGGGTGCTGGCCGCGGCGCACGCCGCGCCGTCGGTCGGGCACTCCCAGCCGTGGCGGTTCGTGGTGGTGACCGATCCGGCGGTCCGTGAGCGGGCCGGTTTCCTGGCCGACCGGGAACGCCAGGCCCAGGCCGCCCGGCTGGACCCGGAGTCGGGCCGCCGGCTGCTCGACCTGCAGTTGGAAGGCCTGCGGGAAGCGCCGGTCGGGGTGGTGATGGGCTGTGACCGCCGGGTGCCGGCCGCCGGGGTGCTCGGCCGCGCGACGTTCGGCGACGCCGATCTGTGGTCGTGCGCCTGCGCGATCGAAAACCTGTGGTTGGCGGCCCGGGCCGAAGGTCTCGGGCTCGGCTGGGTCACCTTGTTCCGGCCGGCCGAACTCGCGGCGCTGGTCGGACTGCCGGACGGGATCAGCACGCTGGGCTGGCTGTGTCTGGGCTGGCCGGATGAGCGGCCGCCGGAGCCGGGCCTGCAGCGCGCGGGCTGGTCCCGGCGGGCGCCGCTCGCCGACGTGGTGGTCGACGAGCGGTGGCCGGCTGTCGACGGCGGGCCGACCGCGCCCGGGTCACGCCTGCGGGCTCCGGGTCCGGCGTCGGTGGTGCGGGTTCGCGACGAGGCCGACCGGCGACTGACGCCGCCGGGCTCGCTGGGGGTGCTCGACCGGGCGGTCGACCGGGTCCTGGCCCTGGCCGGCGCCGCGTCCGGGGCCGGGCCGGGCACCCTGCTGCTGGCCGGCGCCGATCATCCGGTGACCAGCTACGGCATCTCCGCCTACGATCCCTCGGTCACCCGCGAGGTGCTCACCGCCGCGGTCGCCGGGCAGGCGGCCGGCGTGGTGGCGGCGGCCACCGCCGGGCTCACCGCGATCGTGATCGACGCCGGCTGCAGCGGCGGACCGCTCGCCGGGGCCGTCGCCGGCCGCCCGACCGGACCCCGGGGTGACCTGGTCCGGACCGACGCGCTGACCCGGCCGGACGTCGAACGCCTCATCGCCCACGGCCGACGGTTGGGTCGCCGGGCCGGCGCCCGGGGTCTCGTCGCCCTGGGCGAGGTGGGGGTGGGCAACACGACCCCCGCCGCCGCCCTGGCCGTCGCCCTGACCGGGCTGAGCGTCGCCGAGGCGGTCGGCCTGGGGGCCGGCGCCGACCATGACATCCTGGACCGCAAGCTCGACGTCGTCGCCCGCGCGCTCGACCGGACCCACGCCGAGCACGGGGTGGCGAGCCGGGACCCGTTGACTGTTCTCGGAGCGCTCGGCGGCCCCGAGATCGCGCTCCTCACCGGCTGCGTGCTCGGCGCGGCCGAGAGCCACGCCCCAGTGATGCTGGACGGCCTGGCCACCTCGGTGGCCGCCCTGCTGGCCGTCCAGCTCGAGTCGGCCGTGGCCGCCCACCTCATCGCCGGTCACCGCAGCCGCGAACCGGCCCACCCCGCGGTCCTGATCGCGCTGGGCCTGGAGCCGATCCTGGACCTGCGGATCCGGGCCGGCGAAGGGGTCGCCGCGTGTCTGGCGACCCGGCTGGTGCTCGACGCCGTCCGGATCCGGGAGCTGACCGCGACGACCCGCTGAACGCCGAAACGGCGCCCGGGCGGGCGGCGACCCTCGCCACTCGCGGTGGCCGCCCGGTCGGGCCGGTCGGGCCGGTCGGTCGCCTGGTCAGCGGTTGGCATCGTCGGCGGGCGCCTGAACGCGCGTGTGCAACGACGGTCGGGCCCGGTTCGGCATGTGGCGGCGTCAACCGGCGTTCAGGCGTGCGGTTGCGATGTCACGTGCGGCGACAGCCCGATCGAACCGGGTCGGACCGCAAGCTGGTCGGGTCAGCGCTGGTCGGGACGAGCGTTGGCGCGGCCGGTCTGCGCGTCGGGCTGGGGCTGGCTGGTCGGGGGCCGGGTTCCGAGCCGGGGGCGTGGGTTGGCTGGATCAGCGTTGGCTCTGTGGCGCTGGCACGATGACGGTTGCTGGGGGCCTTGGGACTGTCGTCGTCGGCGGGTCGGTGGACGCGCGGGGGCGCTGACGATCGGGACGTTTTCGGCATTTGTCATGGCCAGCGGGCGCTGACTGCGCGTTGACGCTGC
>JAMFSN010000046.1 GCA_026225295.1 Frankia alni
ACACGTCCACCGCGCCGGTTGTATCCGCGGCCGGCATCCCCGGCGCCCCGACCCGGGTCAACAGCCTCGGCATACCCGTCGGCTATCCCCACACCGAAGCCGGCGCCATCAGCGCCTGCGGCAACTACGTCTCCGCCTACGGCGACGTCCGCAACCGATCCCCAAACGAATCCGTACCGTTTTCAGCGCCATTTCTCTTCCAGCCGTGGCAAATAAGCTCGCTGCCAAGATCTCGGCTGCCGACAAGAAAAATGCCGAGGACTACAACGTTTCGACGGTAACAAGTCCCGCGGTCAACTTCGACATCCGGGTCGCTGGATACCAGGTCAAGTCGCATAAGGTCAACGCTGCGACTGTTCTCGTCTGGTCGTCCGCCAGCTTCGGGGTATACGGAAGCACCGACGAACTCGCACCACAGGAGCGGTGGGGTACGGACGAGTGCTCCGTAGCTTGGAATAATGGTGATTGGCGTCTCTCGAACTCCGGGGATGGTCCCGACGGGCCAGATATCAGCGAGCGCGCCGCCGACGGGTACGAGCGCTTCACATACGTCGGAGGGGCGTCATGACTTCGGCCGCCACCAACAACGGTGATCAGATCGTTGCTATCGGCCTGAACCCCTTTAGTCCGATTAAGGGTGCGGTTCAGGATGCGGCTGGGAGTTTTCTTGACTCCATCGGCAAGGCGTTCTGCAACATGGCCGCCGACATGTCCAGCTCGGTCTTCAGTTTCGCGTCCCAGAAGACGTCCGTCGACCTGAGCAAAGACTACTTCCTCCAGAACTACGACGTAGTGTTCGGCGTCGCGGCGCTGGTGGTGCTGGCCATCTTCCTGTGCTCCAGCATCATGGCCGCGGTTCGCGGCGACCCGCACATGATGGTCCGCGCGCTCGCTTCGACCGGTACGGCCATCATCGGCTCGTTCATCGCGTTGGCGCTGCTCCAGATGGTGCTCGCCGCGTCCGACGGAATGGCCACCACGTTCGGCGCCGGCAAACCGCTCGGGCAGGATCTCGTCGGCCAGCTCCGGGCCCTCCCCGCGCACGGCAATTTCGCGCTCGACATGGTCTTGTCGCTACTGGTCGCGTTGTTCTCCTTCGCGCTCTTCGTTGTGCTGTACGTGCGGAAGATCGCCATCCTGTTGGTCGCCCTGTTCATACCGCTCTATCTGGCCGGGCAGCCGGCGGCCAGCACCCGGGGCTGGTTGAAGCGCGCGACCGAGTTGCTCGCCGCGCTGATTTTCACCAAGCCCGTCATCTACGCGGTCTTCACGCTCGGCGCGGGGCTGGCCAGCGAAGGCACGGGGTCGGCGAGCGACCAGACGCTGTCGATCCTGTCCGGCATCGTGGTCATGGTCGCTTCGGTGTTCAGCCCGTTCATGCTGCTGTACCTGTTCGGGGTGGCCGACGTCCAACTCCAGGCCGCGATGCACAGCGGCGGACGGCGGGCCATGTCCAGCTTCGGTCAGGGAGCCGGCGCACTGCTCGGATCATCGTCCCGGGAAACGTTCAGTGGCATCGGGGCCCGGCTGCAGAGCCGCGGCAACTCCGGGGGTGCGATCGCCGGCGACAGCGGGGGCGGCCTCGGCGGCGCGCTCTCCGGAGGGTCCGGCTCGGCCCGTCCCGCTCTCACCGGCGGCCGGCCCAGCGCGTCGGCCAGCGGCGGCTCGCGGGTCGCCGGCCGCGCCGGGGCTTCCTCCGGCAGTCGCGGCGCCGAACTGGCCCGGGCCAGTTCGGGTCGCGGGGCGGTCGAATCAGCCCGCTCAAGCGGTGCCTCGGCCGGTCCGTCCAGCCGGAGCGGAACCCCGGCGCCGGGTACCCGGGCGACCGGCGGCAGCCGGACTGTGCCGGCCCGCCAGAGCACCTCAAGCGCCCCGGCCCCGACCGCCCGCCGGACCGCCGGACGCAGCGTCGCCGCCCCGCCGTCGACGACCCGCGCACCCACCCCCCAGCCCGCCGCGAAGCCCAACCCCCGTCCCGTCGCACCGGCCGCCCCGCCGATGCGCGGGCCGGGTGGCAACCGGGCAAACTGACGGGATAGCGCATGGCGAGCGAGCGTTCCTACCGGTTCGGCCCCCTGGAACGGGGCGGCGTCCTGCTCGGTATGCGCTGGCCACAGCTCGGCCTGATGGTCGGGCTGATGGTGTGCGTGCTGGGCGCGCTCCGGTCGCCGTTGCTGCTCGCTCCGGTCTGGGTGGCGGTCGGCGCCGGCCTGGGGCTCGTCGCGTTCGTACGCGTCGAAGACCGCAACATTGACCAGTGGGTCCCCGTTCTGTGGGGCTTCACGATGCAGAAGGCGACAGGGAACACGGTGTTTCGCGGCGGGTTGTTCCGCGCGGGCAAGGAAGACCTCAACATCACCAGGACGGCGTTGCCGGGTCCGCTGGCGAACCTGGTCATCCTGTCCGTCCCGGTCGGAAACGGCCGGTACGTGGCGGTCGTGAAGGATGCCCGCAAACAGACCTTCACGGCCGTGCTGCAGGTCCGCGGCAGCCAGTTCGCCCTGCTCGAGGCGGGTGACCAGCAGGCCCGCGTTGATGCCTGGGGCGAGCTGCTGGCCGGCCTCACCACCGGCGGCGGCAAACTGTCGCGCATCCAGTGGCTCGAGCGGACCCTGCCCGATTCCGGTGACCAGCTCCAGCGGCACTGGCGGGTCCGCGGTCACGACGACGACTCCTGGGCCGCCGAGGCCTACCAGCAGGTCATCGACTCAGCCGGTCCGGTCGCCCAACGGCACGAGACCTACCTGTCGTTCCAGCTCCGGGCGCGCGACGCCCGGCGGACGATCCAGCGGGCCGGCGGCGGGGACCATGCCGCCTGCGCCGTCCTGCTCAACGAGCTGCGGACGATGGAGTCGGCGCTCGCCCGGGCCTCCATCAACACGGTCGGCTGGCTGCCGCCCCGCGCGTTGGCGGCGGTCATCCGCACGACCTACGACCCGTACTCGATCGAGATGATCGACGCCCGCGGCGGGGCCGTCGCCGACCGGGCCGGTGGCCTGTCGGGGCTGCCGTCCGGCATCGACCCGGCCATGGCCGGCCCGCTCCGCACGTCCGCCGCCTGGGATCACTACCGCACCGATTCGGGTTTCCACACGACCTACTGGATCAACGGCTGGCCCCGGGTCCCTTCCCCGGCCGCGTTCCTGGCCCCGCTGCTCATGGAGACCACCTGCCGGCGGACCGTTTCGCTGGTCGTCGAGCCGCTGCCCGGTCGGAAGGCCGAAAAGGCCGTCAACCGGCGCCGGATGGCGCACCTCGGTGAGCAGCAGATGCGGGACAAGATCGGCAAAGTCACGACCCAGCGCGACGTGGCGGAGGCCAGCGAGGTCGAGCGGCGCGAGCAGGAGCTGGTCGCCGGGTTCGGCGCGTACCGGTTCCACGGCTTCGTGACCGTGTCCGCCGACGACCTCGACGGCCTGGCCGAGGCGTGCGGCGAGGCCGAGACCCTCGCGTCCCGCAGCCGGTTGGAGATGGTCCGGCTGGTCGGCGAACAGGATCAGGCCTTCAGCGTCGGCGCCCTACCGCTCGCCGTGGGAGTGAAGTGAGCACCCGGGCCGGGGCTCCGGCCGGCGGCCGTGAAGGCGGGGGCACATGACCCTGTTCGGTTCCCGCCCGGACGCCCGCGAGATCGAGGGCGAGGTCAGCGTCCCCCGCCCGAGCGAAGCGGGCCGCGAGCGACGCGAACGCGGCCGTCGCGAACGCAAGGCGATGCAGCGGTACGACCGGGCCGCCCTGCGGGCCGAACGGGTCGCGATGCGCCGCGCCGAGGCCGCGCTGCGCCGGGGCGAGCAGCCGCCGAAGCTGCTCGGCCCGATGACCGGCCGCGCCTACCACCGGCTGCGGCTGCCCTCCCACCTGGAGACGACCGCCCAGATCGCCGGCATCTACCCGTTCGTCGTCGACTCGGGCCTCGACGCGCCCGGCATGTACATCGGGCGGCACGTGTGGTCGGGCGACTCGTTCGTCTTCGACGTGTTCGAGCTGTACCGCCAGCAGATCATCGAGAACCCGAACTTCGCGGTGTTCGGATCGGTCGGGTCCCGTAAGTCGTCGCTCATGAAAACGCTGATCTCGCGGGGCGCGGCGTTCGGCTACCAGGCCGCGGTCCCCTGCGACCCGAAGGGTGAGTACACGCAGCTCGCCCGGCAGCTCGGGTGCGAGCCCACCTACATCGGGCCCGGCCTGTCGACCCGGCTCAACCCGCTGGACGCCCCGCCCCGGCCCCGGGGCATGCGGGACATGGACTGGGCCCGCGAGCTGAAGCGGGCCCGGTCGTCCCTGCTCGCGTCGCTGATCGAAACGGCGAAGGGGGAGGCCCTCACCCCACCCGAGCACACCGCCATCGACCTGGCCCTCGACGTCGTGACCAGGCAGATCACCGGGGCCAGCACCGATCGCCAGGCCGTGCCGATCCTGCCCCAGGTGCTCGAGGCGATGACCGAACCCTCGGACGAGGACTGCGCCGCGTTGCCGATGACGGCCACGGAGCTGCGCGACTCGTCCCGGGACGCGACCCTCACGCTGCGCCGCCTCACCCACGGAGCGCTCGGCGGGCTGTTCGACGGCCCGACCACCCATCCGTTGGACTTCGACAAGCCGATCGCCGTCCTGAACCTGGAGCGGGTCCAGGGATCGGACGAGATGATCGCGCTGATCATGACCTGCGCCCAGGGGTGGATGGAAGCCGCGCTCATGCGGCAGGACGGCGTGCAGCGCTACGTCGTCTACGACGAATGCTGGCGCCTCATGCGGTTCGCCGGCCTGGTCCGCCGGCTGTCGGCCCAGCAGAAGCTGGCCCGCCAGTGGGGCTGCGCGAACGCCCTGGTCGCGCACCGGATCTCCGACCTGCTGTCGGCCTCGCCGGATTCCGTCGAGGTCGCCAAGGGCCTGTTGGCCGAAACGGCGATCCGCATCCTCTACAAGCAGGCGTCCGACCAGATCGAGGGAACCCAGGAGGCTCTCGACCTCACCGCCGTCGCCGCCGACATGCTGCCCCGTCTCGATCCCGGGTACGGGTTGTGGCTGATCGGCGCCCGGGCCTTCTACGTCGAGCACGTCGTCGGCGAGATGGAGATCCCGATCGTCCTCAACGGGTCGAAGATGCTCGGCGAATCCGACGACCTGAGCATGCTCGGGCCCGGTTACGACACGTCGCGGCTCGAGCTGGAGCCGTCGCTGCCGGGCGGATTCGGGGAACCCGGGTTCGACCCGCTGTACGGGGAACCGACCTACAACGAACCTGGGTACGCCGAACCGGCGTACGGCGACGCCGAGCCCGCCTACGGAGCCGGGTACGACGCCGGCTACGAAGCGGGACAGTTCGAGCAGGCCGAACGGGAGGCCGTCGCCGAGTACGCCGGGTTCCCGGGCGCCGACCTGGACGCCGAGTTCGACGACCCCCCCGGAGCCGTCCCGACCGACGAAGGTCATCCCGGCGAGGACGGCATCCGGGTCAGCATCACCAAAGACCCCTACGCCGGCTGAGCCCCATTTTCGCGGCACCGCCCGCCCACCGCGCCGACGCCGCGCGGGTCGGCTACTCGTCCTCGACGAAGACCAGCTCGACCGGGATGTTGCCGCTCGTGGCCCGCGAGTAGGGGCACACCTGGTGCGCCGCGTCGAGCAGGTCGCGACCGGTGGCCGCGTCCACGCCCGGCAGTTGCCCTTCGATGCGAGCGCTCAGGTCGAAGCCACCACCGGCGCCGGGCGCCAGGCCGACGGTCACCGACACGGCCGACTCGCCGATGTCGACCTTGCGCTGACGGGCGATGAGCTGCAGGGCGCTGTGGAAGCAGGCCGCGTAACCGGAGGCGAACAGCTGCTCGGGGTTGGTGCCCGGACCGTCGTCGCCGCCCATCCCCTTGGGGATGGACAGTGCGAGGTCGACCCGGTTGTCACTCGAGACAACGCGTCCCGCGCGGCCGCCCCAGGAGGTGGAGGTCGCGGCGTAAATCGGTTCAGCCATTGGTTCTCCTCGGTTCAGCCCGCTCGGGGTCCGGTTGGCGTCACCTCTGGCAACGGGCCGGACGGCCGGGGAATTTCGGGCCTGGGTGACAGGTCACACCGACCCGGGGCCGCCGTGCCGCTCGCCGGACCGCCGCCCCGGCTAACGTCCGCAGGTGTGTTCGCCTTTACCGTCGTGCCCCGGTTCGACGACGTCGATGCCATGGGCATCGTGAACAACGCCCGCTTCTTCACCTACGCGGAGGAAGGCCGACTGGCGTTCATCCGCTCCTGCGGCCTGATGGGCCGGGGGTTCATCGTGGCCCGGATCGAGTGCGATTACCGGCGTTCCATCGTCCTCGCGGACGGCCCGGTGACGGTCGAGGCGGCGGTGGAGCGGGTCGGTCGATCGTCCGCGACCTTCCGGCAGGTACTGAGCCAGAAGTCCGGGCCGCCGGCCGCGGAGATGACCGTGGTGCTGGTCGGTTACGACGCGGCCAACAGCCGCTCCCGCCCCTTCGACGAGGACGAACGGGCGATTCTGCTCGCCCACGGACCGTCCCCGGCCCCCACCGCCTGACGACCCGGTCAGCGACGTCGCCCGGACCGGTCAGCGGCGGAGGATACCCCGCAGGCGGGAGAGCGCTGGCCAGGTGGGCGGCGGCCCGGAGACCGGGTACGGCGGGAACGCGCGTTCGGCCACGTCGACGAGCATCGCCACATCCAGCGGCTTCAACACGACCCCCGCCGACAGGATGTAGTCGGCCACGCCGCTGGCCGGCAGCAGCACCACGCCCTCGATGAGCAGCAGCCCGTGCGGCAGTTCGGCCCGGTCGAACGCGACCACCGGCTGCACCTCGAGCTGCCACCCTTCGGGCAGGTCGGCGACGAGCTGGGACGTGACCTCCTCGCCCATCCAGGAGACCAGCCCCAGCATGGGGCGCAGCGGCACCTTGCCCGCCCACAGCCCGGCCTTGTTCTGCCACAGCGGACCGCGGTGGGCGTCCGTCTCGATGATCCAGGCGCCGGACGAACCGATCACCAGGTGATCGACGTTGGCCGCGGTGTCGGACAGCTTGCGGTCGTGGAGCACCGTGTAGCCGGCCCGGACCAGGCGGTCGAGCGCCCGGGCGGTCCGGCGCTCGGCCTCCGCGTCTTCCCGCCAGGTCTCGATCTCGATCGGGGAGCGGTAGAACCGGACCAGGCCCGCCACCCCGACCGCCAGCATCCCCAGGAAGGTCAGTCGGATCGTGGTGAACAGCGACGCGCCGGCCACGGTGGCCAGGACGGCGACCACGATCCCGACCGCGATCGCGGCGACCCCACCGATCGTCGCGGCCCGGGCGGAGGTGTCCTTGCGTTCGGCCACAAACAACTGGCGGCGACGGACGTATTCGGCCATGGCCGAGCGACCCGGCCAGTGCCGTTCCGCCACCTGACGTGTCACCACCCTCCGGCGACTCCCCCCGCCTGCCGTGCCCCGGGGGTCCACGGTCCAACGTCAAGTCTGCCGCTATGTGGTCACCCGGCGCTACGGTGAATCTCCTACCTGACGCCCCTGATTCAACATTTCGCCGCCCGGACACCCGTCCCGCCCAACGAATCCCCTGTTGTGGCACTACCGGGCCCAAGGCGGCGCGATCATGGCTGGCCCTCGATCACCGCTGGGCGATTCGCGGGTGATCCGGGCGAGCAGATCGACTTCCCGCGAACGGTGTAACAACGGGACGCACGGGAACACAAACCCTTTGCGAGGGTCGGTTGTCTGGGAGAAGCTGAGACGACCGACTTCCCGTGCCGGGCACTCCGAAGAGGCGATCCAGGAGACCCCAACACCCGGCTGCACGACCCGCGCCGACCCGCGGTCAGCGAAACGCTGACCGGTCCGGACCTGGAGGGGTTGATGACACGACCGCAGCACAAGGCCGGGAACGACCCGACCGGCACGGCCAGCAGGAAGATCAGCGGGAACGGCGCCGGCCATCTCGTCGCCCGCGTGGAGCAAGCCGACCCCAGGGCCGACGAGGCTTCCCCGGTGATTCACGATCACCGCGACATCGAGACGTTCGCCCAGGCCCAGTGCCTGGTAGCGGGTCCGGTCGGGCAGGTCGGCATCGAGACCGAATGGTTCGTGATCGACCCGCGACAACCCCAGCTGCGGATCGCGCCCGAGCACACCCGCTCCGCGCTCGGCCTGGCCGCCCCGCCCGAAGACGGCCCGTTGATGGTGCCGGTGCTGCCGGCCGGGAGCCGGGTGACCTTCGAGCCGGGCGGCCAGCTCGAGCTGTCCGGGCCACCGCTGCCGCTGGCCGACGCGCTGCGGGCCACCGCCGACGACCTGGTTGACGTCCGGGCCCGGCTGGCCGGGCACGGCCTGGTGCTGGCCGGGCTGGGGGCCGATCCGCTGCGCGAGCCGCGCCGCCTGCTGACCGAGGGTCGGTACGCGGCGATGGAGTCGTACTTCGCCAGCGGCGGCTTCCCGGCCGGCGCGGTGATGATGTGCTCGACCGCCGCGCTGCAGGTCAACCTGGACGCCGGTCCGGCGGCGGGCTGGGCGCAGCGCTGGTGGCTCGCCCATGCGCTGGGCCCGGTGCTGGTCGCGATGTTCGCCGCGTCTCCGGTCCTGGCCGGTCGGCGCACCGGCCATGCCTCGACGCGGCAGGCGGTATGGGCGGCCATCGACCCGAGCCGCACCGCGCCGGTCCGCCCGGCGGGCGCCGGCCCGGCGGAGGTTCCGGCCGACCAGTGGGCGCGCTACCTGGCCGACGCCCGGCTGATGCTCATCCATGAACCGGACGGTCGGCCCGGGTCGGGGTCCAACGCCGCCGGTACCGCGGCCGGCGGCTCCCGCCACCGGGCCGTTCGCGATGGTTCGACGTTCGCCGACTGGGCGGCCGGTCGCGGCGAAGCGGCCGCGGACGGGCGGCGGCCGACCGTGGACGATCTGGCCTACCACGCGACGACCGTGTTCCCGGTGGTCCGACCCCGGGGTTGGCTGGAGCTGCGCTATCTCGACGCCCAGCCGCCCTGGAGCTGGCTGCTGGCCGTGATCGTGGCCACCGCGCTGCTCGACGACCCGGTGGCCGCCGAGTGCGCCGCGCGGGCCTGCGCGCCGGTGGCCGACCGGTGGGTCGACGCCGCCACGCTGGGGCTGGCCGATTCCGGGCTGCACGCCGCGGCGGTGACCTGCGTGACGGCCGCCATCGAGGCCTGCGGACGCCTCGGGGTGCCCGCCGGGCCGGTCGCCGCCCTCTCGGCGTTCGCGGAAAACTCGGTCGCGGTCGGCCGATGTCCGGGGGACGACCTCCTCGAGTCCTTCCACGCCGGCGGCGCCGCGCAGATGCTCACCGACGCGACCCGTTGGGAGGCTGACACATGCGTTCCAGCGGCCTGAGCCGGACCGGCGGCGTGAGCACCGAGCGGATCGCCGCCGAACTGCTGGCCAGCCGCGAACGCTCCCTGGCCTACACCGACCTCGACGACGACGAACTGCTCCGCCAGCACTCGCCGTTGATGTCGCCGCTGGTGTGGGACCTCGCCCACATCGGCAACTACGAGGACCTGTGGCTGGTCCGCGGCCTGACCGGCTCCGGTCCGCTCCGCGACGGCCTCGACGCCCTGTACGACGCGTTCCGCCACCCGCGCGCCGACCGACCGGCCCTGCCGATCCTGCCGCCCGGGCCGGCCCGGGCCTACGTCGCCGAGGTGCGGGACCGCACGCTGGACATCCTGGGCGCGCTGCCCTCCGACGCACTCTCCAGCGACGCACCGGACCTGGGCGCCGGCGAGCTGGCCGGCGCCCCCGGCGCCGGGGTCGACCGGCGCCGGCTGACCGCCGGCGGCTTCGTCTACGGAATGGTCGTCCAGCACGAGCACCAGCACGACGAGACGATGCTGGCCACCCACCAGCTGCGGGCCGGGGCCGGCGCGGTCGCCGAGGGCGGGGCGCTGCCGGCCGGACGCGCTCCGAACGCCCGCGAGGTGCTGGTCCCGGCCGGCCCGTTCGTGATGGGAACGAGCACCGAACCTTGGGCGTACGACAACGAACGCCCGGCGCACACCATCGATCTGCCCGCGTTCCGGATCGAGACGAGCTGCGTCTCCAACGCCGCTCAGATCGGGTTCATCGAGGCCGGCGGGTACGACGACGAGCGGCTCTGGTCACCGGCCGGGTGGGACTGGCGGCAGCGCGAGGGCCTGACCGCGCCGCGGTTCTGGCACCGGGACGGCGCCGGTTGGGCGCGCCGACGGTTCGGTCGCGACGAGCCGGTCCCGCTCGACGAACCGGTCCAGCACGTCTGCTGGTACGAGGCGGAAGCGCACGCCCGCTGGGCGGGCGCGCGGCTGCCGACCGAGGCCGAGTGGGAAAAGGCCTGCGGCTGGGACCCGGTCGCCGGCCGGGCCCGCCGGTACCCGTGGGGGGACGACGACCCGACACCGGACCGGGCCAACCTCGGGCACCGGGCCGCCCGACCGGCGCCGCTCGGCGCCTATCCGGCCGGCGCCAGTGCCTACGGCGTCGAGCAGATGATCGGCGACGTCTGGGAGTGGACGTCGTCCGACTTCGGTCAGTACCCGGGCTTCGCCGCGTTCCCGTACCGGGAGTACAGCGAGGTCTTCTACGCGAGCGGAAACGGGGCCGCGACCCCGACCGCCGGCCCCGACCCGACCCGCCCGGCCCCGCGCCGGCCCGAGCCGGTCGATCCGGCCCGGGCTCAGCGGGGCTACAAGGTGCTGCGCGGCGGTTCGTGGGCCACCCACCCGTCGGCCGTCCGCACCACGTTCCGCAACTGGGATCATCCGATCCGCCGGCAGATCTTCGCCGGCTTCCGCCTGGTCCGCGATGTTCCGGCCGGGGGCGACACCCCCGCCCGGAACGGACGCTGACGGCGTGTGCCGGCATCTGGCCTGGACGGGACAGCCGCGGTCGCTGTCCGCCCTGCTCCGCGAGCCGGAGAACGGCTTGCTGCGGCAGTCCTGGGCGCCTCGGCGGATGCGGCACGGGACGATCAACGCCGACGGCTTCGGCGTCGGCTGGTACGCCCCCGAGGTCCGGCCCGAGCCGGCCGTCTACCGGCGGGCCACGCCGATGTGGGGGGACGCGACGTTCACCTCGCTGTCCGGAGCGGTGACCTCCGGCTGCGTGCTGGCCGCGGTCCGCAGCGCGACGGCCGGGATGCCGGTCGAGGAATCGGCGACCGCTCCGTTCACCAGCGGGGACGTCCTGCTCAGCCACAATGGCCGGATCCGGCCGGACGTCATGGGCCAGTTGCTGGCCAAAGATCCCGACCCGCTCGTCCCCGAGTCCCGGTGCGACTCGGCGGTGCTCGCCGCGCTGGTGTTCTCCCGGCTAGCCCGGGGCGCGGACCTGGCCGAGACGATCGCGGACGTCGTCGTCGAGGCCGGGGCCGCCGATCCGGCGGCCCGGCTCAACCTGCTGGCCACCGACGGCACGACGATCGTCGGTTCGACCTGGGGCGACACGCTCAGCTATCGCATCCTCGCCACCGCAACGCCCGGGGCCGGGACGGAGGTGGCGAGCGAACCGGGCGACGACGACTCCTCCTGGATCGACGTCCCGGACCGGCGACTGATCGTGGCCCGGGATCTGACAGTAACTCTCCGTAGTTTGACGTAGCGTACTGCTTACTGTGAGTAAGGAGATCCGCACTATGGTTCCGACGAGACTGACCCCGGCCGGATCCCGGGACGTCGCGGTCCACCTGACTCCCGCCGAGCGGGCCGCCCAACTGGCCACCGACGTCCGGGCCGGGCTGGCGGCGACCCCCAAGGACCTCCCGCCCAAGTACTTCTACGACGCGACCGGCAGCCTGCTGTTCGACGAGATCACCCGGCTACCCGAGTACTACCCGACGCGGACCGAGCGGGCCATCCTGGTCACCCGGGCCGAGGAGATCGCCTCCGTGACCGGCGCCGACACCCTCGTCGAGCTGGGGTCCGGTACTTCCGAGAAGACCCGGCTCCTGCTGGCCGCGTTGGCCGACGCCGGGTCGCTGCGCCGCTTCGTCCCCTTCGACGTCGACGAGACCGTGCTGTTGAGCGCCTCGGCCGCGCTGAGCACCGAGTACCCCGACCTCGACGTTCACGCGGTGGTCGGCGACTTCCAGCGTCATCTGCCCCACCTGCCGACCGAGGGCCGGCGGCTGATCGCCTTCCTGGGCAGCACGATCGGGAACCTGCGGCCCACCGAACGCGCGGCGTTCCTGGCCGCACTGCGGGCCACGATGGCCCCCGGGGACGCGCTGCTGCTCGGGACCGACCTGGTCAAGGAGGCCGACCGGCTGGTCGCCGCCTACGACGACTCGGCCGGCGTGACCGCCGCGTTCAACCGCAACATGCTGGCCGTCGTCAACCGCGAGCTGGACGGCGACTTCGACCCGCGCGGGTTCGCGCACGTGGCCGTCTGGGACGCGGACCACGAGTGGATCGAGATGCGGCTGCGCTCGGTGCGCGACCAGAAGGTTCACCTGCGCGCCCTCGACCTGACCATCGACTTCGCCGCCGACGAGCAGCTGCGCACCGAGATCAGCGCCAAGTTCCGCCGCCCAGGGGTCGAGGCCGAGCTGGCCGCCGCCGGGCTGGCGCTCACCCACTGGTGGACCGACCCCGACCACGACTTCGCGCTCAGCCTGTCCGTCCCCCGGTGATCCCGCCGACCGCCGCCGGACGGTTCCGCCGAGCCATCCGGGGGCCGGTCAGTGACGCCCGGCGTCGGTTACAGCGGGTCGGTGTCCGGTATCCCGTCGTCACGGGCCCACTTCGGCGGCCCGTCACCCGGCCGGCCGGGCGGCGCGCTGCCGGTCGGTCCGTAGCGGTACCGACCACCCTCGGACGGGTCACCGACGTCGCCCTCGGGGTCGGCGTCATCGCCGTAGGGCGGCCCGCCCGTTCCGTAGTCGATGGGACCCGCGAGACCCAGCCGACTCATCAGGCTCGCCCACCGGGACGGCCGACCCGACCGGACCGGCCGTCGCTGCCGGTAACGCTTGCGCACGAAGTACACGGCCGCGAACGACAGGCCGGTGCCGATCAGGGGCGCGACATCGTGGCCGGCCGAGTCGGACGCCACCAGGTACAGGCTCAGGACGGCGAGCAGGACGTAGCCGGTGACCAGGTAGCCGAAGACCCCGGGTCGGCGGCGGCCCACCTGTTCGGGGAAGAACATCGCCGGGGCCAGCCAGATCACGAAGCCGAAGAACAGGGCGAGCGGCGCCGAGAAGAGCAGGAACCCGATGAAAGTGGCCATGGTCGAGTCAGTTCACCCGATCGGTGAAACCGGTCGACGGTGCGTCGGTCGGGCCGGACTTGCCGGCTGGGACGTCCTCGAAGTGCTCGACCACGGGAGGCGCGGCGAAGTACGGCCCGATCGCATCGCGCCAGCGGGTGAAGCGGTCCGTCCCGCGGAAGTTGCGCTCGTGGGCGGCGATGCTGTCCCACTCGACGAGCAGCACGAACTTGGACGGCGATTCCACCCCTTTCGTCATCCGCACGGACCGGCAACCGGGCGTTCCCGACAAGTCGCGGCGGGCCTGGCGGTAGGCGTCGATGAACGCCGCCTCGTCGCCGACCCGAACCTCAATAATCCCGACCTCAAGAACCATGGGACCAGTCTCCCACGCTGCGTGCCGAAGCCGGTCCGGCCAGTCGGCCAGGTCGTGGTGACCGCCGGGCTCGGGCCGGTGGCGGCGTTACGCCGTCACCGGCCCGAGGACCGGCAGGGAGGTTGCGCCGTCACCGCCTACGCAGCCAGCGCAGGACCAACCAGGTGATCACCGCCTCCTTTCCAGCCGGCCGCCGCCCCCGGCGACGAGCGCCGGCACCGACGGATCGTGACAGCTGCAGGTGACGGGAGGAGATCGCCGCGGCCATCATCGGTGCCTCGTGGAGCACAGCGGCGAAACCGGCCAGGAGAAGCCCGACCCCGACGACGGCGGCCGCGATGACCGGATGGCCCGCGAGCAGAGCCATGATGGCGATGACAAACGCGAGAAGGACCAGGGACCGCGTCGGCGGCAACGTCATCTGGTTGGCGTCGGCGAGCCGCTGACCTGCGGCGATCGCTCTGAACGAGACAGCGTCGTTAAGGCGATGTGTCAGGCTAGTACCATTGTGGAGATCGCTGGCAGATGTCTGTGGAGGCCACAGCAAACGGGCCTGGGCAGGGTCTATCTTCATAGGTGGTCCTTCCTTCCTTGGCGGTTGGGAGCTGACCGAGTAGTACGGCGGGTGGATGCTGGCGGCATCCACCCGTCACTCGGTTCGGGAGTTTCCATCGCACAACGGTTCTGGCGGAACCGAGGCACAGAGGAACAGCGACACAGAACACAAAGGGCGGTCGACATCCGTACGGGGAACGCCGCCGCCGCCGGGTCACACGCGCATTGCCGGCTCGCGGTCACCTATAGGGC
>JAMFSN010000332.1 GCA_026225295.1 Frankia alni
CGCGGCCCGCGACGCCCGCGCCCTGGCGGTCACCTCGCCGTCGTTCAGGCCGACGTGACACCCTCGGTCGCGGCCACCTGGTCGCCGAGATCGCGCACGGCGGGCAGATCGGGCCACCGGCTCGACAGCTCACGACGCAGCTCGTTGACCTGCTGGCGCACGGTGCGGCTCGGCTGGCCGCCCAGCACGTCCAGAGCGGTGCACGCGGCGCTGGCGGCCTGCTCCGGGTCGGGGCGGCGGCGGCGGAGGTACGCCCGCCCCAGCGCGGCGTACGTGCCGCCCGCCTGGACGTACCGCCCGGGCTTGCGGGCGAGCATGGCCAGCGACTCGCGGGCGTGGTCCTCGGCGCGTTCGCCGTCGCCCAGGTAGCCGGCGACGATCGCGGCGTAGGCGTGCACGGCTTCCTCGTCAACCATCTCGGGCCCGGGCTGAGGCTCACCCGTCCACACCGACGCCTCCATATCGAGGAGCGCGGCGCGGGCATCGTCGGTCCGGCCGGCCCGGACCGCGGCGCGGGCTTCGCAGGCGGCGAGCTTGGGCCGGATGTAGGGGTCCGCGCGTCCTCGGGCGGCTCCGGCGATGTCGGCGGCTGTCGCGTAGTCGCCGGTGAAGTAGGACAGCATCGAGTCGACAGCGGCGACCGACCCGGCGAGCGGAACGTCGTCGACCTCGGCCGCGTGCTGACCGGCCAGCGACAGGTACGCCCCCGCGGCCCGGTCGTCGCCGGTCGCGAACCCGATCTGCCCGGCGTAGTAGGCGTACTGGCCAGCGAGCAGCGTCAGGCGGCGGCGGACCATTGGCGATAGTCGCGAGTCGAGCAGCATCTCGACGTCACGCCACCCGGTCTCAACCCGCGGTGCGAGCGTCGCGTACGGGGTGACGGGGTAGTCGGCCGCGAGGGCCTGGACGTCGGCGGCCAGCTCCCGCACGGTCATCGGGGTGGGGTCCGCGCGCGCGATCCGGTTGGAAATCTCGGTGGCGAACGCGGCACCGCCCAGCGCGAGCGCTTCCCGCCGGTTCACCGCATCCCCGCTTCCGGCGTCGGTGACGCCTGCCCGTTCAGCCTGCCGGCGCAGCCACGTCCGCCCGCGCAGCTCGACGAGGCTTCCTCCGGCGCCGAGCTCCCGGTCAAGGGCTCTGACTGCTTCCTCCGACGGTAGCCGTTCCCCGGCTTCGATCTTGGACACGTAGTCGCGTCCGTAACCGACCCGGGCCGCAAGTTCCCGCTGGGATATCCCGAGCACATTCCGGCGTTGCCGCAGGTCACGGCGTAGTTCGGTGCCGTCATCGGCCACGGCGTCGCTCCTGCCCTGCCGGGGGTGACAGCACGCGTCACCCCCGGTGACCGTCGTCACCGGATTGGATCGACCCTCCCACCCGCGGTGAGGTGCCTCGTGTCGGAACGGTAGCTGCCCTGTGTCGGGGCGTCAGCGAGTCGGGGGAAACGTGACCACCACCCAGGATGGCAGGCGGCAGGTCGGCAACGGAGGCGGCCGGCACACGGTCGTGGTACTCACCGACGGGGAGCCGTCGGGCGTCATCATGGCGTTCCCGTCGGCCGCCGACTCCACCGTCTGGGCGAAGGACGAAGGCCTCGGCGAGTACCGGGTCGCACCCCACCAATGACCGGGAGATCCGATGGAACAGGCCAGCGGCAGCGAGGAATCGGAGCCAGGGGTGACGGTCCGCGTCCGCGAGGGTCGGTACGAGGTCTACGCGGCATCCGGGACGCCGGCCGGGGAGCTGGCCGCGACGATCACCCGGATCGTGCCCACCGACGCGGCTTTGTACGAGGCGTTCGGGGGCGATGACTACGGCGAGATGCTGATCGTCTTCCGGCCGCCGGCCGCCGGGCCGGGAACCGTCCCACCCGAGTGACACCGCCCGGTTGCTCGACGCCTACCCGACCGCGTACGGCTTCGTGGTCGTCGCGCGGAAGCGGTGACGGCCGGAAGCAGGGACCGCCGGAAGCAGGGACCGCCGGACCGGCCGGACCCGGGTAGGTTCGACGGGCATGAACGCGGATCGGGCCGAACTGGAGCCGCTGCCCTACGACGGAGTGCTGTCGGTGACCGTCGGCACGGCCGGGTGGCTGGTCGCCCTGATCGTGATGCTGCCGTTCCACCACCGGCTGGAGGACGACGGGCGCCTGTGGTGGATCGCCACCGCGGCCACCGGCTTCGGGCTCGGCCTGCTCGGCATCCTGTACTGCATCCGCCGGCGGTCCCGCCTCCGTCGAGCGGACTGAATCCGGGCCGCCGGTCCGATCAGTGGTGATCGAGGTCGTCCTCGGCCGCCCGGGCGGCCGCGCCGCCCGGATCGCGCAGCCGCGCGGCCCAGGCGTGTCGACGCGACCAGGTTCCGGCCCGCCAGGCGAGCGCCCGACCGAGTGCGTCCGGCCCGGCCGCCGTCGCGACGTGGATGTTGCCCCCGACGCCGCCGACCACCCGCCAGCCGACCGGGACCGGGCGCCCGTCGACATCCCGGACGACCAGCTGCTCGTGCTCGACGTAGGGGGTGCCGTCGGGAGCCGTCCGGGCGATGGCGGCGGGGTCCGGCTCCGGGTGCCCACCACCGTCCGCCGCCCCGACCAGGCCGCTCGCGAGCGGCAGATCGAGCACCTCGGCCACCGTCGACGCGGCCGGCAACGCCACCCGCAGCCCGGCCCGCCCGCCCAGCAGGGGGAGCAGATCGGGGGCGTCGACGACCACCGCGTCCGGCGCGGCCACCACGCCGTCCGGGGTGCGCACGGTGAGCGGGGGCGCGAAGCCACCGTCCCCGTTCTCGTCGCGGGCCCCGAGGTCGGACAGCGCCGCCGCGGCCGCGGCGTACAGCGCGCGGGCGTGCCCCCAGTCGACGTCGCGCTCGGCGTCGCCGAGCCGGTCGAGCAGATCGAGGGTGGCTTCGGGGTCGGTCAGGATCTCCGCGATCCGCAGCTTGCCACCCAACGCCCGCAGGAGTGCCAGTGGCACGCCCGGCAGCGCGACGACCGGGTCGTACAGGCCGGTCAGGGGCGGGTCGGCGCCGGCCAGCACCAGCTCGCCGGGTGGGCGGGTCGCCGCCGGCCCGGCGGCGCGGTCGGGGTCGGCGGCGCGGTCGGGGTCGTTGACCGGCAGCCGGGCGAACCGCGACAGCCACCAGCGGGTGTAGTTGGGCTCGGGGGCGAGCACCACCTCCAGCCGCCCCGGCCGGGCCAGCTCGCGCAGGGCGAGCGGCCAGGCGTCGTCGGCGACCAGTTCCAGGTCCCGGATGGCCGCGAACTCGGCCACGGTGGGCGGGAAGGGGTCCCCGGAGTCGTCGCCGTCGGCCACCTCGTCGACCCACCGGTCGCTGGCGTCCAGCTCCAGCAGAACCGGGTCGTCCAGGTCGATGCGCACGTCCGGGGCCCGCAGCACGGTGAACGTGGACACCACCCCGACCGCCTCGAGCACCTCGTTCGGCCAGGCGTCGGCAACCGCGCCCGCGAGCACGCCGAACGGGGCGTCCGGGGTCACGATCCCGGCCAGCGGCCCGTCGGGCCGCAGCAGTTCGCCGGCCGGGACCAGCTCCCCGTCCGCGTCGGGTAGCAGGAGCTCACTGAGCCACGGGAACTCCCGGGCCGCCTCGTCGGGGCTCAGCCGGGCATCGCGGACCAGGGCCAGCACGGCGGTGGCCAGGTGCTGCTCGGCGTCGGGGCCGGGCGGCAGATCGGCGACCGGGTCGGGGCTGGTCACCGCCTCTTCCACGGCCGGGTCACCCAGGATTCCGCGCGGGGTCCCCTCGACCGCGCCGAGCGTCCGGAGCAGCTCGCGGGCCGATCCCACGCAGGCGTCCGGGTGCACGACCCGCAGGTCGAGCCCGGACCGCAGGAGAGCCTCCACGTCGAGTTCCGCGGTCGGCAGCAGCAGGCCGCGCGGCCCGGTGACCCGCCGGACGCCGCCCCCGGTCGGCCCGTCGTCCCCGTCGCCGGAGCCGGTCGGTTCGGCCAGCGGGACCGGGAGGGCCCCCAGCGCGTCCCGGTCGGGAGCCGGCGCGATCGCGGTGTAGAGGGACGCCCACCAGGCCGCCGGCCGCTCCAGCCCGGTGACCAGCTCGACGACGTCCGCGGTGGACAGTCGCCGGACCCCCAGAGCAGCCAGTGAAGCGGTCCACGACCGGGCGCCGAACTCCGGCGGCAGGAGTCCGTCCACATCGGCCAGCACGGCGGTGACCGGGCCGGCGGCCGGCCCCAGATCGAGTACCCGGCAGTCGCGGCCCCGGCGTCCACCGGGCAGCATCGCCGCGTCGGCGATCAGACGGGTGATCTCGTCCCGGAGTCGACCGTCGGCCTCGCCGGCCGGCAATCCGACCGGGACCAGGCTCAACGCGACCAGCGGCCCGGCTCCGGCCCGGGCCGGAGCCGCCGCTCCGTCGCCGGTCGGGGCGGATGACGGCTGGTCGGCGACCACCCACCAGCCGGTCACCGGGTCATCAGCGGCAGCCTTCGCGGCGGCCGGGGCGGGTGTTTCACGTGGATCATCGCCGCCGAGCAGGGTCGCGAGCTCGACGACGGCTTCGGCGGTCCGCTCGAGCAGCCAGTCGCGCAACGGGCCGGGCGCCGACCGGCGACGGGACGGCTCGAGCGGAAGGTTCACGCTCACCAGGGCGGGCACCGACAGCGGCTCGTCGGTCGGTTGGGGGGCCCGCAGGACGAGCGGCGCGCCGGCCGGCCAGTCCTCACCGGGAGCGGGCACCATCGCGCGGGCCTCGTACGAGGTCCGCCCGCGCTCCTCGACCGGCCGGTCGGCCAGCAGTTCGGTCGGAATAGTGCCGCGCCGGACCCGGCCGACCCACCGGCGACCGGCCAGAACGGCCACCTCGGTGTCGCCCCGCTGCTCCCAGTCGCACCGCAGGACCCGGGTGGTTCCGTCGCCCGGCTCCACGACGATCTCCTCGATGCCCGGCAGCGTCAGCGGCAGGGTCGGATCGAGGTCGTTGAGCAGGCGGCGGGCCAGGTCGAGCGCGGCCGCGTCCCGGAGGGGCAGCCGGACCACCGTGTCGTACCCGGCCGGCGGTGGGGCCTCGTCGTCGGCCGGGAAGGGCAGGCGCAGCACCGGTACGGCGCCGTCCCGCCGGTGCAGTTCGTCGGCCAGCGAGTCGATCGTGGCCGCGGCGGACCGCGTCCCGTCGGCGGACCAGCGGACACCGCCGGTCCGCGGGGAGAACACCGCCGGCGCGTCGGTCACGGCCAGGACCGCGGTGAAGCCGACCCCGAAGCGACCGACCGCCGCCGTGTCCCGTTTCGCCGAGGCCCGCAGCGTCGAGAGGGCTTCGACGCCGGCCGTGGCCAGCGGCGCGCCGGTGTTCGACACCTCCAGCACCCCCCGGTCCGGCGACAGGTGCAGCCGGACCCGCGCGCCGACGCCGGCCAGCCGGGCCGCGTCCGCCGCGTTCTGCAGCAGTTCGACGGCCAGCCGGTCCCGGTAGGCGCCGAGGGCGGCGTCCTCCTCGGCGTTCGCGTCCTCCCGGAACCGGGCCGGTGAGGCCGACCAGGCAGCCAGGACGTGTCGACGGACGGCGGCGGTCCCGAAGGGATCACCGGGCGTCCCGACCCCATCGGTCGCCGACGGGCCTCGGGTCGGCCGTCCGTCGGGGCGGTGGCGTCCGTCGGGGGTCGGCTGGCCGTCGGGGGTCGGCCGGCCGTCGGGGGTCGGCCGGCCGTCCGTGCTCAGGGTCATGTCCCCATCGTGGACCGGGCCCGGGCAGGATGACGGGGTGGCTCCCCGGCGACGTGATCATCCCCGGCTCGCGGTGGCCGTCAGCCGGCAGTGGCAGCGGGTCGTGGACGCCGTCGACGCGCTGCCGGCTGCGGCCTTCGTGGCTCCGTCCCGCCTCCCCGGCTGGACCACGGCGGACCTGATCGCCCATCTGGCCCGGTCGGTGACGGCGTTGATGGAAGGCCTGGCCGCCCCGCCGCCGGCCACCGTCGGGCCGACCGCGGTCGACTATCTGACCGGGGTGCCGGGCGTCGCGGACCAGATCGCCGACCGGGCCCGGCGGGAATCAGCCGGCCGCACCCCCGACGCGCTGCGGGACCGGCTGCGGTCCGACGTCCGGTCGGTGGCCGTGAGCCTGGCCGACGAGCCCGATCTCGACCGCCTCGTCGCCACCCGGGCCGGTGGCATGCGGCTGGGCGACTACCTGGTCACCCGGGCCGTCGAAGGGGTCGTGCATGGCCTTGACCTGGGGGTCGAGCCCGACCGGGACGCCACCGCGATCGTGGTCCGGACCCTGACCGGGTTGCTGGCCGAGCGTCAGCCCGGTCATTCGGTGGAGGTCCGGGTACCGCCGTATGCGGCGGTGCAGGCGGTGGCCGGTCCCCGCCACACCCGGGGTACCCCACCGAACATCGTGGAGGCCGATCCGGTGGCGTTCCTCGAGGTGGCCACCGGCCGGGTCGACTGGGCGGACCTGGTCGCGACCGGGAAGATCCGGGCCAGCGGTTCGCGGGCCGACCTGAGCGACTATCTGCCGTTGCTGTAGCGCGTCATCGCCGACGCGACCATCGCCCGCGTGACCGGGCCTGCGGACCCCCGCGGTGGCCCCTATGGGGCACTTCCGTATGGTGATCCGAAACACGTAGTGCCGGGTGGATGGCGCGCCCCCCAGCGCGCCATCCACCCGGTCCCGTCGCGTCGCGAGCCCGGCGATGGCCCCCCAGCACATCGCCGCCGCGACACCACGGACGTTTCGCCGGGCCGGTGGCGCGCCCCCCGCGCACCACCAGCCTGACGTTTAGCGGAAACGATCCCGTCCCCCCCAGGCCCCCCCGGTGGGAACGTTCCGCGACCAGGCCGTCGGTGTCTTCCGGCGTGGTGTGGAAGTAATGGTGCCGAGCGGCGGACTTCGCGAACAGAACACCCCCGCACCAGAGCAGGGATGCTCCACCGATGTGAGAGTCTTGGTCCCGGAGTGTCGCACTGCCCCACTACTGTCGCTACCGAGGTGTCACGTCGAAAGGACGAGCGAACCCGATGGCCGGCCCGGACTCTAGACGAGGTGGTTCCCCGCCACCGGTTGGTGTCGCGCGCGTCGTCGCGGGGGGTCGGGGCTGGGTGCTCGGGCCCCGTGCCCGGCTGAGTTTCGGTCGGGCCGGATGTGACGTGCCGTTCGGCACCACTCCGCAGGATCTGATGATTTCCCGCTCGGCCGGTGTTCTGGCCGAGAGCGAAGGGGCGATCGTCGTCCGTAACACCGGTCGCCATCCGCTCCTGCTGCTGTCGTCGGACGGCAACGCGCAGATGATCCTCGCGCCGAGCACCGCGCAGTCGGCGGGCATGCGGGAGTTCCACATCGTCGCCGTCGGAACTCATGGTCAGCGCCATGAGATCAAGGTCATCCACCTGCGGGGCGGGGGGCCCAACCAGCCGGGGCAGGACACGGTCCAGCCCTCCATGCACCTCACTCCCACCGAGCGCCGGTTGCTGGCTGCGCTGTGTGAGAGCCGGTTGCGGACCGGTAACCCGCATGAGCCGTTCCCGACCTATCGCGAGATCGCGTTGCGGGTCAAGCGGGACGACAACTACGTCCGGTCGCGCCTCGCGACGGTGCGCAACAACCTGGCCGGGCTCGGCGTGCCCGGGCTGGCCCGCGAGGAGCCGGGCGGGCCGCCCCGGCGGCTGCCGGACTACATCGTGCGGCTCGGCGAGTGGGTGATTGCCGCCGGGTTGATCACCCGCACCGATCTGATCATGCTCGACTCCGGGTCGGCCGGGTCCTCGGGGCCGTCGGCGCCGGTCGAGGTGTTGGCGGCCGACGAGGCCCGGTCGGCCAAGGGGCCCGACCCGGCCCGCGGCGGGCCGTCCGGACCGCCGACCTCACCGCCGAAGCAGGCGTCCGGCGATCGGCTGTCCTCCGATGGGCCGGCCGCGGGTGCGTCGTCGCCGGAACCGGGGCCGGTACCGCCCGCGCAGTCCGGCTCGCCCCGGCGGCCTTCCTCGGCCCGCTCGGCCGCCCACCGGCCGTCCGGCTGATCCGCCGGGACCGCGGGCCGGCGGCGGGACACGCTGGACGAAACGGCTCCCCGGCCCGTCCGCTGCTAGCGTGGGTGGTCCGGTGCCTGTTCCCGCCGGTTGCTCCACCAGCAGTGCCGTTTCCTGACGTCCCGCGGCTCAGATCGCCTGGCTGTTCGTGACAGTTCGTGCTGTTCGTGATACCTCGTGCTTGATCCCGGAGGAGCCACGGTGGCCGACACCGAAGCCCTGCCAGCATCCACCGACCCGGACCCCGCCCCCCGGGACGCCTGCGGCGTCTTTGGCGTCTGGGCACCCGACGAAGAGGTCTCGAAGCTCGCGTACTACGGCATCTATGCGCTGCAGCACCGCGGCCAGGAAGCCGCCGGGATAGCGGTCGCGGACGGCCGTTCGATTCTCGTCTACAAGGATCTCGGGCTGGTCGCCCAGGTCTTCGACGAGATCACCCTGGGCAGTCTGCAGGGTCATCTGGCCGTCGGCCACACCCGGTACTCGACGACCGGGTCCTGCACCTGGGAGAACGCCCAGCCGTCCTACCGTTCGTCGCCCGCCTTCGGGGACGTCGCCCTCGGGCACAACGGCAACCTGACCAACACCGCCGAGCTGGCCGCTCGGCTCGCCTCGGGTCCGGGCGACCCGATGGGTTCGACCACCGACTCCGACCTCATCACCGCGATGTTGGCCGCTCACCCCGGGCCGACCCTGACCGACGCGGCGGCCGACGTCCTGTCCCTGCTGCGGGGGGCTTTCTCCCTGGTCTTCTGCGACAGCTCGACCCTCTACGCGGCGCGCGACCCGCACGGGGTCCGCCCACTGGTGCTCGGCCGGCTGATCTCCGAAGGGATAGAAACGGGCTGGGTGGTGGCCAGTGAGACGGCCGCCCTCGACATCGTCGGGGCCCGGTTCATCCGCGAGGTCGACCCGGGCGAGCTGGTGACGATCGACGCCGACGGCGTCCGGTCGCGGCACTTCGCCCCGGTCACCCGGCACGGCTGCCTGTTCGAATACGTCTACCTGGCCCGCCCGGACACGACCATTGCCGGCCGGTCGGTCAACGCGACCCGGGTCGAGGTCGGTCGGGTGCTGGCCCGGGAAGCGCCGGCCGTCGCCGACCTGGTCATTCCGGTCCCGCAGTCCGGAGTGCCGGCCGCGGTCGGGTTCGCCGAGGCCAGCGGGATCCCCTACGGCGACGGACTGGTCAAGAACCCCTACGTGGGGCGGACCTTCATCCAGCCGTCGCAGACGATCCGGCAGCTGGGGATCCGGTTGAAGCTCAACCCCCTGCGGGATGTGATCGCCGGCCGGCGCCTGGTGGTCGTCGACGACTCGATCGTGCGCGGCAACACCCAGCAGGCCCTGGTCAAAATGCTGCGGGAGGCCGGCGCGACCGAGGTGCACGTGCGCATCTCGTCCCCCCCGGTGCGCTGGCCGTGCTTCTACGGCATCGACTTCGCCAGCCGCGCGGAACTGATCGCCAATGGGCTCGGGGTGGAACAGATCCGGGCCCTGCTGGGCGCCGACTCGCTGTCCTACGTCTCATTGGACGGACTGGTCGCCGCGTCCCGGCAGCCGGCCGACGAGTTGTGCCGGGCCTGCTTCGACGGGATCTACCCGGTGCCGCTGCCGGCCGTCGGGCACCAGGGCAAGTACCTGCTCGAGGGGCTCGGCCGGGAGGTCACCGGCGGGATGAACGGCGGGGACCCGTCGCCCGACGATCTGGTGGTGCTCAGCGACCTGGACCCGCTCGGTGAGGTCAGCGTCGAGGAATTCCTGGTCGACGGCCAGCCGGCCGGCTTCCTGCGACCGTGACCGCGGACGCCGACGCGCCGGTCGACTACCGGGCCGCCGGGGTCGACGTCGACGCCGGTGAGCGGGCCGTCGAACTCATGCGGGCCAGTGTGGCGCGGACCCGGCGGCCGGAGGTGGTCGGCGGGCTGGGCGGCTTCGCCGGGTTGTTCGCGCTGGATCCGGGCCGGTACCGGGCGCCCCTGCTCGCGTCGTCCACCGACGGCGTCGGTACCAAGATCGCCATTGCCCGGGCGTTGGACGTGCACGACACGATCGGGCTCGATCTGGTCGGCATGGTCGTCGACGACCTGGTCGTCTGCGGGGCCGAGCCGCTGTTCCTGCTCGACTACATCGCGTGCGGCGCGCTGGTCCCGGAACGCGTCGCGGCGATCGTGACCGGCATCGCCGCCGGCTGCGAGCAGGCCGGCTGTGCCCTGGTCGGCGGGGAGACCGCGGAGCATCCCGGGTTGATGGCCCCTGACGACTACGACGTGGCCGGGACCGGGATCGGGGTCGTCGAGGCGGACGCGGTGCTCGGGCCGGAACGGGTCCGGTCCGGCGACGCCCTCATCGCGATGGCTTCCTCGGGGCTGCACTCGAACGGGTACTCGCTGGTCCGCCACGCGTTGTTCGGTCCGGTCGAGGCCGGCCGGCCGGGGGGGCTGTCGGTGGCGGCGCGGGCCAGCCTGGACGCGGTCGTCCCGGAACTCGGCGGGACCCTCGGCGAGGCGCTGCTGACGCCGACCCGGATCTACGCCCGCGACTGCCTGGCGCTGGCCGCCGCCGGTGGGGTGCGCACGTTCGCGCACATCACCGGGGGTGGACTGGCGGCCAACCTGGCCCGGGTCATACCGGCCGGCCGGCTCGCGACGGTTGAGCGGCGGACCTGGACGCGGTCCCCGATCTTCGACTACGTGGCCGCCCGCGGTGGCGTGCCGTCGGACGCCGTGGAGGCCACCTTCAACCTGGGGGTCGGGATGATCGCCGTGGTCGCGCCCGAAAGCGCCGCGGCCGCTGTGGCGCTGCTCGGCGAGCGCGGAGTGCCGGCCTGGGTGGCGGGCGACGTCGCGGCGGAGCCGGACGCCGGTGAAGGCGCGGCCGATGATGCCGGGCCGGGACGGGCGCGGCTGGTGGGAAGGCACGCGGGCTGAGTCGCTCGTCCACCCACTGGTCACCGTGGGTGTCGGTCGCCGCCCGTCGGAACCGGTCGCCGGGGGGTGGCCTAGGTTCGGGCGCTGTGATGGGCATCCGGGGCCGGTGGACGGTCCGGAGCCTGTCCGCCCGAGCCGCGCTCGTCCTCGTCGTCGGATTCGCGGGCGTCGGATTCGCGGGCGTCGGATTCGCGGGCGCGACCGCGGCGGGTGCGCACGCCGCGCCGCCGGCCCCGGTCGCGGCCGCGGCCGGGGCCGGGGCGACCTCGGGAGCGGGGTGGGCGCCGGAGTGGCGGGCCACCTTCGCGGCCGGATCCCTACCGGCCGGCTGCCGGCCCTACAACGGCCCGTACGGCGGCGGGGCCAGTTACTGGACGCCCGCCGACGTCGTCGTGTCCGGCGGGCTGCTGCGGCTGGTCACGCGCCGTGAAGCGGTCGGCGGCAAGCAGTACACGACCGGAGCGATCGGCTGCCAGAGCCGGCCCCAGACGTACGGCCGGTGGACCGTGCGGGCCCGCATCCCGCGCGGGCGGGGCATCGACAGCGGCTTCTCGCTCTGGCCGACCACCGGCGGTGAGGGGAGCTGGTCGGGGGTCGAGCTGCTCGCGCCCGGCCCGGAAACGGCCTACGTCACGAACGGCTACGGCGGCGGGACCATCCGCGCGAACAGCGTCGGGACCTTTTCCGACGCCTTCCACACCTACGTGCTGACCTGGACGCCGACGGGTGTTTCCCTGACGGTCGACGGTCGGGTGCTCTACCGCGGGCCGCAGTCCTACGCCGGGCCGCGCTGGCTGGCCATCCAGGTCAACAACGGCGACGCGCTGACCGGCGTGCCCGACGCGGCCACGCCGCTGCCGGCCGAGTTCCAGATCGCCGGCATCACCGTCGAGCGGTACCGGCCCGGATCGGCCGCCCCCGCGTCGTCCCGGCCGGCGGCCGCCGCGCCCGGGGCGACCGGAGCGGGTGCTGGGCCCGGGGCCCTGGTCGCCCTGCTGACCGCCGACGGCGCCCACCCGGCCGTGACCGGCCCGCCGGCGGTGGGCGCCCACCCGGTCGGTGCCCAGGCGGTCGCGTCGCCGTCGACGGTCCCGGCGACCCGGCACGGCTCCGGAACCGGCCGCCGGGTGCTCGGCATCGCAGCCCTGGTTGCGCTGGTGGCCGCCGCGCTTACCGCCGGCCTGTGGGCGTTGCTGCGGCGCCGCCATCCGAGCCTGTTGCCGCACCACAAACGACCCGACTGACGAGCCCGGCCGCTACGGGGCGGTGACCAGCGAAGCGACGCCCGACCCGCGCACATAGGACGGCAGCGCGCGCAGCTGCGTCCCGTCGCCCTTGAGGTAGTCGTCGAGGAAGCTGATGATCGAATGCTCCAGGACGGCGGCCGCCGGCGGCGCGAAGATCGAATTGTGATTGGCGCCGTGGAGCGTGACGAAGTACCGCGGCCCGGGCAGGGTGTCGAACGCCCGCTGGCTGTCGGCGATCGGCACGGTCGGGTCCCGGTCGCCGTGCAGCAGCAGCAGCGGGACGGGCGGGGCCCCGGCGAACGTGCCGGAGAACGGGACCAGGACGCCGGCCATCGAGATCACCGCCTTCACCCGGGCGTCGCGGCAGCAGGACAGATAGGCGGCGGCCAGGGTGGTCGCCGCGCCGAGCGAATGGCCGGCGATCGCGACGCAGCTCTCCGCCAGGTGCCCGGCCAGCGGGGTACCGGTCTGCCGGTCGAGGGCGGTCGTCGAGGTGATGACGAAGGAGACGTCGGCCGGCTGGTTCGGCAGGTCGAAGATGTTCCCGGTCGGGCCGCTGCTGAGCGGGAAGGTCGGGGTGGCGACGACGTAGCCGGCCCGGACGAAGGGCTCGGACAAGGTGGCGGCCACGGAACCGTTGGCGGTGACCCCGTGGGACAACACGATCAGCGGGAACCGGCCCGGGGCGGCCGGTGCGTCGGGGGTGGCGGGCGCGGCGGTGGCGGTCGATCCGGTGCGGGCCGTGGGGTAGCTGATGGTGACCGGGATGGTGCGGGTCGGCTTGCGCGGCAGATGTCGGGTCGCGTCGGCGTTGGTCGGTCGGGACCGGTCGACGAACGTGGTGGTGATCCGGCCGACGCCGTATCCGCCGGCCACCGACGCCGCGGGATCACCGGCGGGCAGGCACCCGCTCCGGGCCGCCGCCGCACCGCTGGCGGCCGTCCGGCTGGCGGGCGCCGATGTCCGGGGCGTGCCGACGGAGGAGCCCGCCGAGCAGCCGGCCGCCAGCGTGGCACCGAGCGCGATCAGGCCGCCGCCCACCACGAGTCTGGTCCGGCCGTACCGGTTCCTGCGTGAGCTTTGGTAGACCGACATCCGAGGATCATCGGGCGTGCGGGCCGATTCGTCACCAGGTACCGGCCAGATCGGACCACCGGCCCCGGTTCCCGGCGCCGGTGGGCGCGGTCCGGCGGTCTAGCCCGTGGCGGGCCGGCGGGGGTGCAGCGGCAGGATGCGGGCGTCGGGGCCCCGGTCGGTACGCACGGTGTTGGCCTCGTGGTCGAACCAGTCGGTGAGCGCGGCCAGCGGCATGGCCCCCCCGATGTGCAGGCCCTGGCCGAAGTCGCAGTGCAGCGCGGCGAGCGCCTCGAGGAGATCCTGGCTCTCGATGCCCTCGGCGACGACCGTCAGCCCCAGACTGTGCGCGAGCTGGATGGTCGCGGCGACGATCGCGGCGTCACTGCGTTCCAGCAGCAGCCGTTGGACGAAGCCCCGGTCCACCTTGACCTCGTGCAGGACGCACCGCTGCAGCAACGTCAGGGATGAGTAGCCGGTGCCGAAGTCGTCCACCGCGATCCGGACGCCGATCTCGGACAGCGACACCAGGAGCTGCTTGGCGGTGTCCGGATCGGCCATCATCGCGGTCTCGGTGATTTCCAACGTCAGCGCCGGCGCTGGGATCTTGTAGGTCAGCAGGAGCTGCGCGACCTCGCCGGGCAGGTCGGTGTTGAGCAGGTTGCGGGCCGACAGGTTGACCGAAACGCCGACGTCATAGCCGGCCTCGCGCCAGCCGGCGCACGCCTCGAGCGCCTGGCGCAGGATCGCGCGGGTGAACTCCTGGACGAAGCCGGACTGTTCGACGGCGGGCACGAACGTCTCGGGGGTCAGCAGGCCGCGGACCGGGTGGATCCAGCGGACCAGCGCCTCGACCCCGGTCACCCGGCCGGTCCGGAGCTCGGTCTGCGGCTGGTAGTAGAGCACCAGCTGGCCCTCGTCGATCGCCGGCCGTAGCTCGGCGACCAGCGCCAGGCGGTCCAACGTGGAGTCGTCGCGGCTGGCCTTGTACCGCTGCCACCGCGGGTGCGAACCCTTCGCCTTGTACATCGCGATGTCCGCCCGGGAGAGCAGTTCCTCGACGTTCCGGCCGTCCTCGGGGTAGAGCGCCACGCCGACGGAGCCCTCGACGGCGAGCCGCAGACCGTCCACCTCGACTGGTCGGGCCAGTACCTCGGCCAGGTCGGCCGCGACCGATTCGGCCTGGGCGGCGTGGTCGATCCCGGTGACCAGGACCGCGAATTCGTCGCCGCCGAGGCGGGTCACGACGTCGCCGGTCCGGACGCTGTCCCGCAGCCGGTGCGCGACGCCCCGCAGGAGCCGGTCGCCGGCACTGTGTCCGAGAGTGTCGTTGACCTCCTTGAACCGGTCGAGGTCGATCAGCAGGAGGCCGAAGCAGTCGGGCCCTCCGGCGGCCAGCAACTGGCCGGCGTTCTCGAGCAGCAGGCGCCGGTTGCCCAGCCCCGTCAGGGCGTCGTGGGTGGCTTCATGCTCCTTTTCGACCGCCTGCCGCCGGGCCTGCTCGTACAAACGACCGCGCACGATGGCCGAGGACAGGGTGTGGGCGAACGCGGCGAGCACCTGGTCGTCGTGCTCGGTCCACGCGACCGGGCTGGCGAAGGTCAGCTGCAGTTCGCCGATGGGTAGCCGGCCAGCTATCAGCGGCGCGTTCCGGCCGCTGATGTTGGTGGATCGGGTCCGGTGCCGCAGGGCGGTCAGGCGGGACCGCGCGGCCTCCGGCGCCGGCGGCGGCTTGGGCTCAGCCGACAGCTCGGCCAGTTCCTCGGCCGAGACCGGGTCGAGCTGGACGTTCACCGTCGTCGCTCCGAAAAGCTGACCAGCCCGCTCGTGGACCCGGGACAGCCCGGTGCGATCGTCGAAATCGGCGAGATCCTTCGCCGCGGCGTTGAGTTCCCGCCAGTCGTTGCGCTGCTCGACCGACCGTACGTTCGCCCGGTACGCGCTCCACATGCCCAGCAGCACCGGTGGTACGACGACCAGGGCGATCGGATTCCAGTGGGCCAGGGCCAGGATCATCACGCCGACCGTCGCGGAGCCGGCCGCCATGGGAATCCGCCGGGATGTGAAGGCCTCCAGCAGTTGGGTAGGCCACGACAGGCCGGAGGCGGCGCTCACCACGGCCGTCACCGGGATCAGGGTCCAGATGCCGTAGGCGACGGCGCCCGCGGCCGCGGCCGGATAGCCGGCGGCGGCCGGCAGCGCCGCGGTTCCCCCGATCGCGTGGGCGACCAGGCATCCGAGGCTGACCCCCACGGCCATCGCCGCGCCGTTGAAGAACGTTTTGATCGGCCCCATCGGCCGGATCGCATAAAGCGCCAGGACCACCGCGGTCACCGTCGGGACCAGCCAGAAGCCGGGCAGGATGGCCAACGCCAGGACAAAGGTCGCTTCGCCGGTGGCCATCGACACGCGCTGGCCCTGCACACGGATGCGCAGCAGCGGCATCTCGCCGAGGAAGATCACGCCGGCGGCGGCCGCGAAGGCCGTGACGGACGGAACCGGTCGGCTCGAGGCGATGAGCGACGTGATCGCGATGCAGATCAGCCCGGCGACGTAGACGGTCGCCACCACGAGGTTGACGTTGCGGGCCCGTGCGGCGATCGGGGAGAGCCCGGCGGGGGCCGGCGTCCTGGGCGGCGCTCCGGACATGGGACCTGCCCCTCGCCTCGACGTTCCATCGGGCGGTCAGGTCGTAATCTGCCCCACCCGGATGACCCTGCGTCGTGGGCCCCGGGAGATCCGGATCTGGTGCGTAGTGGACATCGAACCCAAGGGACCCGAATCAGTATCCCATGGGGCGCGCAGAACGCGGCGACAGGGGGCGACCACGTGGTCGTCCCCTGTCGTACCGGCCTGCCGGAGTGGTTGCTCCGTTGATGGCTCAGATGTCGTTTGTCCCTTTACGATCCTGGCGATTCGAAGGTTTTGTGTCCGAGTGGGTTCAGCCCCAGATCCAGTTGCTCACGGTACCCTCCTTTCGACGCTTAGTAGTCACCGCGGAGCGCGAGCGTTGTGGTCCGTCGCGGCGTGATGAACAGCGAATCGATTACTGGATGTCAGCGATGCGATCGGGTTGCGCGCGCCGCCCGGCTCGTTTCGCTGCTTTCAGATTAGCCCGGACGTCACTTAAAGCAATCCTCTGACTCGTTTCAGTGACTAAGAGTCACGAAATGTCAGGTTTTTGTCCGAACTTGAGAGCCTGCACGACGTTTGTCCGGGGCCAGGTGGCCCACAGTCCGATCACCGCGCAGGAGCCGGCCGCACCGGCCAGCGTGACTACCGTCCGTGGTGCGAGATGGTCGGCGGCCACACCGGCGACCAACAGTCCGGCGGCCTGGGCGAGTTGCAGCCCGGCCGACGCCACCCCGAACGCCTGGGCGCGCATCTCGTTTTTCGTCGCGCGCACGAACGCGGCATTGGCCGGCAGGTTGAACGCCAGTCCGCTGCCGGCCAGCCCCCACAGGGCCATGAGCCCCGGGACGCTGGGGACGAGTGCGGTCAGGCCCAACGCGCCGGTCCCCGCCAGGGCCAGCGGGAGCATCAGCGCGAGCTGGCCAGCCAGGGGGAGCAGTCGGCCCACGGCGAAGGTGCCGGCGAAGACCCCCAGCGGGACAGCCGCCGTGAGCAGACCGGCGTCGAGGTTCGCCCGACCGTGGCGGTGGGCGATCGCGACCGCCAGGCCTTCCGGAGCGATGGCGAAGAACACGATGATCCAGACCAGCAGCGCGAGCGAGCGCAGGACCGGGTCGCCCAGGACGTAGGTGAGGCCGTCGTTCCACCGCGCCCGTTCCGACGGCGCCCGTTCCGACGACTCGGGTTGCGGCGACGCGGGTTGCGGCGACGCGGGTTCCGGCGTGCTGGGCGAAGTCTGGGTGCCGGGCGGCCGGCGGCGGGCCGGGGGCCGGGGTGCGGCGGCCGGGCGGCTTCGCACGACCAGCAGGAGCATCGCCGCGGAGACCAGGAATGTCAGGCCGTCGAGGGCCAGGGCGCCGCGGACCCGCAGGGTGGACACGATCACCCCGCCGGCCGCGAACCCGAGCACCTGGCCGCCCTGGCTGCTCAACTGGGTGAGCGTCGTCGCCGCCACGTAGCGCGGCCCGGTCAGCAGGTCGGCCAGCAAGGCCGAGCGGGCCGCCTCGAACGGTGGCGCCAGCAGGCTGACCGCGGCGAGCAGCGGCAGCAACACCGCCAACGGGATTCCCGGAACGACCATGAGGGCGACCACCACCGCCCGGGCGATGTCGCACCCGACCAGCACGTCGCGCCGCGGGTAACGGTCGCCCAGAATGGCCAGCCACGGCGCGGCCAGCCACGGTAAGAGCGTCAGCGCGTACACCAACGCCGACAGCGCCGCCGAGGACGTGCGGTCGTAGACGAGGATCGCCAAGGCGACCTTCGCGACCTGGTCACCGACGATCGAGGCCAGGTGCGCGAAGTACATCCCTCGGAACTCGCGGTTCCGCAGGATTCCGGTCAGGCTGACCGGTGCGTCATCCGGCCGGTCCACGGACGAAGGTGACATAACGCAAAGTTAGCAGTGCGTCACGTTCCGCAGGTACTACATCGCCGGACCGGCCGTTGACCCACTGGTGATGTTCCCCACGCTGCGTGCCGCAGCATGGGGAGCAACAAACGTCCTACGGTCTCGGCCGCCGGCTGGACGGGCCAGTCGCTACGGCGAAGCCCGACACCGCGCCATGCCCGCGACCACCCGCAGGATCAATGCGACGTCGACCACTCGTCGTCCTCGTCCGCGAGATCGCCGTCATCCTCGAAAGCGTCTTCGGTGTTGTGCTCGTGGCTCTCGCCGGTGCCCAGATCGGCCCGAAGCCGATCAAGATCCATGTTCGGCGAGTTGTACTTCAGGTCCCGAGCGACCTTCGTCTGCTTGGCCTTCGCTCGGCCGCGCCCCATGGCTCGACCCCCTCGGACATGACGACGGGGACCCGCCCCGATGCTCCGCTATCTCGTGCCTCATGAGACTACAGGGATCGGGCGGTCGTCGGCACGCCAACCCGGACACATCCTGGGGCGTCGTCGAACCGGGCTTCGGACCCGGCCGGATGAGGTCGGCGGGGTCGCCCCGCCCGGCGTCGGGACCGGCGCGGCCGGCCGCCGGCCGAGACCCGGGGCCCCCGTCCGGCGAACCCCGATCGATACCCGTGCCAGGATCGACGGTGTGGCCCCTGTGGTGAGCCCGGCGGCGTTCCTGCGGGTCTACGAACCGCTGGCGGCGTTCGTTCCGACGGAACGGGCGCGCTGGGAGCGGTACGCGTCGCGCCCGGACGTCCTGTCCCGGTCGGTCGGGACCCGCCGCGAGCGGGAGTCGTCCCTCGCGGCCGTGATCCGGCCCTCCCTCGACGTTCAGCGTGAGGGAGCCTTCGTGCACCGCGCGGACGGCCTCGTGTTCGTCTGCCCGTGGAACACGCAGGTGCGGGTCTGGCAGGCGGCGGTCGAGTTTCGCGACGGCCTGCCGGGCCCGGTGGCCGACGCGTTCCTGCCCCGCCCCCTGGTGGATGCCGGCGAGCGGGAGCTGGGTCGCTGGCGGGCCCGCCGGCCGACGATCAAGATCTACGTCCAGACCTGCACCTGGCTCGTTCCCCCGCCCTGGTTCGTCGCGTTCGATCCGCGGGAGCGCCTGCTGGTGACGGGCGACGCCGCGGAGCGGTCGCTGGTCTACCGGACCCGGATGGGTAACGCGCGGCGCCGGGTCGCCCGGGCGTTGGCCGCTCTCGACACCGTGCGGCAGAACTCCGGGGACGGCCCGGCGGTCGACGGCCTGCTGGAACTGGGCCGGTGGCTGGAGGAGTTCCACCCCCACAGCCAGGTGGAACTGGACTACGACCGATTGGTCGATCTGGTTGACGACGACGAACTGCGGGCCGACACCTCGGTCGCCGACCTCGCCGAGGCCGTGACCGCGCTGGCCGGCGGTCACCCCGACGCGGCGTCGGAGGCGTACGAGCGGGTCCTTGAGCGGTGGCGGCCTCTGCAGTCCGTGGAGTCTCTGAGCTGACCGGCTTGCTCAGTTCTGTGACCGAAAGTACCTTCTCGCCGGGAACGTGGGGGGTTGCGACCCCGTTGTCTGGGCTGGGGCAGGGCGAGTACCCGTTGGGTTCGGGGGCACGTTGACTCTGTGTATTCGCTCGGTTCGGACGAGGCGTGACTAGTCAGCAGATGGTCCTGACGTGCCATGTCCGAAATGCCCCCGCAGGATGCACGATCTGTATGGGACGGAGCAACGCTCTGTGACGGGAGGCCCACACAATGACGACGAGAACGCCAGATGCCGAGCCGCTGTTGACTCCGGCGGAAGTGGCAACGATGTTCCGAGTTGACCCCAAGACGGTGACTCGCTGGGCGAAGGCCGGCAAGCTCACCTCGATCCGCACCCTCGGTGGCCATCGGCGCTACCGGGAAGCGGAAGTTCGCGCGCTGCTCAAGGGCGTGCCGAGCGTTGGGGACGTCTGACGGAAGATCGCCGGGCGACCCGGCCGCGCGTTTGCGCGGCAGGGTTCGTCGCGGGGCTGTGCGCGGGTCACCCGACCAGCGCACCGCGCCCGGCACTTGTATGACGTGTGACGGACCTTCGGCCAGGTAAGGCACGACCTGGTCGAAGGTCTGACACGCCTACCGCCCCGGGCTCATTGCCGGTGCGGCCAACGTTCAGATCAGCGGTCCGAGTCGCTGTGATCTGCGTCACTCAACAACCGCGAGCCTGTTCCCGCTCCCGGTCCGGCGCGACCCGGCGCGGGCGGCTGCGCGTCCCGGCCGGTTTGTCCCCAGGCACCGATTGTCCACAGGTCGGTGGTGCGTTGTTGACCGTCGGTCGGTGGCCGAGCACTGTTGACCGCGAACCACAGGCCGTTCGTCGGCGGGGCTACTGATCGGGCCACTACGGCCCGCGCGAGCCCCCGGCCGCATTGCCTGCGCTGCGTACCTTCTGCAAGAGCTGCCCGGTGCGGTCCGGCCACGACTGGCCGGCGCGCCCGGAGATCCCCGAGCGATGCTCGGCCCAGGTTCCACTCGGCGACGACCGTCGATCTCGGGTTGTCCCCTCGTGCCGGAGGACCACACCGCATGTCCACCTCGTCCGATCCCGACGGGTTGCTCGACCGCATCCGCAAGCTGCTCGCCAAGGCCGAGGACCCGGCCGTCACCCCGGCGGAAGCCGACGCCTACAACGCCAAGGTCGCGGACCTGATCGCCCGCTACGGCGTCGACCGGGCCCTCCTGGCCGCGGTCCAGCCGGGCACCGACCCGGCCGGTGACGTCCTCATCGCGCTCGATCCGCCCTACGCCCGCGACAAGGCCGGCCTGCTCTGGGCGGTGGCCTCCGCCTTCGGATGTCGCGCCGTCCGCCGGGAAACCGTCCAGGCCGGCCGGCGGACGGTCGGCCTGCACGTGTTCGGCATGGGTTCCGATCTCCAGCGCACGGACCTGCTGTACACGTCGCTGCTGGTCCAGGCCGCTCACGGGCTGGCGGTCAGCCGTCCCCGCTCCGGTGAGGACGTGCGGGCCTACCGCCGCTCCTGGTACGCGGGGTTCTCGGGTGCCGTGCACCGCCGCCTCGTGGAGGCGGAGGAGGCCGCCCGGCGGCGGGCGGCCGGCCGGACGGCCGGGGACTCCGGCGCCGATGGGGCCCAGGGCCGTGGCGGTGGGCACGCCGGGGAGGACTCCGCTCAGGGCCGGTCCCTGGCGCTCGTTCTGGCCGACCGGGCCGATCTGGTGGATCGCCGGCTGTCCACCGCCTATCCGCGCATCACGTCCTCGAGAGCGCGGACCTTGTCCGGCAGCGGTGCCCCGGCCGGCTTCGCCGCCGGTCAACGCGCGGATCTGGGGGGCGCCCGACTCGGTGGTCGTGACCCCGGTGCGTTGGGGTAGCGGTCCGCGGGGCGCCGCTCGGGGTGCGCGGCCGCCAATACCGCTGAGCCGGCGCCACTTCTGGGGGTGGGTGGATCAATCGGCGGGCCCGCGTTTTCCGAGCGGCGGAGCCCGATTTCCCGGTCCGGGACAGGGTTGTTGTCGACGGAAGATCCAGCCCTTTTAGGCGTAGGGTGGACTTGTCCGGTGCGACGACATCGTTACTGCCGAGATGCCAGCCGGCCGGCTCAGCGATGGGGATTGTGATGGGCGCCTTGGTAGCCGTGGTCATCGTCGTGGTCGTTCTCGCCGTGATATTTGCCCTCTCGAGCCTGCGGCGGGTCGAGCAGTACGAGCAGGGAATCGTGTTCCGGTTCGGTCGGGCCCGGCCAGGAGTGCGTGGTCCAGGCCTCAACAGAATCGTTCCCGGCGTCGACCGCCTGGTAAAGGTCAACATGCAGACCGTCGTCCTCGGCGTCCCGGCCCAGGGCGCCATCACCAAGGACAACGTGACGTTGACGGTTGACGCGGTCGTCTACTTCAAGGTCATCGACCCGATGAAGGCGATCGTCAAGGTTCGGAACTACCCGAACGCGGTCTCCCAGGTTGCCCAGACCTCGCTGCGGTCCGTCATCGGCCGGGCCGATCTGGACACGCTGCTGTCCGATCGTGAGCAGATCAACCTCCAGCTCAAGAGCGTCATCGACGCTCCGACGGAAGAGCCCTGGGGGCTCCAGATCGAGCGGGTCGAGGTCAAGGACATCGCCCTGCCCGATTCGATGAAGCGGTCGATGTCCCGCCAGGCCGAGGCTGAACGCGAGCGCCGGGCGCGGGTCATCGCGGCCGACGGCGAGTTCCAGGCGTCGCAGAAGCTGTCCCAGGCCGCGGAGGCGATGGCCGCCACCCCCGGCGCGCTGCAGCTGCGGTTGCTCCAGACGGTCGTCGACGTGGCGGCGGAGAAGAACAGCACGCTCGTGATGCCGTTCCCGGTGGAGCTGTTGCGATTCTTCGACCAGGCCACCAACAGTGCCGCGGCCCCGGTCGCACCCGTCGCGCCGGCGGTCACCGACCGGGCCGGAGCAACCGGGACGGCCCCCGAGCCCTCGACGACACCGCCGGGCTCAGGCCCGGCGGACCCGGGCGCCAGCCCGGCCGACCCGGTTCCGGCCGACCCGGGCACCGGTGTGGGGGTCGGGTCCTCCGCACGGGACGAAGGAGACCCGGCCGCTGCGGTGGTCCCCGAGTCCGGTGCTCTTTCCGTGGTAGGCAATGGAAACGGGGACAGTCCGGGCGTCGTCCGCTGAATGTCCGGGCGGTGTCCCCAACCCGGGTTCCCGCCCGACGGAAGCCGTCCCGGTCCAGTTCCATCGTTATTTCGGGCGCCGAGCGTTCTCATCAACGGCTGGCAGGGTAGCCTCGCCCTATACGTCAGCGCCTGTGTTCTCGCCTTGGTCACGCGCCTTCGGCTGCTTCGGGTTCGTTTTCGCTGAGAAACCCCACCCGAAGGGACCACCATGGCTGTTGATACTGTTGCCGAAATTCGTGAGAAATCGCTCCTGCTGCCCGCTCAACCGGCCGAACAGTGCGCAGCAGACACAGTCTCCCGTGGCAGTGAATACGCGGAACTATGCCGGTTGGTCAAGAGTTCCGGGTTGATGGACCGGCGGGTCGCGAACTACGTGGCCCGAATTTCGGGCAACATCGGGCTCCTGGTCGCCGGATGGGCCGTGTTCTTCGAGCTCGGAGACTCCTGGTGGCAGCTGGTAACAGCGGTGTTCCTGGCGGTGATATTCACCCAACTGGCCTTCATGGGTCATGACGCCGGCCACCGCCAGGTGACGAACTCCCGGCGCAGCAGCCGCGTCCTGGGCCTGCTGCACGGCAATCTTCTGACCGGGATGAGCCTCGGCTGGTGGGTCGCGAAGCACAACCGGCACCACAGCCATCCCAATGTGATCGACCGGGATCCGGACGTTGCCACCGGGGTCTTCGTTTTCATCCCGGACGAGGCCGGCCCCCGACAGGGGCTGGCCCGTTGGTTCACCCGCCACCAGGCGGTTCTGTTCTTCCCGACGCTCCTGCTGGAGGGTCTCAACCTGCACGTGGCGAGCATCCAGGCCCTGGCCGGACGCCGAGGCCGGGCGATGGCTCTCGAGGTCGTCCTGCTGCTCGTCCACTTCGCCGCGTACCTCGCGATCGTGCTGCTCGTCCTGTCGCCGGTGAAGGCGATCGTGTTCATCGCCCTGCACCAGGCGCTGTTCGGCCTCTACATGGGCTGCGCCTTCGCCCCGAACCACAAGGGGATGCTGCTGATCAGCGGCGACGGCCCCGACTACCTGCGGCGCCAGGTCCTGACCTCGCGAAACGTGCGCGGCGGTCGCGTCACCGACCTGGTCTTCGGCGGCTTGAACTATCAGATCGAGCACCACCTGTTCCCGAGCATGCCGCGGCCGAATCTGCGCCGGGCCCAGCCGTTGATCCGGGAGTTCTGCCGGTCCCACGACGTCAGCTACTGCGAGACAGGTGTCCTGGACTCCTATCGTCAGGCGCTGCGCCACCTGCACGACGTGAGCGAGCCGCTGCGTCGTCCGGTCACCCCCGCTTCGGCTGCCGACGCCGGGTAGTTCGGCGACGGCCGCGTGGCGACCGACCCGGCTCGGGCTTCCCGCGGTCCCCGGTCGCACGGGCCGGTCGGCTACCGCCGGGCCTCCGTGGACCGGGTGACCATTCGGCACCAGACCTGTCCGCGTCGCGGAACAGTCACCGAGCCAGCCGTTTCCGGCATCGTCCCGAGCTTCATCGTCCGGCTTCTGCAACTACCCGCGGTCGGGCCGGTTGATTCGGATGAAAGGGCGCCCGTCGAAACGCTACCGTCCCGTGCCTTTTCAGGAACGAGGCGGCCCGGTGTCGGGAGGTTGCCATGCACCCCGCCCTTTTCCCGCGCACCGCCGTTCCCCGATCCGCCGTCCACCGCTCCACTTCCCCCCGGGTCCACGACTCCGCCGCGGCCCGGTCGGAGCGCCATTCTTCGGCTCGGGGCATTCCTGGTGACCGGGGCCGGCCTGCGCGCCGGGCCGGTCGCGAAACTGCTCGCCCACACCAGTAGCGACCTCGGATTCAGCGGCGGCTCTGGCCGGCGGTGGCGCGGTCCGGCGTCCCGACGGGAGGGCTCTCCGACCGACGGGCAGCGCGGCGATCACGACGTTCAGCGCTGATCATCAGTGCGCATTCCGGACTTCACCGGCCGCGGCTGACCGCTGACCGCCGGCCACCCCCAGCCACCGCCGGCTGGGGGACAGGTCAGCGGAACGCGGGGGCGAGCGGCAGCGGCTGGTCTCCCCACTCCCGGCGGGTGGCCTCGTGAAGGGCGCCGGCCAGCTCGCGCAACGCCGGCATCGGGGCGGTCTGCTCCGTCACCCACCGCAGCCGGTGCTGCAGCAGCGCCCGCCGCCGCGGCACCACGGAACGGCGGGCCGGGTCGGGGGGCGGCGGATCGCCGTCCAGCGCCGGACCGAGGAACCAGCCGGCCGACACGAAGACCCACGCGAACGCGGCCGCGACCAGGTCGAGGTCGAACCGGGCGGTGGCCACCGCCGGCACCGTCCGCGCGAGGGTGATCCGCCAGTGATCGAGGGCCCGCGCGGCGACCGCCTCCGGCAACCGCCAGCTGCACCAGCAGGATGGCCACGGAACCCGCAGGTAGGCCGCGTCCCAGGCCACGTGGCGGAATTCGGCGCCCTCGAAGTCGAGCAGGGTCATCCCGTGCGGGGTCTCCAGGGCGTTGCTGGGACAGGTGTCGCCGGGGGTGATTGCCACCGGGCCGCCGGCGGTGACGTCGAGGGCGAGCGGGATCGCGCGCAGCTCCTCGACCGCCGCGGCGGGCAGCGGGACGTCGAAGCGGGGCAGCGCCCGGCGCAGGCTGGCCACCGCTTCCTCGACCGTCCCGGGGCCGGTGTCGAGGCTCGGTGACCCGAGCGGGGACCGGGCGGCCAGGCCGTCGGCGAAGGCCGCGCGCAGACCGGCGGTGGCGCCGTGCACCGCCGCGAGGGCTCCTGCCCAGGCCGTCAGGGCGGCTCGGGCCCGGTCGGGATCCGACCCGAGCAGCCGGTCGGCCACGGTCGGGGCCCGTCCGAGGTCGGGCAGGATGAGCATCGGCGGTTCGGCGCCCGTGGCCAGCACCCGGACGACGTTCGGAACGCGGTGGGTGGCCAGGGTGAGCAGCGCCGCCTCTTCCCGGGCCGGGCCCTCGCCGGCCTCCACCGCCACCTTGAGCACCACCGGCCGGTCGCGACCCTGGTCGTCCCGCACGATCGCCCGCACCACCAGGTTGCGCGGACTGCTGGTCAGACGATCGCCGACGCTGACCGTGACCGGCCCGAGGGTGGGCGCGAGGGCCGACCGGACCGCGGCCGGCAACGCCTCGATCGTTGACACCGCCGTCGGCCTCCGGACTCGGCCGGTCAGGTCGTGCGAACCGGCTCCCGTGGGGGCCATCGATCCGGTAACGCACCAGGGCCGAAACCACCTGGGAATGAAGGCGCGGCCGGGAGCCAAACGGGGGATGGCCCTCGGCCGCTCATGACATCATGCCCCAGTCGCCCGTCCCGGTGGAGGGGAACCCACCGAAAGATCAGTCCTACCGTTGTCCGTAGTCGGCTTCGTGGTCTTCCCGCGTGCTCCTCGCTGGCCCGTTTCCGTGCCCCGAATTCGCTCGGCCCGCCCGTTGCACCGGGCTGAGCTGGGCAATCGTGAAGTTCGTTCGGGATTCTTACTCCTAGATCACGAAGCGTCGGACGGTATTAGAGTTGCACCGTGATGGGCCGGAGTGAAGCGAAAGGCCGTTCGCGGGATCTGTTTGTCGCCCGTCAGTCGGAGTTGGACCTGCTTGCCGACGCGGCGGCCCGGGCCGCCGGTGGCGAGGCCCAGTTCGTCCTGGTCTCGGGTCCGTCCGGGATCGGCAAAAGCGTTCTGGTCGCGCACGCGGTCCGGGCGATGCGCGGGTTTCTGCAGCTCTCGGTGGCCGCCGATGAATTGGACGGACTGGTGGGCTACGCCGCGCTGGGGCAATTGACCCCGGCCCTGGCCCGGCTCGGCGCGGACGCATTTCCCCTGCTGGCGGCCGGGCCGCCCGCCGAAGCCACGTTCCTGGGGGTGGCCGCCGAACTGGTCCGGATGCTCGGTGACCTGGAGCCTGGCCGGCCGGTCGTGTTGATCATAGAGGACGGGCACTGGCTGGACAGCCGCTCGGCCCGGGCCGTCCAGCTCGCGGTGCGCCGGCTGGGGATCGAGCAGGCGCTGGTGATCGTGACGACCCGCGGTGGGTCCCGGCCGGTCGACCTGGCCTGGTCGCGGCTGGCGGCCGCGGACGGGCCGGGGACCCGGATCGACCTCGGTCCCCTGACGGTCACCGAGGTCGGCGAGCTGGCCCGGGTGGTGCACGGCCGTCCGCTGCCGCCCACCTCGGCGGTGCGCCTGCACACCCACACCGGCGGTCATCCGCTGCACGCCCGGCTCCTGCTCGAGCAGCTGTCCTGGAACCGGCTGGTGTCGATCACCGGTCCGCTGCCCGTTCCCCGGTCGCTGGCCGACGCGGTGCTGGCCCGGCTGGCCACGGCCTCGGCGCCGGCCCGGGAGCTGGTCATCGCGGTCTCCGTCCTCGGCGGTACGCCTTCGCTGCCGTTGGCCGCGGCGGTCGCCGGAGTCGATCAGGGAGCGGCGGCGGCCGACGAGGCGGTGTCCGCCGGCCTGCTCGAAGAGGTCGAGGAGGCGGCCGGCCGGGGGCTGGCGCTGATCCACCCGTTGCTGGCCGGAGCGGTCATGGCCGGCCTGAGCCCTTCCCGCCGACGGGCCGTCCACCTGACCGCGCTGCGGCACGTGCAGGGCGACGGGGCCCTCCGGCACCGCGTCGCGGCGGCCCAGGGACCCGACGACGAGCTGGCCCGGGCGCTCATGTCGGCCTCGATCGCCCATCAGGAGGCCGGGCGGCCGGCGCTCGCGGCGGCCGGGTTCCTGGCCGGCGCGGATGTGACCTCCGACGCGGTCAAGGCGGAGCGGCGCTTTCTGCTCGGGGTCGCGCTGCTGCTCACGGCGGGCGACATCGTCCGGGCCAACGAACTGGGCACCCGGGTGCGGGAATGTGACCCGAGCGGGGACCGGGACACCGTCCTGGCCGGCCTGGCCATCTTTTCCGGCCGGTTCGACGAGGCCGAGCAGTGGCTGGCCGCCGCCGCCCGGCACGCGGCCGGTGGGCAGGACCCCCGGCTGGTGGCGGCGGTCAGTCTGCTCGGCGCCATCTTGAAGGTGCCGCTCGGGACCGGCGGTCAGGTCGAGGCGGCCGAGGTGCTCGCCAATCCGGCCTCGCCGCCCGACTGGCGGCGCGAGGCGCGCGTCCTGGGCGCCATGGCCGCCGCCTCGGCCGGCGACCTGGACGGCGGATTCGCCCTGGTGGCCCACCTGCCGCGCGCCGTCTCCCGGGTCGACCCGGACGACCTGCCGCTGCTCGGGCTCCGCGGCGGCCTGCAGTTCTGGGCCGGGCGGGAGGAAGCGGCCCTGCGGGACCTGCGGGCCATCGAGGCCGGCATCACCGACGGCGCGTCGGTCCAGCTGTTCCTGCCGTTCTCGCTGGCCCTGCTGGCCGAGGCGGAGCTGGCGGTCGGTTTGTGGGACGACGCGACCGCCCACGCCGAGCTCGCGGTGACGGTCGCCGACGCCGAGGGTCGGGCCATCGCCCTGCCGGTGGTGCACTCGATGGCGGCCCGCGCGCTCGCGGAACAGGGCCAATGGGACCAGGCTGCCGAGCACCTCGCGGCCGGCGGGTTCTGGCGGGAGGTGATGCCGTCCCCGGCCAACCAGGTCTACCTGGCGCTCGGGGAGGCGACGCTGGCCCGGTCCCAGGGTCGACCCCAGGCGGTGCTGGCCGCGCTGGAGCCCCTGGTGGCCAACGGGATCCGGTTCCGCCGGGGCTACTGGCAGGTCCTGCGGGCCGAGGCGTTGCTGGCCGGCGGATCCGTGGCGGCCGCCCGGGCGCTGGCCGGCGAGCTGGCCGGCGTTCAGCCCGACCGACCGGCGGAGCCCGGCCTGGTCGGGGTGGACGCGCGCCTGGCCTACGCGCAGGCGTTGCTGGCCGACGGCGACGGTGCCCAGGCCGGCCGGATCGTCACCGAGGTGGCCGACCAGCTGCCGGCCGGGCGCCCGTTTCCCCGGGCCCGGGTGGATCTGGTGCACGCGTCGGTACTCATGGCCGTCGGTAAGGCCCCGGCCGGGCTGACCGTGATGCAACAGGCGTTGCGGGGCTTCACCGACCTCGGTGCGCAGCCCTGGGTGGCCCGGTGCGAAGAGGTGCTGGCCGGGGCCGGTGAAACCAGCCGGGCCGGGTGGCGGCGCGTCGAGGACACGCTGACCCGCCGGGAGCGCGAGGTCGCCAACCTGGCCGCCACCGGACTGTCGAACGCCGAGCTCGCGGCGCACCTGTACGTCAGCCGCAAAGCGGTGGAGTACCACCTGACCAACGTGTACGCCAAGCTCGGGATCTCCTCCCGACGCCAGCTGCCGACCCGGCTCGACGCCGCGCGGTCCCGGGTCGCCCGACCGTCCTGACCGACCGTCCTGACCGACCGACCCGGAAACGGAACGTCCCGCGGGAACACCGCTTGCGTCGGCAACCACCTCGGCGGCCTCAGCTCGCGGGCGCGCCGAACCAGGTGGGCAGCTGGCTGAGCAGCTCCTGACTCAGCCCGACCAGTTCGCGGCCGCGCCGGATCTCGGCCCCGAGTTCGGTGGCGTGCTCGGTCAGCAGGCGTTCGGTGAGCGCCTGCGGGATGGCCAGGACGTAGGAATGGGCGGTGTCCAGCTGGGTCGGCCACGCCTTGCCGAGGCCGGCGAAGAAACCGCCGACCGCGAACTGTTCGCCGAGCGCGAGGAACCGGTCGAGCAGACCGCGCTGGTCCATGATCTCGGCGCTGCGCGCGTGCCGACCGCGCGTGTGGGACCGCCCGACGACCGGGCCGACCCCAGGGTTCCGGGACCTCGGACCCACCGAATTTCCTGGGGTTGCTCCCTAGGGACGCCGAGCCCCCGCTCGGCCATTCTGGTTTCCCGGAGCGGTACTGGAACGCCCCGGACCGCGATGTCCTCCAGAAAATGGTGGCCCCACATGCGGGTGGAGATGGAGATTGTCCGAATCGATGATCGTTTCGAAGGCACGCTTGCCGAGAGCGGGAGCAACGTCACGGTGCCGTTCTGTGGCGTGCTCGAGCTCATTGCGGCCCTCGAGCAGCTCGACCAGGTGAATGACGGATCGGGCGGGTCGGGCGGCGACGGGCCGGCGACCGGCCTCAATGACTTCAGCGGTGCCCGTTCGGGGGACGGGTGAGGCCGGACCTGTAGAGGTCGGGCCCGGCTGAGGAAACCTGCGGCACGGGGGTCGCAGGGCGGAATGGGCATGCGGGACGGCGCAACGGGGGTGCTGTTCCGCATGCCCTTTTCCCGACCCCGGGCTTTTCCTGACTCAGGTCACGCCGGGCGGTGTCCCGGCGGCCGGCGGTGGGCCGTCATCGGCAGGCCGTCGCGCGGTCGCAACGTCACGAGCGGCTGCGGGACGATCTCGACGCCCGGGTCGGGCGCGAACGACCAGCGGCGGCTGATGGCCGCCAGCGCCAGCACGCCTTCGGCGTGCGCGAACGTGTTCCCGATGCACTGGCGGGGGCCGGCGCCGAACGGGAAGTAGGAGTGCCGCGGCTGGCCGGGCGGGGCCGCGCCGACGCCGATGGCCGCCCCCCGCCAGCGCTCCGGGTCGAACCGGTCGGGGTCCGGCCACCAGCGCTCGTCGCGGTGCACGACCCACTGGCTGAACAGCAGCGTCGAGCCGGCCGGGAGTCGGTAGCCGCCGACGTCGCGTTCCTCGGTCAGGTGCCGGCCCATCGCCCACACCGGCGGGTAGAGCCGCATCGACTCGCGCAGCACCGCGTCGGTGTAGGGCAGGCGACCCAGGTCGGCCAGGGCCGGCCGGCGGTCGGCCAGCACATCGTCGAGCTCGGCGTGCATCCGGGCGGCAACCGCTGGTTCCTGCCCGAGCAGATGGTAGGTCCAGGTCAGCGCGTTGGCGGTCGTCTCGTGCCCGGCCAGCATGATGGTCAGCGCCTCGTCCCGGACCTGGTCGTCGGCCATCCCCGCGCCGGTGTCGGGGTCCCGGGTGGCCAGCAGCAGGGAGAGCAGGTCGTCGCCGTCGGCGCCGGCCCGGCGGCGGTCCTCGATGAGTTCGTGGACGACCCGGTCGAGCGCTTCGCGGGCGGCCCGGCGGCGTCGGGGCCCGGCCAGGGGAAGCCGTTCGATCGTCTCGAAGCCCGGGGTCCGGGCCCGACCGGCGGCGGCCATGTTCTCGTCGATCGCGGTCCGCACGACCGCGACGATCTCGCTGTCCAGGTCCACGCCGAACAGCGTGCGGGCCACGATCGCGAGCGTCATCTCGGTCAGCTCGGCGTGCAGGTCGAGGGCCTGGCCGTCCCGCCAGGTGGCGGCCGTGGCGTCGGAGATCTGGGCGAACGTGTCGCCGTACCCCTCGATGCGCTGGCGGTGGAACAGCGGCTGCAGGAGCCGGCGCTGGGTCCGGTGGACGTCGCCCGCGCTGGTCAGCAGCCCCTGGCCGAGCAGCAGGGTCAGCGGTTGGATGACCGTTCCGCCGGCGGTGAACCCGCGCCGGACCGCGCCCTTGGCGTGGGTGCGGTTCGACCCGACCAGTCCGTCGCCGATCGCGGCCGGGTCGGCGACCAGGAACGCCGACACGGGCCAGGAGGTCAGGCGGACGACCGGCCCGTACTCCCGGCGCAGGCGGGTCAGGCCGCCCAGCGGATCACCCCGCAGCATCCGGGCCATCGCGAGCGCCCCGCCGCGCGGGCCGGGCACCTCGCCGACCCCGCGCAGCGGGGCCGGCGGGCCGCCCTCGGATGTGTCGGGTCGGGCGTTCGGGACGGGGGCGACGGTCATCGACGTCTCCTTCGGGAGGTTCGGCACGGGGTGGTTCGGCGCGGGGTGGTTCGGCGCGGGGTGGTTCGGCGCGGGGAAGGCGGTCAGGACCGGCCGCAGGTCGGATGGGCCGCGGCCTGCTGGTTGAAGGACGCGCCGGTCACCGACATCTGGACCCGGGGGCCGCCGTCGCCGGGGGTGATCCCGTCGAGGTGGGCGTCGAACGGCAGACCGCCGGCCAGCCCTGAGCCACCGGCCGCTCGCGGGAGGCTCGGGCGGCTGCCCGGCGCGTCAGCGAGCCGGGCGAGCACCGTCCCGAGCGGGACGGTCGCGGCCAGCGTCGCCGACCCGACGGCCAGCTTCGTCGCGGTCCCGCCGCCCGGCAGACCGGTCAGCGGCGGCAGTCGCAGGTCGTGGAGGTCGACGGTCACGTCGGTCAGGACGCCCCCCGGGCCGCCCCGACCGGCGGTGACCCGGGCCGACGGGATGCGCCCGGTGACCGCGTCGACCAGGAACGGGAACCCGCCGACGCGGACCGAGACGCCGTCGCTGAGCGTCCCCAGGCAGGCCAGCCGGGCCGCCAACCGGTGGTCGACGGCCCGGACCAGCAACCGGTCGCCGACCGTCAGCGCGACGATGACCAGGGCGATCGCGCCGATCACGATCCGGTGCCGGCGACCCGCCGTCCGGACCGCCGGCGGTCGGGTCGGGCCCGGATACTCCCCGAGATAAGCCGTCATGGGAGGAGCAGACCCCGCCAACATGCGAACTCCGTGTCAGCGCCCGCACCTGTCAGCGGCTGACGGCGTCAGCGCTCGGAATCGTCGTCCGGTCGGGCCGGGCTCACGGGCAGCGTCCGACCCACGGGCAGCGTCCGACCGACGGGCAGCGTCACGGTGACCGCCGTGCCGACGCCGACCGTCGAGTGCACCTCGGCCCGGCCCCCGTGGGCGGCCGCGGCGGCCGCCACGATCGACATCCCGAGCCCGCTGCCGCCCCGGGTCCGGTCCCGGCTGCCGGACACCCGGTAGAAGCGGTCGAAGATCCGCTCCACCGCCTCGGGGGGCATCCCCGGCCCGCGGTCGCGGACCTCAAGGTGCACCTCGCTGGCCGTCGACCCGGTGCGGGTCACCGCGACCGTGACCGACGCGGTGGTCGGGGTATGGACCCGGACGTTGGCCAGCAGGTTTCCGACGATCTGGCGGAGCGCGTCGGCGTCCCCGACGATCACGCAGCCGGTCGGAACCACGGCCGTGATGGCGCGATCGGGCTCGACGACCGCCGCATCCGCGACCGCTTCCCGCACGACGAGCGACAGGTCGACCTCGGTGCGGTCCAGGAGCGGGCGCTCGTCCAGGTGGGCTGGGTCGAGGTGGGCTTCGTCGAGGTGGGCGAGGTAGAGCAGGTCGTCGACGAGCGCCCCCATCCGCCGGGTCTCGGCCTGGACCCGGCGCAGCGCGTCGTCGGTCTCCCCGGGCGGGACCGCGCCCTGGCGTAGCAGGTCGACGTACCCGCGCACCGACGTCAGGGGCGTCCGCAGCTCGTGCGAGGCGTCGGCGACGAAGCGGCGCAACCGCTCCTGCGAACGGCCGCGCTCGTCGAACGCCGCCTGGATCTGGCCGAGCATGACGTTGAGCGCGGCGGCCAGCCGACCGGTTTCGGCACGGACCGGGGAAGGTGGGACCCGGCGGGACAGGTCCCCCTCAGCGATCGCCGACGCGGTCTCGGCGACGTCGCGCAACGGACGCAGACCCCGGCCGAGCATCAGCCAGGCCGAGGACGCGATGACCGCCAGGATCACCACCCCGGCGATGGCTTCGACGGCCATCAGGCGGTGCACGGTCGTCGCCACGGACGCCCGGTCGGCCCCGGGCCGGCCGAGCAGGTACGCGCGCAGCACCAGCACGCTGACCAGCGCCGTTCCGCCGATGCCGACGGTCGTCAGGACGACCAGCCCGGCCAGCAGTCGGACCCGGAGGCTGACGCCGCGGCGGAGGTCAGGTCGCGCCATCAGGCTGAGCGGTCCGGCGGGGCCAGCATGTAGCCGAAGCCCCGGTGGGTGGTGATGAGGGGCGGCCCGTGGGCGGCGAGCTTGCGGCGCAGGTAGCTGACGTACTGGTCCACGACGGTGTCGCCGCCGGAGAAGTCGTAGGTCCAGACCGCGTCGAGGATCTGGGCCCGGGACAGGACGCGCCGGGGGTTGATCAGCAGATAACGCAGGAGCTTGAACTCGGTCGGCGACAGATCGAGCGGGACCCCGGCCCGGGTCACCGCGTGGGTGTCCTCGTCGAGCACGACATCGCCGATGGTCAGCACGTGGGCCGGGCCGGGGGCGCCGCGGTGGGCACGTCGCAGGACCGCCCGCACCCGGGCCACCAGCTCGTCCACCGAGAACGGCTTGGTCACGTAGTCGTCCCCGCCGTAGGTGAGGCCCGTGACCTTGTCCGCGGGCCCGTGCCGGGCGGTGAGGAAGATGACCGGGACATCGGTGTCCGGCCGGGCGCGCAGCCGCCGGCAGACCTCGAATCCGTCGGTGTCGGGCAGCATCACGTCCAGCACGATGAGGTCCGGCCGGGTGGCGGCCACCGCCCTGAGCGCCTCACCGCCGGACGCGGCGGTGACGACGTCGAAGCCGTGGAACCGCAGCGACATCCGGACCAGGTTCACGATGTTCGGCTCGTCGTCGACGACCAGCACCCGGGGCCGGGGGCCGGCCGCCACCGGGCTGTCACCCATCCGCACTCCTCGGTCAGGTCGGTGAAATGATCCGGCTGGCCGCCGGAGCTGTCATTTCCGGTGCTTATATTCCGACAAGAACAGGCGGGCGAAACGCGCAGTGCGGTTCGCGCTGCCCGCTTATCCGGGTCTCAGGCGCCGTGCCGGCGTTCCCGGGCCGCATAGCTGCGCAGGGCCCGGAGGAAGTCAATTTCCCGGAAGGCCGGCCAGTAGGCCTCGCAGAAGTAGAGCTCGGAATAGGCGCTCTGCCACAGGAGGAAGTTCGACATCCGCTGTTCCCCGCTGGTCCGGATCACCAGATCCGGGTCGGGCTGCCCGGCGGTGTAGAGGTGACGCGCGATGTCCTCGGTGCTCAGGGTCTCCGCGAGTTCGTCGAGCGTCCCGCCGGTCGCGGCCTGCTCGTGCAGCAGTGACCGGAGCGCGTCGATGACCTCCTGGCGCCCGCCGTACCCGACCGCCAACGTGACGTGCGCGCCGGTGGTGCACTCGCGGGTGACCTCGACGGCGTTCTTCAGGGCCCGGGCGGTGCTGTCGGGCAGCACGTCGAGCAGGCCGGCGACGTGGATCTGCCAGCGGGGCTGGGGGGTGGCCAGCTTGTCCTCGACCACCTGCTCAATGACCTGCATCAGGAACGCGATCTCGGCGTCCTCGCGCTGGCTGAGGTTCTCGGTCGAGCAGACGAAGACCGTGACGTGCCGGATTCCCGCCGTCTCGCACCAGGACAGGACGTCTTCCACGTGATCGGCGCCGTATTTGTGACCCAGGCTGGGGTTGGCCATCCCCATCTGGCGGGCCCACCGGCGGTTCCCGTCCATGATCAGGCCGACGTGTCTGGGCAGCGTCGCGTCCTTCAGTCCGCGGCGCAGCCGGCGGGCGTAGAGGCGATACGCAAGATCGTCGAAAATCACTCCGTAAACATATCGTCCGGCACCTGATCGCTGTCATAGCGCGGCGACATTTACCGGTCGCGATCCGGTGGATCGGCCGGCCGGGCCGCTCCCTGGACAATGATCCGCAACCGTCACCGAATCAGAAATCTTGTTGGTGCCGCTCTTGTCTTCCCGTTCAACCCATGCCCGGTACGACGATCGGTCAGGTCCGCCAGGCGTCGGCGAGCAGCCCGAAGATCGCCTCGTCGAGGAACTCGCCGTCGACCCACGCGGCCCGGCTCAGCGTCCCCTCCCGGGTGAATCCGGCGCTCAGCGCGGTGTGGACCATCGCCGCGTTGTCGGCGAGCGTTTCGAGCTGGAGCCGGTGCAGACCGAGCACCGCGAAGCCGTACGTGCACAGCACGCGGACCGTGTCGATGCCGAAACCGCGCCCCCGGAACGTGGGCCGTAGCGAGATGCCCAGGTGGGCGCTCCGGTTGTGGGCGTCGATCTGCCACAGCAGCGCCGATCCGGCCAGCTCGCCGTGGTCGAGGGACACCACCGAGAAGCGAGCCGCGTCGTCACCGGGCGGGGCGACCGCGAAGGACGATGCCGCGGTACCCGGTGTGACGGGCCGCCAGGGCCGCGAATCGGCCCGTGACCGGGTGGCAACGTCATCGTGGAGCTCGGCGTCCAGGACGGCGACGTCCGATTCGAGCCGGGCGCGGAGCGCGACCGTGTCTCCTCGCAGCATGGGACGTTCCTATCCACCCGGCACCCGGCGATCAACTCATTTTCCGCGGGTGCGGCCGCGAACTCTTGCCGGGCTCTGACCTTCCTCACGTCGAACACACATGTCGCCTGGCCAGGCTGCGGGTATCTCATCAGAGCCCCAGCCGGGAGATCCCGCTCATGTCGTACCTGCTCGATCCGCCCCCGCCAGCCGATCCCGCGCCAGCCGATCCCCCGCCGCCGGTCCGCCGACCCGGACCCGGGTCCCCCGGCGACCGCCGATCACGGCGCCGGACACGGCGCGGCCGGACGATGGCCGCCGGGACAGCGGTGCTGGTCGTGGTGGTACTCGCGTTCGGGTTTGCTGCCCTCGGGCGGGCCGGTCGGGGCGCGGCGAACGGTTCGTCCGGGCCGAGCGCCGCCGCGCCGACCGCCGCCGCCCCGGCGCCGGTCGCGACGGTCGGATCCGGCGCTGGTCCCGGGAGCGTCCCGGATGACCGGCCGGCCATCGTGGTGCGCGGCTCGAACCTCGCCGATCCGTTCGTTCTGGCCGTCGGCGGGGTGAACTATGCCTACGGGACGAACACGGTGGCGGGCGGCAACATCCCCGTGCTGCGCAGCACCGACCTGCGGACCTGGCAACCGGTCGGGGACGCCTTGCCGGTGCTGCCCCGGTGGGCCGTCCCCGGCCAGCTGCTGACCTGGGCCCCGGCGGTCACCCCGGTGACCGGCGGTTTTGTCCTCTATTACACGGCCCGGGACGCCGCCGCCGGCATCCAGTGTATTTCCGTCGCGACGTCGACCTCGCCGACCGGGCCGTTCGTGGACACCTCGTCCGGCCCCTTGATCTGCCAGACCCCGTCCGGCGGGAGCATCGATCCGAGCCCCTACACCGTCGGTACCGACCGTTACCTGACCTGGAAGAGCGAGGGGATCCGGGCCGGGCAGGTCCCGGCGGTGTGGGCCGCCCGGCTGACCGCCGACGGTCGCCACCGGGCCGGACCGGCGGTCGAGCTGCTCCACCCGACGCTGGCCTGGCAGGACGGCATCGTCGAAGGTCCGGCCATGCTCGTCCGGGACGGCCGTTTCGACCTGACCTATTCGGCCGGCGACTGGCACAGTCCCGGCTACGCGACCGGCACCGCGGCCTGCGCCGGCCCGCTCGGGCCCTGCACCGCCGCGGCCGAGCCGTTCCTGCGGACCGGGCCCGACGGCATCGGGCCGGGGGGCGCCGAACCGTTCGTCGCCGCCGACGGGACCGGATGGCTCGCGTTCCACACCTGGAACCGCCGGGACCCGGCCGCCTCGCCGCACGCCGGGCGGCAACTGGTGCTCGCGCCGTTGACGCCGTCCGGGCCGCCGGCGGTGACGCCGGATCCCACCGTCCGGATCGGCCGCACGTTGCCCTCGTAAGGCCCCGGTACTGAAATGATCGGACCGGCGCCGATATGCTCCACCGCGCGGTCGTCTGGGTGCGGAGGGTGTCAATGTCCACGGAGCGATTCCCCGGCTTGAACGTCAGTGGCGCCGCCCCGGTCGCGGGTTGGGCACCGCCGGGGATCGATATTTCGGTTGCCCATCCGGCTCGGCGGTACGACTACTGGCTGGGCGGGAAAGACAACTTCCCGGCCGACCGCGAGTCCGGCGACGCGGTGGCGGCCGCGTTTCCCGGGGTCCGCGTCGCCGCGGTCGAGAACCGGGCCTTCATGCGCCGGGTCGCCCGGTTCCTGGCCGCCGAGGCCGGGATCCACCAGTTCCTGGACATCGGGACGGGTATCCCGACCTCACCGAACCTGCACGAGATCGTCCAGTCGATCACCCCGGCGGCGCGGATCGTCTACGCCGACAACGACCCGATCGTGCTGGCGCACGCCCGGGCCCTCCTGACCTCCGGGAGCGCGGGCGCGACCGTATATCTGGACGCCGACATCCGCGATCCGGACGCCATCCTGAACCACCCCGAGGTGGCCCGGGTCCTGGACCTCTCGCAACCGGTCGCGTTGATGATTGTCGCGGTCCTGCATTTCGTCCCGGACAATGACCACCCGGACGAGGTGATCTCCCGGCTCGTCTCGGCCCTGCCGTCCGGCAGCTATCTTGTGCTGTCCCACGCCACGAGCGACTTCATGCCCCCGGCAACGGCCTCCGACGTGAATGACGCCGACACGGCGACCCGCGTGACGTTCCAGTTCCGCGGCCACGACGCGTTCGCGCGGTTCTTCGACGGTCTGGAGCTGGTCTCGCCCGGCATCACCTCGGTGGCGCACTGGCGCGCCGACGCGGAGACCCAACCCCGGCCGACGGCCGCCGACACAGCCGTGTACGGAGCGGTGGCGCGTATCCCGTAGCGGCCCGGTCGGTCCTACGGTCCGGTCAGCTGGTCACACGGCCCGGGGGCCGGCCAGCAGAGCGACCACCCGCGGCAGGATGACGGCGTTCCAACCGGCCATGTCGATGTGCAGCTTGGGATTCTTACCCGCGGCCCGTTCCTTGACGGTCCACACCCGGACCTGGCCCTCGCGCAGGTCGGCGCCGGCCAGCTGGTTCCACGGCACCTTCTTGGCGAACGGTTGGTGCTGGCGCAGCCCTTCGGAGTCGGCGTCGATCCGGGTGGCCGGCAGGCTTCCGAAGACGACCGTTTCACCCATCATGATCGACTGGGTCGCGGTCCGGGCGATCCGGGGGCAGGCCTCGTTCTCGAGCAGCGTGACCAGCTGGTTCCACGTCTCCCGGGTGTCGTCCAGCTCCGTGCCGCGGCGGTACGCGTCGAACCTGAAGGTGCTTTTCGCGTCGCCCTGGGCCAACCCGATCGTGTAGCTGGCCTGGTTGATGCGGGTTGCCGCCTTGTAGACGATCCGGTCGAGTTCACCCAGGCGGAAGGTCTGGGAACCGATCGAGATCACGTCGCCGGCCGCGACCAGCTCCTTCTTCCCGCTGCGGGCCCGGATCTCGCCGGGCGGGCGCCGCGGCGACGCCGGGGACGCCGGGGACGCCGGGGACGGAACCTTCTCGCCTGCCATGCCGGTCACTCCTCGCCTCGCCCCATCGCCGTCCCTGGAGAGCACGGCCGGGACCGGTCACCGGTTCACCGTCGGCCGGGCGGGACCGACCCGCGGCCCCCGGACTGCTACGGGCCGATGAGCGGGCGGACCGCACCGGCCACGAACCGGATGAAGCCCTCCGGGTCGGGCTCGTCACTGGTCGGCTGGAGCACCACGGTGTCGGCGCCGGCCTCGGCCCACTGCCGGACCGCGGCCGCCACCGCCGCCGCATCGCCGGCCACCCCGCCCTGCGGCGCGGCCGGATAGCGCTGCCCGCGCAGTTCCTCCGCCAGGCGGGGCCCGGCGCCGGGCCCGGTCGCGGCGAGCAGGTAGACGACCAGCGGGTGGGGGTCGGTACGGCCACCGGTCCGCCGCCCCTCGTCCACCAGCCGGCGGGCGGCCCGCACCCCGTCCGGCGACGTGCCGGCGGTCAGGATCGTCCCGTCGGCCAGTTCGCCGGACAGCCTCAGCGACCGGGGGCCGGTCACGCCGGCGAAAATCCGGAGCGGGCCGGCCGGTGGCCACTCGAGCCGCACCCCGTCCAGCCGCACGTAGCGCCCGGTGGTGGTGACGGGCCCACCCCGCAGCAGGCCGCGCAGCGCGGTCAGGTACTCCCGCAGCAAGGTCGCCGGTGAGTCGACCCGCGCCCCGACCTGGCCCATCCAGTCCTGGACGCCGTGGCCGACCGCCACCGTCACCCGGCCCGGGAACAGCCGGTCCAGGGTGGCCGCCTCCATCGCCGTAAGGGCGACGTTGCGCAGCGGGACCGGCAGCAGACCGACCCCGATCCGCAGCCGGCTCGTCCCGGCCAGCGCGGCGGCGGCGCTCGCGATACCGCCTTCGAAGAAGCAGTCCTCCCACAGCCACAGTTCCTCGAGCCCGGCGTCGGCCGCCGCGCCGGCCACCGCGCGGAGCCGCTCCGGTGGCAGCTGCGGCCGGAACACCGCGCCCAGGACCGTCACGGATTCACCCGCACTCTCGAGGTCGCCCCGCTCAGGTGGCGGGTTCGCTGGTGATGAAGGGCGTGTCCCAGGTATTGAGGGACGTCACCTTGTGCAGGGGCCGGCGCCGGACCGGTCCGTGCTTGCCGACCGGCCAGCCGACCGAGACCAGGGACGCGATCCGCCAGCCCTCCGGGATGCCGACCTGATCGCGCAGTTTGTCCTCGGCGAACGTGAACCAGGTGCTCGGGACGGTGCCGAGACCTTCGGCGCGCGCCGCGAGCAGGAAGTTCTGTATCGCCGGGAAGATCGATCCGCCTTCCAGGAACTCCGGGACGTAGCCGTACACGCGGCAGCAGAACAGGACGTAGACCGGCACGTCCTCGAAGTTGTCGACCAGGTGCAGCATGGACCGGGTCAGGCGGGCTTCCCGCGAGTTGTCATCGGCGGCCGGCCGCTCGTCGGTCCCGTAGAAGGCGGAGCGGACCCAGTCCCAGCCTTCGCGGAACGCCGGGCCCAGGATCGCGCGGACCTCCGGAGAACGCAGGACCACGAACCGCCACGGTTGGGCGTTCGACCCGGACGGGGCCCAGGTGGCCGCCTCCAGGCAGCGGGCCAGCACCTCGTCCGACACCGGATCGGGCCGGAACCGGCGCAGTGAGCGGGCGGTGTGCATGCCCTCGCGAAGATCAAGAGGGGGCGGACCGGACTCCGACTCCGAGCGACCCGGCGCCGAGTGATCCATCGTCATCCTCCTTCGGGCCCTGCGCGGACATGAGGGCCAGCCAACCCCCAATCTTGGCCTCGCTGTCAAACCATCTCGTGGGCCCGCCGACGGGCCCGGGAGTGCCGGCCCGCCGGTCCGCTACGACCCCGCACCAGCACCGGATCGGCTATCTACCAGGGCAAGTAAACGCATACTCGGCTACCTTGGAAGTGCGTCGACGTTGTTTTAGCGACGCGGACAACTGGATGACGATCGCTCGGAGAGATCTTCGGGCCGGGGCTCGATCCGACCAACCACGGCGACCTCCACGACAGCCTCCCGTCATCACGGGCTGAGAGGAACCACCCATGCGTATGGACGACATGATCCTGGTCAGCATCGACGACCACATGATCGAGCCGCCGGACATGTACAAGAACCACGTCCCCAAGAAGTGGCTTGACCAGGCACCGAAGGTCGTCCGCAACGAGCAGGGCGCCGACGAGTGGATGTTCCAGGGTGAGTCGACCTCGACGCCGTTCGGCATGGCGGCCACCGTCGGCTGGCCGCGCGAGGAGTGGGGCTTCAACCCGGGGACCATGTCCGAGCTGCGGCCGGCCTGCTTCGACGTGCACGAGCGGGTCCGGGACATGAACGCCAACGGCGTGCTGGCCTCGATGTGTTTCCCGACGATGGCCGGCTTCAATGCCCGGACCTTCAACGAGGCGCCCAACAAGGAACTCTCGTTGGTCATGCTTCAGGCCTACAACGACTGGCACATCGACGAGTGGTGCGGCGCCTACCCGGGCCGGTTCATCCCGCTCGGGGTGGTGCCGTTGTGGGACGTCGACCTGGCCGTCGCCGAGGTCCACCGGATCGCCAAGAAGGGCTGCCGGTCGATCAGCTTCCTCGAGGCCCCGCACGCGTTCGGGCTGCCCAGTTTCCTGTCCGGGCACTGGGACCCGATGCTCAAGGCCCTGGTCGAAGAGAACATGATTCTGTCCCTGCACATCGGGGCGGCCTGGTCGCTCATCACGCTCGCGCCCGAGGCGCCGGTCGACCACCTGATCGTGGTCCCGTCCCAGGCCACCATGCTCACCGCCCAGGACCTGCTGTTCGGCCCGACGCTGCGGCGCTTCCCCGACCTCAAGGTGGCGCTGTCGGAGGGGGGTATCGGCTGGATCCCCTTCTACCTGGACCGGGTCGACCGCCACTACCAGAACCAGTCGTGGATCGAGGGCCAGAGCTTCGGCGAGGGCAAGCTTCCGTCGGATGTGTTCCGCGAGCACATCCTGGCCTGCTACATCACCGACCCGTCCGGGCTCAAGGCCCGCAACGACATCGGGATGGACATCATCGCCTGGGAGTGCGACTACCCCCACACCGACACGACCTGGCCGGAGTCGCCCGAATACGCCTGGAAGGAATTCCAGGGCGCGGGCTGCTCGGACGAGGACATCCACAAGATCACCTGGCAGAACGCGACCCGGTTCTTCGACTGGGACCCGTTCGCTCACACGCCGAAGGAGAAGGCGACCGTCGGCGCGCTGCGGGCCCTCGCCACGGACGTGGACGTCACGCGGATGTCCCGGGCCGAGTGGCGCAAGCGCAACGAAGCCGCCGGCATCGGCACCTTCTGAGCTAACGGCCGAGCGCTCGTCACGCCCTCGTCTCCCTTACGCCGGGCCCCTCCGCGGGGCCCGGCGTGACCTGTTTACGGACCGACCAGCAAGCTGTGATTCGGCTGCGGAGCGGGCCCTGACGAGTGCCGCCGGGACGGCGCGACGGATCAGTTTGCCCAGCGTGGGCGGGCGCAATATTGCTTCGACAGGGGTGATCGTCGGGCGTATTGTTCGTACATGTGTTCGAACTGTTCGGTCGCCGCGGAGGGTGAGATTCGCCGTCCGGAGCTGCTGCGGGCTTTCGACGTCATGCATGCGCAGTTGGCGGCGCATGGTGATGCGGCGCTGTTTGGGATGACGGATGAGCAGGTGGTGGAGGCGGTGGAGTCGCGGGAGGCGTTGGTCCGCCGGTTGGACGCGGTCGATGTGGCTCTGGTGCGGGAGTTGAATGTGCGGGGGGTGGACCGCCTGGACGGGACGGTGGGGACGGCGGCGCTGTTGCGGGACCGGTTGCTGATCCGCCCCCGGGAGGCGTATGCCCGGGTCCGGCTCGCGGCCGCGTTGGATGGCCAGTACGACGCGACCCGCCGGGCCCTCACGGACGCTTTGATTTCCGCGGATCATGCTGGGGTGGTGGTGTCGGTGGCGCGGCGGATCCCGAGCCAGGCCGCGACTCCGGCGATGCGTGACCGGGTCGAAACGGTGATGTTGGATCTGGCTCGGACGTTGGACCCCGGGGAGCTGCAAAAAGCGGGCCGGGCCCTGTTGCTGATGCTGGACCCTGATCATGGGGACGACGACGCGGCCAAACGGGGCCGTCGGACCCTGTCGATGTATGAGCGGGAAGACGGCCTGACCGGGTTGAGCGCCGTCCTGGACCCGGAAGGTGCCGCCGTGGTGGCGGCGGCGTTGAATCCGCTCGCCGCCCCGCAACCGCAGGTGGATGGGACACGGGATCCGCGTACGGCGGGACGGCGCCGGTGTGATGCGCTGATCGAGTTGTGCCGCAAGGTGATGAACGACGGGAACCTACCCACCGCCGGTGGGGAACGGCCCCACATATCGGTCCTGGTCCCCTTCTCCACCCTGACCGGCGCCCTCAACGAGAAGGACGGCCCGTTCGGCTTCCGGGGCCGCTGCTGGCCCCACCCCGGCACCGCCAGCCCCGACCCCGACCCGGGAAGCGGCAGCTGGCCGGCCGGCGGCCCAGGCGGCTCGGCCGGTCCCGGCGGCCTCGGCCGCGGGTTCGGCGACGGTCCGGCTCCCGGCGCCGCCCCGGCTCCCGGGCCGGTGCGGGTCACGATGGCCGACGGCGGACCCGCCTACACCGTCCACGGCGGAACCCCCCTGCCCACCGCCGTCATCAACCGGATCGTCTGCGACTCCTCCATCCGACGGATCGTGTTCGGACCCCGAAGCGAACTCCTCGACGTCGGCCGGGCCCAACGCACCGCCACCGGCCCCATCCGCGCCGCCGTCGTCGCCCGCGACCAGATCTGCACGTTCCCCGGCTGTGATCGTCCGGCCAGTTGGACCGAAGCCCACCACCTCATCCACTGGAACGACGACGGGGACACCGCCGCCGACAATCTGGCCCTCGCCTGCGGCACCCATCATGACGTCGCCCACTACGACGGCTACGACCTACGCCTCGGCCCCGACGGCCGCATCCAATGGCGCGCACCCCGCAGCATCGACCCCCACCAAACCTGGCGCTCCAACCACCTCCGCGCCGCCCGCGACCCCTACACCCTGCAACCCAACAACCCCGACCCGTAAAGGCGCCTGCTCGTCGGAGCCGGTGATCTTTCGGGCGTCCGATCATGCTGCCCCGGGCCGCGACTCCGTCCGGGTTCGGACGGCCGAGAGCAGTCGTCGCACGCCCACCACGTGACCGCCGGTGTCGATGACCAGTAGTCGGTAGACGGCGCCCGCGCGGCCGGGAAAGACGGCGCGACTTTCAGCCCGCAGCCGGGTATGACCGGCGTCGACCGGGTCAAGCCGGAAGATCAGCGCGTAGGTCGAGAAGTGGTGGCCGCCCTCGAGAGCCAGCTCCGATCCGGTGGTGGCGGCGATCACCCGGAAGCCGGGGATCGTCGAGCCTTCGGCCAGAGGACGCGGGGCCGGACGCGGTCACGTCGGCGCACCGGACGAGTCGGGCATAGCCGGCCGCGGGTCGGCGCGAAAACGTCCGGGTCGACGGTTTCGGTCAGGGCCGGCCAGAACTCGTCGACGCCGGCCGCGATGATGGTGGCGTGTTCGTCGAGGTACGGCAGCGTGGCGCTCGGCAGCGTGGCTCTCCTGACCTGCGACTCCTGACCTGCGGATGGCTACCGACCGGACGGTGCCGCTAGGCGAGCCGGAGCGTGTCCGAACGGGAGCGGTTGAGACGGTCGAGCACGGCGGCCGTCGCTTCGTCGGCCGGTAGGTAGACGATCAGGCGTTGGTCGTCGTCGGCGGGCAGGTCGAGTGTCTCGTACGAGAGACGCAGGTGGCCCCCGTCGGGATGATGCAGCCGGACCACCCCGCTGGGCTTCGGGAGCCCCGGAATGGTGTCCAGGCGACCGGCGAAGGCGTCGCCGGCGGCGATGGTCAACTCGTCGGTGAACACCGCCACGTGCGGGTCGGCGCGGAACGGCCCTTGTTTGAGGGCGGCGACCTGTTCGTCGGCGACGTGGTCCCAGTCGGGGTAGGCGGTCCGGGCCCGCTCGTCGGTGAAGACGTACCGGAGGAAACTCGGCGGGGTCGCGTCGAGCAGGCCGATCGGTGCGACCAGACGCTCGTAACCGGCCGTGTAGGCGAGGATCTCGCTCAGTCGGTTGACCAGGACGGCCGGGGTGGGCTCGAGCCGATCGAGTAGGGCCGCGACCGTGGGACGTACCACCCGCGCCGGGCTCCCGTTGCCTTTGCAGCTGAACCGGCCGTCGGCCGCCCTGGTCAGACAGCTCAGGTAGACGCGTTCGCTGGTGGTCAGCCGCAGGGCATCAGCCAGCGCCGACATGACCATCGGGGACGGCCGGCGGTCGCGCCCCTGCTCGAGGCGGGTCACGTATTCGACGCTCACCCCGGCCAGGGTCGCGACTTCGGCCCGGCGCAGGCCCGGGGTCCGCCGCCGCGGCCCGGCGGCCAGCCCGACCTGGGCCGGCGAGACGGCCTCGCGACGGGCGCGCAGGAAGCTACCCAGCTCGGTGCCGTCCACATTTCGACGGTAACAGCGGCCGGACCCGGCATCGTGTCCCTGTCACTACCACCCTCGGCCCGGCCTTCCTGGCCCGCGCGGCCGTTGCCAAGGTGAAACGGGGTGACCGCGATGGTCAGCCTGTGGGCCTGTGGGCCTGTGGGCCGGTGGGGAGGAAACGACATGGTGGACCGGAAGGCGCTCTTCGGCTTCGGACTGGAGACCGGCGTCGGCGAGGTGGAGGCGCTGCTGCGCCACGCCACCCAGGCCGATCGGGCCGGGCTCGACCTGGTCTCGGTATCCGACCACCCGTACTTCGCGGACCGGCTCGATGCCTACGCGACGCTGGGGGTCATCCTCGGACGGACGACGAACATCGTCGCGGCGGCGAACGTCACGAATACGCCGACCCGGCCCGCGCCGATGCTGGCCCGCACGATCACTGCTCTTTCCGCGCTGTCCGGCGGCCGGGTGGCCGTCGGAATCGGGGCCGGCGGTCTGTGGGCGGACATCGCCAGGCTGGGGATCGAGCCGCTCTCGCCGGCCCGGGCCGTGCGGGCCATGGAGGAGTCGATCCTGGTGATCCGGGCGCTGAGCGGCGGCGGCGAACCGGTCACCTTCGAGGGGGAGTTCCATCGGGTCGACGGCCTCGTCCCCGCGCCGGTCGCGACTCCGCCGATCTGGACCGGCTCGCTGGGCCCGAAATCGCTGGCCGTCACCGGACGGCTCGCCGACGGCTGGATCCCCGGCCGCGCCGCCGACTGGCTCAGCTCACGGTTCATCGAGTCCCGGCCCCTCATCGACGAGGCGGCCGCGGCGGCCGGTCGCGATCCCGCTCAGGTCGCCACGATCTACAACCTCCCGGGCCGGATCACGCCGTCGCCGTTGCCAGCGACCCGGGACGATGCCGGTCGGTGGATCGGTGGCTCAGTCAGTCAGTGGGTCGAGGAGCTGACCGGCGCGGTCCTCGAGTTCGGCGCCGGCGGCTTCAGCTACTTCGCGGTCGAGGACGGAACCCCGCCCGACGTCGCGCTCGGTCGCTGGGCCGGCGAAGTCGTCCCCGCCGTCCGGGCGGCGCTCGGCCGGCCCTGACTATTGCGGGCCCGGATCAGGACGCGGCCGGTCCGGGTGTCCGCGCGGCGTGGGCGAGCAGGTAGGACAGCGTCGGTCGGTGGATCAATCCCCTGGCCGACCAGATCGCCCGGGCGCCGGGGCGGTCGAAGCGGACGAACGTGGCCGCGACGACCCGCCCGTCCGCCACCCGGAAGAGCAGGTGGGACGGCCCGACAACGGCCGACTCCACGCCCAGCACGATCGTGTCGCGGGTGGCCAGCACGATCGGCCAGCCCAGGACGTGCTGGGGGGACGGGCGGGGCCCGAGGCGGATGCCGAGTACGAAGCGCCACCCGATCAGCAGGAACCAGCGCAGCCCCGCCGGAGCGCCCTCGAAGGCGGTCCGCGCCCACTGTTCCGCGGAACGGTCCTCCGTACCCGGATCTATCGCGAAAGCGTCCGCGTAGTCCGGGTCGGCCAGGGTGTCGCCCGATCGGGCGGCGGCGTCCGGTTCGACTCGACGGGCCCGACGGTGATCGGCACGCGACATGCCTGAATTGTGGACCATGCTGGATCCGGCGGCGGACGGTCAGGCCGGCCCGGCCACCCCCATCAGGTTGCCTTCCGGGTCGGTGAAGTGGCCGACCACCAGGTCGCTGCCCGGCGAGCGCTCGGGGCCCATCCGGCGGGTGCCCCCCAGGCTTTCGGCCTTCCGCAGGGCGGCGTCGACATCGGGAACGCCCACGTAGAACACGACGTGCGGGTCGTAGCCGGGCCCGCCGCCGATGCCGCCCGGAATGGCCGCCCCGGTGTCGGCCGCGCCGGTGCCGGACGCGCCGGTGTCTCCTCTCGCGTTCGAACTGGACCTTGAGGACCGTACCCCGGACGTTGCTAATAACAACCACCTAGTTTAGATTTATATCGAAGTCGAAGAGGGGAGTGATCGTGCCGACCAGCCGGAGCTACGGGGAAGCCTGTGGGATCGCGCGCGCCCTGGACGTCGTCGGCGAACGGTGGGCGCTGCTGCTGGTGCGGGAGCTGCTCCTCGGGCCCCAGC
>JAMFSN010000333.1 GCA_026225295.1 Frankia alni
CCAGATCGCCGTCGGCCGACCGCGACTGGCGGACCTCGACCCGAAGTCCCAGACTCGCGCCGGCCGCCAACCCCTCCGCGGCGTCGGCCAGCCAACCGGCCAGGTCGCCCACCTGAACCCGGTCAGGCGCCGCGAACGCGGGCGCCGCGACCGAACGGGGCGCCGCGGCCGTCCGGACGAGGGTGTCCGCGATCGCGTCCCACAGATCGCGGACCAGCGACTCCACGGAACGGATCCGCATCGGGCGGGAGCCCGGGACGGCCAGGGCGTGCGCGGCCGGCGGAAAGGCGGCGGCCAACTCGCGCAGCCACGCGAGGTCGGCCGGGTCGAGCGGCCCGACCCGCCACCCGTCGATGCCGCCGGCTCCGACCGTCGGCAGCAGCCGGCCCCGGGCGACCACCCCCACCCCGGCCGTCGCGGCCGCCGCCCAGGCGGCGAGGCTGCGGCGCACCCGCGGCCCGGCCGGGTCGGTGGCGTTCGGCTCGATCGCGAGCAGCGCCGGCAACGCCTCCGCGACGGACAGCAGCCTCGCGGAAACGAAGCGCTTACGGACTCCGTACGTGCCTCCCGCGAACACCAGCTCGACCTTGTCGGGACCGGCGCCCGGACCCCAGAGGGCCAGCCTCCCCTCCCGCGGAACCACACCCGGGATGAAGACCGCCTCGACGGTCGGGGCCCAGCGGGAGGCTGAAAGGCCGCTAAATTCCACCGGCATCGGACAACCGTAGCCAAGCCCCGCACCCGCGACGGACGCACCCCCGCCGCCCGCCCGGTACCCGGTGGGAAGGCCGGGGATCAACGTGGTCCGAGTGCTGTCCCGCCGCGGGCGGGCGCGATCCGTCAGTGGCACCGGCGGGCGTTGAGCCGGGCGGCCTGGCGGGTCAGGTGGTCGCGCTCGGCGAGGTTGGCGGCCGTGCCGGCCGCCTCGGCGTACAGCCGGGCCGCCGTGGCCAGATCACCGTCGCGCTCGTGGAGGTACGCCGCCACCGCGACGCGGCGGGGCAGTGAGGTGTCCAGTGCCGCGAGCGCCGCCAGGCCGGCGCGCGGTCCGTCGGCCTCGCCGAGCGCCACCGCGCGGTTGAGCCGGACGACCGGGCTGTCGGTCAGACCCGCGAGCTCGTCGTACCACTCGACGATCTGCACCCAGTCCGTCTCCTCGGCGGTGGGCGCATCAGCGTGCAGGGCCGCGATGGCGGCCTGGGCCTGGAACTCGCCCAGCCGGTCGCGGGCGAGGGCCGCCCGCAGGATCCCGACGCCCTCGGCGATCGACCTGATGTCCCACCGGCCGCGGTCCTGCTCGGCGAGCGGGACCAGGCCGCCGTCGGGCGCGGTCCGGGCCGCGCGCCGGGCGTGGTGGAGCAGCATGAGGGCGAGCAGCCCCGCCACCTCGGGATGGTCGATCACGGCCGCCAGCTGCCGGGTGAGCCGGATGGCCTCGGCGGCGAGGTCGACGTCACCGGAGTAACCCTCGTTGAAGACCAGGTAGAGGACGCGCAGCACGGTGGCGACGTCGCCGGGCTGGTCGAACCGCACGCCGGAGACGGTGCGCCGGGCCCGGCTGATGCGCTGCGCCATGGTCGCCTCGGGCACCAGGTAGGCCCCAGCGATCTGGCGGGTGGTCAGCCCACCGACGGCGCGCAGCGTGAGCGCGACCGCGGACGACGGCGTCAGTGACGGGTGAGCGCACAGGAAATAGAGCGCGAGCGTGTCGTCCACCGCGGGCCCGGGCCGGGGCGCCGGCTGTTCGTCGACGAGGTCCTCCCGCCGGCGGCGGGCGGCCTCCGCCCGGGTCGCGTCGAGGAACCGGCGCCAGGCCACGGTGACCAGCCAGCCCTTCGGATCCCGCGGCGGGTCGGCCGGCCAGACGCGGACCGCCTCGACCAGCGCGTCCTGCACGGCGTCCTGCGCCGCCGCGAAGTCGGCCCCGCGGCGGACGAGGATCCCGAGCACACTCGGCGTAAGGCTCCGGAGCAGAACCCCGTCCACCCCAGCCCCGTTCGCCCCGGCCCCGTTCATCTCAGGGGTCACTCCGTGACGGTCGGCGAACCGCCCAGGAACGGACGCAGCTCCAGCCACTCGTGAATCGGCTCCCCGCCCGCCCCCGGGGCGGCCGACAGCTCCCCCGCCAACTCGACGGCACGCTCGTAGCTCTCGACATCGATCACCATCCAACCGGCGACCAGGTCCTTGGTCTCAGCGAACGGCCCGTCGGTGACCGGCGGCCGACCCGCACCGTCGTACCGGACGAACACCCCCTCAGGGGACAGCGCCTGACTGTCGACGAACTCACCGGACCCCTCCAGCCGGGCCGCGAAGTCATTCATGTACCGCACATGGGCCGAGATCTCCGGGGGCGTCCACTTCTCCATGGACACGTCGTTGACCGGAGCCGGGGCACCGCGGTAGTGCTTGAGCAGCAGATACTTCGCCATCGTCGTCCTCCTCGATCCTGGCGCGACCCATTCTGGTCGCGTTCACTGCGGGGACGGAGCCAGCCACCAATTCTCGACATCCTGGACTCCTCGCCGTCTGAGCCGCTTCAGGAGGCGGAGGCGGGCACCGGCCCCTGGATCCGGGCGAAGTAGGAGGCCATCACGTCGGTATGGGTCGGGAAGACGAGGTGCCGCGGCTCCGTGACGACCAGCCACTCGGTCGTCTCGTTCGTCGCGGTCACCGGAGGTAGCTCCGCCCGACGTCGTTCCGGCAGTAGGCCGAACACCAGCAGGAACTGGCCGTCGTTCCCGCTGTGCACGTCGAGCAGGCGGACGTCCGCCGCCTGCTCGGTGATTCCCGTCTCTTCGCGCAGCTCCCGAACGACGGCGTCGCGCCAGGCCTCGCCGACCTCCATGAAGCCGCCGGGCAACGCCAGCCCGCCCCGGCCGGGGTCGATGTCGCGGCGCACCACCACCAGACCGGGTCCGCCGTCCGGTTCCACGACGGGCAGTAGTGCCACCGCCACCGGAAGCGGATTGAGCCACGTTGTCTCGCCGCAGCCGGCGCACACCCGCGGCCACGCCGCATCGGGCCGGTACTTCGTGCCGCAGTGTGAACAGAACGGGTTCCGCATGGAGCAGGACGATATTCGCTCGGCGCGATCCGGCAAGGTGGCGCGGTGGCGCGGTGGTCGCGCGGGAGGTCCGACGCCATGTTCGCGGCCACTCAGTCGAGGCAGAACTCGTTGCTCTCGATGTCCTGCATCACGAGGCACGACTCGTTTTCGTCATCGGCCAGCAGTAGTCGCACGCGTACCGCGCCGAGCGCGATCAGGCGGGCGCATTCGGCCTCCAGTACGGCCACGCGCTCTTCACCCACCAGCCCGGTGCCGACCCGCACGTCAAGATGCAGCCGATTCTTGACGACCTTGCCTTCGGGAACGCGCTGGAAGAACAGTCGCGGGCCCACCCCTGAGGGATCAGTGCAGGCGAACGCCGAGCCCTGGCGCTCAGGCGGCCGCGCGCCTTCGAAATCGTCCCACGTGGCAAATTCCTTTGGGGGCGGCGGTACGACGTACCCCAACACCTCGCACCAGAAACGAGCGACGCGCTCAGGTTCTGCGCAGTCGAAGGTGACCTGGAACTGCTTGACCGACGCCATCGGTCCACCATAGAGGCGATGAAATGCGTCAGCACCGACCGCCGTTCGTAGGCTGACGCCTGTGCTCACGACCCTGGCGGTGGAGAACTACCGCTCGCTGCGGCACCTGGTGGTGCCGCTCGGCCAGCTCAACGTCGTGACCGGGCCGAACGGCAGCGGCAAGTCGAGTCTCTACCGCACCCTGCGGCTGCTGGCCGATTCCTCCCGCAACGGCGCCGTGGCCGCCCTGGCCCGCGAAGGCGGCCTGCCCTCCACCCTGTGGGCCGGCCCCGAACACCCCGGAAAATCCGTCCGTGACGGCGACCGCCCGGTGCAGGGGACCACCCGGACCGGCCCGGTCAGCCTCCGCCTGGGTTTCGCCGGCGACGAATTCGGCTACGCCCTCGACCTCGGCGTCCCGACCCGATCCCGGTCCGCGTTCAATCAGGACCCGGAAATCAAACACGAAAGCATCTGGACGGGGCCGGTACTACGGCCGGCGACGCTGCTCACCGACCGAGCCGGCACCTCCGTACGCATCCGCGACCCGGCCGGCGAGTGGCACGCCCGCCGCGACGTCATCCAGCTCTACGACAGCCTGCTGAGCGAAATCGCCGATCCCGAGCAGGCGCCGGAATTGCTGACCCTGCGCGATCAGATCCGCTCCTGGCGGTTCTACGACCACATCCGCACCGACGCCGACGCACCCGCCCGCGCCGCCCAGATCGGCACCCGCACCCCCGTCCTGAGCCACGACGGCGCCGACCTCGCCGCCGCCATCCAGACCATCACCGAAATCGGCGACGCCACCGCCCTCCACATCGCGATCGACAACGCCTTCCCCGGCAGCCAGGTCCAGATCACCACCGACCGCGGCCGCTTCGAACTGACCCTTCACCAGCCCGGCCTGCTCCGCCCGCTGGCCGCCGCCGAACTGTCCGACGGCACCCTGCGCTACCTGCTGTGGGCGGCGGCGCTGCTCACCCCCCGCCCACCCGTGCTGCTGGTGCTCAACGAACCGGAAACCAGCCTTCACCCCGACCTGCTGCGCCCCCTCGCCGACCTCATCGTCGCCGCCGCCCGCCACACCCGGATCGTCGTGGTCACCCACTCCCGGCCCCTCGCCTCCGCCCTGGAGGTCGACGGCCACCGGACCGGCACCGACGTCCGGCTGATCGAGCTGGTCAAGGAGTTCGGCCAGACCGTCATCCTCGGCCAGGGCCGGCTGGACGAACCGTCCTGGCACTGGCCCCGACGCTGAACGACCGTCGCCACAGAGGTCGAACGAACACCTCCTCCGGCTCGCCTTCGTGTGACCGCCCACGCCGGTCGGCCCGGCGTCATCAGGGTCGTGATGACCTCGAGACCATCGATGCTGCGGGGCCCACCGCCGGGGGCAGCCGGTGCGGTCAGCGCTCATGGATGTGCTGTAGCACGAGCTCGGCGATCTCGGCCGGGCGTTCCTCGGGGAGAAAGTGGCCGCCGTCGATAACGACCGGCTCGACGTCGCGACACAGCTGCGCGAGCCAGCGCGCCACCGCCGGCCCGCGCGAAAGGGAGCCGCCGACCCCGACGACCGGGACCGCGACCCCGGGCCCGGCCAGCGCCTCGGTCTGGCGGGCCGTCTCGAAGACGGCCCGGTAGACGCCGAGCGCGCCCAACACCCCATCCTCGCCGCGGAAGGTGCGCAGGTACTCATCGACCGCGTCGGCGACGGCGGCTTCGCTCGAGGCGACCTGGCCGTAGAACCAGCCGAGGTACTCGCGCTCGCGGCCGACGATGATCTGCTCGGGGGCGTTCGGGGCGAGTGCGAGCAAGCCACCACCACAGCGATCCGGCGGCCGCGGCGTCCTCGGTGTAGACGATCAGCTCGCGCAGGAGCGGCGGGCGCAGGAGCGGCGGGCGCAGCACCGGCTCCTCGATGTAGAGCAGCGCGGCGAGTTCCTCGGGATAGCTGCCGGCCCAGATCAGCGAGCCGGGCGCACCCATGTCATGGGCGGCGACCACGATCGGCCGCCCCTTGCCGAAGCCGAGCTGCCGCACCAGCCCGCGTTGCAGCAGGACCGGCGGCCCGCGTCCGGGTCGCCGCCGAGGCGGTAGTGCAGTGTCGCGTCGCTGACCACGGCGTCACGGTCGGCGAATCCGGGAACGGTTGCAGGCGTCATGCGTCACCACTTTAACCGGTGACAGATATATGCTCAACGGGTGGCCGGCGAGGGTACGTTCCGTTTCGGCGCCGGACGGCTTTCCCTCGACCTGATCCGGACGCTGCGCTACCGCGGGCGGCCGGACGAGGTCGAGGAACTGCCCTCCGCCGCCGGCTGGGACGCCTGGCTTCGGCGGGCCGGTCTCGACGAGCCGCGAGACGCCGATCCGGACCGCGCGGTACTGGCCAGAGAGCTCCGGGAGCACGTCGCCGCACTGATCGGCGCGTTCGCCGAGCACGGCCTCGCCGCGGTTCGGGGCGCCGATCTCGACGCCGTGAACGCGGCGGCGGCCCATCCGGTGCCGGCGCCCCGACTCGGGGCGGGCGGTGCGCTGCGGCACGTGAGCGAGCATCCCGGGGCGGCGGTCCGATCGCTCCTGGCCCGCGACGCGCTCGACGTGCTGTCCACCATCGATCAGGACCGCCTGCGCCGGTGTGCGGATCCCGATTGCCGGACGCTGTTCATCGACACCTCGCGCCCCGGATCACGACGCTGGTGCGCGATGGCCGGCTGCGGCGACCGCGCCAAGAAGGCCCAGCAACGGGCGCGCGACCGCGGCCCGGATCCGGCTTGATCACCCGGTCGCCCCGGACACTGCCCCGTCGATGACAAGGGTGCGCCAGGCCTTTGCACGGTCTACGGTGACGATAGACCGTGATAGGAGGACTGCTGACCATCTACTCGATCTGGGAGTCCCGCTTTCCGCCCGAGTCCGCCAGCGAGGGCCGGGCGGTCACCGAGGCCATCTGGCGGGACATGCCCGACCTTGACGGCTATGTGAGTCACGAGCTGCTCGTTGACGCTGATGATCCTGGGCATCTGCTGGTGATCAGCCAGTGGACCGCTCGTGAACGCGCCGACGCGGCGCTCAAGGACTACGCCGAACATCCGAACGCGATCGCCGCCAACCGCCTCGTCGCCACGCCGCGCAGCCGTTTCCTCGCCACCCGGGCCGCCGACGACGCGTGATGCCGCCCGAGGTGCTGGTTCACCTGGCCAACATCGGGCAACCCCGGCGGCCGAGGGGAGCCGCGGCCCGTCTCGTCCCGTCGGTGCTGCCTGATCCGGACACCGCGACCGGGCAGCTGGCTTCGCTGGTCCCACGGCCGGTCGCCGCAGCTGACCTTCCGGGCCTGCGCCGATTCCAGCGGGCCGCAGCCCGGACGGCCGAGAATCTTCTCGCCGGCCAGGCGCCCGACTGCCGGGTTCTCAACGCCTTCGCCCGGGACAGCACCGCTTACGTGGAGCTGGAGCTGGTCGACGGTGTCCTGGGCCGGAACCTGGTCTGGGACGATCCGTCAATCGTCGCCGGCCTGGCCCGTCGCCTCATAGCCGAGCTGGCGATCCTGGAGCCCGGTCGACTCCGGCGCTGCGCCCGGCGCGAGTGCCCGTTGATCTTCAACGACACCACCAGGTCCCGCACCCAGCGGTGGCCCGCCGAAGACCCGTGTGGGTGGCGCGAACGCCAACACCGCCGCCCGCACCGCACCGCGGCTGGCCAGCCGACCTGGCCCGCTGCCAACGGCCGATAGCGAAGCGGGAGAATGCTGGTGACCGGACCGTTGACGATCCTCATCTCCGGGCCGCAGGCGTCCGGAAAGACAACGCTCGCCCTGGCGCTGGGACGCGAGTTCAACGTCCCCGCCTTCTCTCGCGATCCGCTGATGGCGGTGCTGTCGGCCGCCGGGCTGCCGCGACGCCGGCTCGGGTGGTTGCCCGCATTCCCCACGGTCGGCCTCGATCTGCAGACGGCCCTGTTGACCCGCCAGCTCGAGCAGCGCCAATCGGCGATCCTGGAATGTGTTGTGCCCGCGTCGGCCCGCACCGCCTGGCGGCATGTGACGACGGCCGCCGGCGGCCGGTTCTTCACCATCGAGTGCTTCTGTTCCGACCGCGCGGAACACCGCGCCCGTTTTGAGCGACGCCAGGGAACAGCGGATCGCCGCGGCTACGGATGGCGAAAGGTCGTCGCGACCATGGACCGCCGCTACCGGCCCGAGCCCAGGCCGGATTTCCTGGCCGACACGATGAATCCGATCACGACCCTGGTCGAGGGCGTCAAGGCAGCTTTGGGCAGCGACGACGGATACCGGCCCGAATCGCGGGCGACCCGGCCGCACTGACAACGAGAAGGGCGTGTTGCCGTCGTGACGCGGGACGTTCGACCACGGCTCTGATCCGCTCGAGGGTCGTGCGCATGTCCCGGATGTTGCGGCGCCGGCGCAGCTGGCCATCGACATCGACATCACCCGCATGATCGTCGAATTCGTCAGCCGAAAGGACTCGGTGACCTCGGTACCGCCGTCCACCGGTGTGAAGCGGTAGAGCCACGTGTTCACTGCGGTCTTCCCGGCCATGACCGCGAAGCCGAACTCCCGGCCCGGCTCACACGCCGTGACCCGGCGACTCTCGTCGGTCAACAGCAGCGCAGACGGGATACGCGGGCCGTGAACGCCCTCAACCCTGATGTTGACGTCGCTTGTTCACACCGTCCGAAGGACGCGGACGCGATTGGCCACGGACCGGCGGGCCGCGTCGCTCCGATAGGCGATGCCGTCGAATTCGTGGGGAACCCCGGGCATCAGGCGGAGTTCGACGGGGACCCCGGCCCGGCTGAGCAGCAGCGCGTAGGTCAGGTCCTCTGGTCCGGAAAGCGCCGCCGCGCCCCAGACCTGCGCCCTTACCCCGTCCACGCGATCATTCAACATCCGACCCCCCGACGCGCCACCCGGAGCAAACGACCGCCCGGCCGCCCGCCCTTGACCACCGTGGATTGCACGACGGCGCCGATTAGGGCCTGAGGTGGGTGAATTGTCCGGGGGAACTGCGCGATCCTGGCCCACTGGGCTTTGTGCGACCGGCGCGTCCGCAGCCATTTGACCCGACGTTCGCCGGTCGGCACCGCATCGTCGGGCACCGCGGCGGCGGGATGGGCCAAGCATACCTGGCCGACGGCCCGCTCGGGACCGTGGCGGTCAAGGTCATCGGTTCCGAGATCGTGGACGAGCCGGTGTTCCGCAGCCGGTTCCGGCGCGAGGTCCAGGCCTGCTTCCGGGTCCGCGGCCCGGCTGCTGGACCTCGACCTGGACGCGGACCC
>JAMFSN010000334.1 GCA_026225295.1 Frankia alni
CGGGCGGAGGGCGGGTGGGGTGGGTCGGCCGGCGGACTGGTGGGTGTTGGAGCTCGACGCCGATCCGACCCCGGGTGATCCGTTCGTTCTGCGGGAGCTGGGCCGCCGGTTTTTGGGGCTGGCGGCGGACGCCGACCAGGCCGCGGGCCGGGTCCGGGCCTTGTCGGGGGATGAGGCGGTGGCGGGCTGGGTGGGGGAGTCGGGGGATGCCTACCGGGCCGAGATCGGTGACTTTCCCGGCCAGTTGGCCAAGTTGTCGGCTTCCTACGGGATGGCCGGTCGGGCGGTGAACGGATACGCCTCGGCGCTGGATGGGGCGCAGGTCGAGGCGGATCGGGCGCTTGTTGCCGGCCGGGAGGCCCGGGCCCGGCTGACGTCGGCGAGTGCCGGGCTGTCGACGGCCACGAGCGCCGAGTCGAGTACCGCCTGGACCGTGTCCGGTCTGGCCGGTCCCCGTCCGGCTGTCTCGGGCACGACGTCGCTGGCTCCCGATCCGGCGACGGTGGCGGCCGCGGTGCGTGACCACACCGCCGCGCAGACCCGGCTGGTCCAGGCCCGGGCGGCCGACCAGGCGGCCCGCGACGACGTGGACGCCGCCCGCCGGCTGGCGCTGGCCGCCCGGGACCTGCGCCAGGACGCCGAGCAGACGGCCGCGCACGCGCTGTCGGCGGCGTCGCGCGCGGGCATCCGCAACAGAGGCTTCTGGAGTCGTCTGGGCAGTGCGGCCACGAAGGCGTGGCACATCACCGTGGCCGTGTGCAAGGTCGTGGTCGTCGTACTGGCCGTCGTCGCGCTGGTCGTCGGGGGTCCGCTGGTGTGGGGGCTTCTGCTCGCCGCGTCGCTGGTGCTGCTGGCTGACACGCTCGACAGGTACGCCCACGGGCAGGCGTCGTTGTTCGATGTCGGCCTGGCTGCGCTGGCGTGCATCCCCGGTGGTCGGCTCGTCGGTGAGGGTGAGGACCTCATCCGGCTCACGAGCGCCGCCCGGTCCCTGTCCACCCGGGGTCGGACGCTGCTCACCGCCGGCCGGGCGATCGTCCGAGGGTTCCCCGAAGCGGCCCGGGAATCGGTTCAGATCGTCAAGGCGGTCACCCCCGAGGGCCAGGAGATCATCGCCGGCGTCTCCGCCGACGCCGGCCCCTTGCGCAACCTCATCACCCGCGCGGTCGGAGACGCCCACGCCGCCAGCGGGAGCACCACCACCGCCGAATCCCTCGCCGCCCGCGCCGCCAAACTCCGCGCCACAGGCACCATAGGGGTGAAGCGAACAATCGCATCTGGTGATGCATCGATCGATGGGCAGTCGTGGTCCCTCGACGCCGTTAGCGGTGAGGCTGTGCGAAATGGTCTGGTTGATCCCATCCGGGAGGAGGATCGTCTCTTCAATCCAGCTGCAGATCCAGACCTGTGGCGCCCGACCGACGCCGAATATAAGATCCTCGAGGCAATTGGTCGTCATCTTAACCCTGAGGCGGTGGGTGAACTCACGATCTACTCAGAGAGACCTCCGTGCGGCGCCTGTCGGTCTGTCGCTGATCAGTTTATGGAGAAGTTCCCCGGTGTACGCGTGGTGATCCATGGTGGGGGTGCGGGATGAGATTTATCGAGGGCTATCTAAAGCGTCTGGTAGACGACCGACTGGTGCCTTCCGACGGTATTTCCGGATGCAGTGACAATGAAATAGAGAAGATAGAGGAAGCTCAGCAGGCGTCACTGCCGGAGCTCTACGGAGATTTCCTCCGTTCTGCAGGTAAGGCTGCCGGGAACCTGA
>JAMFSN010000335.1 GCA_026225295.1 Frankia alni
GCCAGATCCGTGGGACCGGCCAGATCCGTGGGACCGGCCAGATCCGTGGGACCGGCCGGAGCCGTCGGAGCTGGTGGGACCGGTCCGGTCGGCGAGCCTTCGTCGCGCCCGGTGTCGCTGAAGGTCATGTCGGCGAACCTACGCGACCCAGGTGAACCGGATCGGTCGGGCGGGGGTGTGTCCGACGCCGCCGGCCCGACCGGGCCCGCGGCGGCCGGCCCGCCGGCGGGGTGGACCGGACGGTCGCCTAGTCCAGCCCGTTGGCCCGCCGGATGACATCCACGATGCCGCCCATGATCTCGGTGAGCCCGAAGTCCCTGGGGGTGAAGACGGCGGCCACGCCCAGGTCCCGCAGCCTCACCGCGTCCGAGCCGGGGATGATCCCGCCGACCACCACCGGGACGTCGGCGATGCCGGCCTCGGTCATCCCTTCGAGGACGTCCGGGACCATCTCCATGTGCGAGCCGGACAGGATCGACAGGCCCACGACGTGGACGTCCTCCTCGACGGCGGCCGACACGATCTGGCCCGGGGTCAGCCGGATGCCCTGGTAGATGACCTCGAACCCGGCGTCGCGGGCCCGGACGGCGATCTGCTCGGCGCCGTTGGAGTGACCGTCCAGCCCCGGCTTGCCGACCAGGATCTTCAGCCGGCGACCCAGCTCGCGGCTGGTTTCGTCGACCCGGGCCCGGACGGCGGTCAGGTCGGCGCCGTGCGCACCCGAGTGGGCGGTGCCCACGCCGGTCGGGGCCCGGTACTCGCCGTACACGTCCCGCAGGGTCTGGGACCACTCCCCGGTCGTGACGCCGACCCGGGCGCAGGCGATCGAGGCCCGCATGAGGTTGGTGTCGCCCTTGGCCGCGTCCCGCAGCGTGGTCAGGGCCTCGTCGACGGCCGCGCCGTCCCGGCCCGCGCGCCACCGGCGGACGGCCGCGACCGCCGCTTCCTCGACCCCCGGCTCGACCGTCATGATCGCCGTGTCGAGGTCGGCCAGCAGGGGGTTCGGTTCGGTCGTCTCGAACCGGTTCACGCCGACGACCACGTCGTCGCCGTTCTCGATCCGGACCCGCCGCTCGGCCTGCGACGCGACCAGCGCCGACTTCATGTAGCCCGACTCGACGGCCGGCACCGCGCCGCCCATGGCCAGGACCTTGTCGATCTCGGCCCCGGCCTCGCCGACCAGCTCGGCGACCCGGCGCTCGACCACCACCGAGCCTTCGAACAGATCACCGTACTCCAACAGGTCGGTTTCGTAAGCCAGGATCTGCTGGATCCGCAACGACCACTGCTGGTCCCAGGGCCGGGGCAGGCCGAGCGCCTCGTTCCAGGCCGGCAGCTGCAGCGCGCGGGCCCGGGCGTCCTTCGACAAGGTCACGCCCAGGGACTCCAGCACGATCCGGATCACGTTGTTCTCGGGCTGGGCCTCGGTCAGGCCCAGCGAGTTGACCTGGACGCCGTACCGGAACCGGCGGTGCTTGGGGTTCTCGACGCCGTACCGGGTCCGCAGCAGCTCGTCCCACAGCGCGTTGAAGGCCCGCATCTTGCACATTTCCTCGACGAAGCGCACGCCGGCGTTGACGAAGAACGAGACGCGGGCGCAGACCTCCCCCATCTGCCCGACCGGGACCTGGCCCGAATCCCGCACGGCGTCCAGGACGGCGATCGCGGTGCCCAGCGCGTAGGCGATCTCCTGGACGGGCGTCGCGCCCGCCTCCTGGAGGTGGTAGCTGCAGACGTTGATCGGGTTCCACTTGGGGATCTCGGTCACCGTGTACGCGACCAGGTCGGTGATCAGCCGCAGGGACGGCGCCGGCGGGAACACGTAGGTCCCCCGGGACAGGTACTCCTTGATGATGTCGTTCTGGGTCGTCCCGGTCAGGGCGGCCGGATCGGCGCCCTGCTCCTCGGCGACCACGACGTACAGCGCGAGCAGCCACATCGCCGTCGCGTTGATCGTCATCGAGGTGTTCATGCGGTCGAGCGGGATGCCCTCGAAGATGGCCCGCATGTCGCCCACGTGGGCGACCGGCACACCGACCTTGCCGACCTCGCCCCGGGCCAGCTCGTGGTCGGCGTCGTAGCCGGTCTGGGTGGGCAGGTCGAACGCGACCGACAGCCCGGTCTGGCCCTTGGCCAGGTTCCGCCGGTACAGCGCGTTGGTCTCGACCGGGCTCGAGTGGCCGGCGTACGTGCGCATGATCCACGGACGGTCCCGCGGGGCGTGGGTTCCGCTGCCGTCCACCTGGTTCGCCATCGCCGTCCCTTGGGTTAGCAGGCCCGTTTCGGACGTGCCGATGCTACCCGGGGGTACTGGCCGGACGCGCGATGATAAGGGGTCAGCAGAAGGCCGGTCGCCCCTTCCAGGGGACGTACAGCGAACTCGGCACGATCGAGCAGGAACCCGCACCACGGGAGGCCACCCGCCAGGCCCCGGCGCCGGTCCGGTCCCAGACGACCAGCGTGTCCGGGCTCCCGTTGACGGTGGCCAGGCCGACCGCCCAGAAATGGTCGGTCGCGGCCGACGGACCGAGGATCACCCCGTAGAACAGCTTCAGGCTCGGGATGGTGACCGCGGAAGCCGGCTGGCCGATCTTCTTGCCGTAGACGTACCGCAGGGCGGTCCGGTTGGCCGGCGCGGCCAGCATGTTGACGTTGCGCACCGCCCCCGCCTGCCGGTTACCACCCCATACCGAATCCGGGATGGCCGGGGCGGCCTGGGGGTCGACGGCGGCCGGCGCGGCACTGATCGACTGCTTGGCCGCCTGGTGGTGGGGGGCGGTGGCCAGGCCGATGCCGACCCCGATCACGATCGCGACGGCGAACGCGAGCCCGATGACGAGCGGGCCCCGCGACGCGCCCGCGGCCGCGGGCACGGGCGCGCGGTACAGGTCGTCCTCATCCCGATGCTGGTCCGGGGCGGGCGCCGGCGCGAACCGGCCGGCCCGGTCGTCGTACGGAGCGCCGGTGCGCGGCGGGCCCTCCGGGTGGTCCGGGGCCGCGTACGCACCGGTCCGCGCGCCGTAGCCACCCGGGGCGGCCGGGTAGCCGCCCGTCGCGGGGTAGCCGGCCGAGCCGGTCGGGTAGTCCCCGGCCGCGGTGGCCCGGGCGTCGCCCGGGCCCGGATAGGCGCCCGTCGGGGCGGACCGGCCGGCGGCCGGGCCGGATTCGGACCAGCTGGACTCGGACCGAGGGGAGTCGGACCGAGGGGAGTCGGACCAGCTGGACTCGGACCGGGCGTAGGCGTCGTGACCGGCGGACGAGACCCGCCCGGGCCCGGCGTCATGGACGTCGGGCGCGTCCGGGTAGCCGTACTGGCCGGTCCGCGGACCCGGGTGGCTGTACGGGCCGCCCGGGGGCCCGGCCGGAGCCGACGGGCTCCGCGTCGTCGGCGGAGCCGACCGGCTCCGGGTCGTCGGCGGTCCCGGCAGCGGCAGTTGGTGCTCCGCTTCGAGCATTCCTGGGTCGTCCTCCCCACCATGGGCACCACGCGGTTGGGACATTACCCCCCCGCCCCGTGCCCGCCGTCGTGCCGACCCGCCCCGTGGCCGCGCCGGGGAGTTCCCGCCCGGGGCCGCCACGCGCCGGCTGCCGCCGGACGTCCGGCGGCAGCGCCCGGCCCGACTTTCATGCCCTCATCCTGCCGGGTGCCGTGACCCGCCTCACGCCCGCCCCGGTCCGAAGCCGTCCGGCGGCGGTGGTAGCGGACCGCCGTCAGGCGGGCCCGACGTGCAGCAGGGTGTCGTCCTCGACGCGCAGCACCCGGCTCAGGCGGTGCAGCCCGTAGCCAGCCGGCACGCCCACCACCACCATCGACCGTCCGCACCGGCGGGCCCGGCGCTGGGCGCCCAGCAGGACCCCGAGGGCCGCGTCGTCCCCGAGTTCGAGCCCGGCCACGTCGACCCGCATCGGGCCGTGGCCGGCGTCGATCGCCGCGTGCAGAGTGGTGCGCAGGCGGCCCACCGATCGCACGTCGACCCGCCCGCCGAGCACCACCGTCTGGGTCACGGCGGCGGTCTCCCGAGCGCTCGGCTCGCGGCTGGTGGGGACCCGGACCCGCCGGGCCGGCGGCCGGCCCGAACCGGGCGACCGACCCGGCCCGGCCGACCCGTCGCCGGGGCGCGGCCTCGCATCGTGGTGTGCCATGCGACCTCCTCGGTCAGGTCCCGTGCGGGTCCTGCGTCGTGCCGGGCGTCCCTATCGTCGCAGTGTGCGGTCCCTGATGAATCGTCTAGTGAATCCAACTCTCCTCCGGGCCGGCCGGGGGGAACAATGGACGGGTGCCCGTAGGAGCCGGTCCGGGGCGCCCCGACCTGGGAGGTGAGCGCCGTTGGCCACAGTTGATCTGTCCACCGGGCTGTTGGGGTTGATCGCCTTCGGGGTCCTCCTGGTCGCCCTGCGCTGGACTTTCAGCTCCGGGACGGGTAACCGGGGCATCGCCACCGGGCATGATCCGACGCCGGGTGGCCGGGGTCGCGGCGGTCGGTGGCGCCGGCCGACCGGGCGCGGTAGGGGTGAACGCGCGGGCTATGGCCTTTTGGTGCCAGTCAGCATGGTCCCCCGGGAGGCGGACGCGCTGGCGCTGCGGGGCACGCTGGGTCGGCACGGCATCCGGTCGACGGCGGCGCCGATGCCGGCCGGACCGCTGCGGGTGTCGGCCGACGGGCGGGTGCTGGGCCAGGATCCCGGCGGTTGGCGGGTGCTGGTCTTTCCCGAGGACCTACCGGCCGCCCGACGGGTGATGGCTGAGCCGCGGAACGAAACCGGGCCGCTGGCCTGATCCCCGGGTCAGGCGACCGCTTCGTCGGGCTCCCGGCTGATGTGGGCGCCGAGTCCCCGCAGGCTGCCCACGAAGTGGGCGTAGCCCCGGTCGACGTGCGCGACGTCGGTGACCTCGGTGCGCCCCTCGGCCACCAGACCGGCCAGCACCAGCCCGGCCCCGGCCCGGACGTCGGACGCCCGGACGGTGGCCCCCATCAGGTGGTCGCGGCCCCGCAGGACCACGTGGTGACCGTCGGTGCGCAGATCGGCCCCCATCTTGGTCAGCTCCCGGCAGAAGACGAACCGGCTGTCGTGCACGTTCTCGGTGATCAGCGAGGCCCCGGCACTCACCGACTCCAACGCGATGACCTGCGGCAACAGGTCGGTCGGGAAACCCGGATAGGGCAGCGTGACGACGTCGACGGCGGTCGGGCGGCGCTGCGCCAGGACCCGGAACCCGTCCTCCCGCACGGTGATCTCGGCCCCGGCCGCGACCAGTTTCTCCAGCACGATGTCGAGATGCTCGGCCCGCCCGTTGCGGACGAACACGTCCCCGCCGGCCATCATCGTGGCGATCGCCCAGGTGCCCGCGACGATGCGGTCGGGCACGGTCGCGTGGGCCACCGGCTTGAGTTCGTCGACGCCCTCGATCTCCAGCGTCGAGGTGCCCAGGCCACCGATCTGGGCCCCCATCTCGCCCAGCATGGTGACCAGGTCGCCGATCTCGGGTTCGCGGGCCGCGTTGTCGATGATCGTCGTGCCCTGGGCGGCCACCGCCGCCATCAGGAGGTTCTCGGTCGCGCCGACGCTCGGGAAGTCCAGCCAGATCGGCGCGCCGGTCAGCCGGCCCGACGATCGGGCCACGATCGCCCCGGCTTCGAAGTCGACGGTCGCGCCCAGCGCGATCAGGCCGCTGGCGTGCATGTCGAGCGCGCGGGCGCCGATCGCGTCGCCGCCCGGCAGCGCCACCCGGGCCTCCCCCCACCGGCCGACGAGCGGCCCGAGGATGGCGATGGAGGCCCGGATGGCCCGCACGAGATCGGTGTCCGCCTCGACCCCCGGCGTCTCGGGCACCTCCATCGAGACCGTCTCGGCGGCGATGTCGCGCTCGACGTCCACCCCCAGACCGCGCAGGACGTCGGCCATCACGGCCACATCGGCGATCTCGGGAACGTCACTCAGGGTGGTCCGGCCCGGCGCCAGCAGGCTGGCCGCCATGAGCTTCAGAACCGAATTCTTGGCGCCGTGAACCGTCACCGTGCCGGACAGCGACCGACCGGGGTTTACCACAAAACGCTCCACGGGGGCCGATGGTAGCCGGTCCCCCGCTGGATCCCGTGTCAGCCCCGCACGTGCATGACCGGCCGCCGACCCAACGTCCGCCCGTCTTTGTCAACACCAGGACACCTAATACCTCCCACGACCCAGCGCGCCGTCTCCGGCGCCCCGCCGGTGGGAACGCCGGGCCCGTGTCCGCCCACCGGGGTCGGGCGCGGCCTCGCCCGGTGGGGACCGGGCGGCGACCGGGCCGGGACCGGGCGGGGACGATCAGCGCCCGGCCCGCCGGGAGCGACCCCGGTAGGGTCAGGGCCATGGCGGTGCACCTGACCCGGATCTACACCCGCACCGGCGACGACGGGACGACCGCGCTCGGCGACCTGTCCCGGGTGGCCAAGACCGATGTCCGGCTGTCCGCCTACGCCGACTGCGACGAGGCGAACGCGGCGATCGGGGTGGTCCTGGCCGTCGGTGACGTCGCACCCGAGGTCCGCGAGGTCCTGGCCGCCATCCAGAACGATCTGTTCGACCTGGGGGCCGACCTGTGTACGCCGGTCGTGCCGGACCCCGCGTACCCGCCCCTGCGGGTCTCCGAGGCCTACATCGACCGGCTCGAGGCGGCCTGCGACCGGTTCAACGAGGACCTGCCCAAGCTGTCGTCGTTCATCCTCCCCGGCGGGACCCCGGCCGCCGCCCTCCTGCACGTCGCCCGGACGGTGGCCCGCCGGGCCGAGCGCTCGACCTGGGATCTCATCGCCGTCGATGCGGAGCGGACCAACCCGCTGACCGCCCGGTACCTCAACCGGCTGTCGGACCTGCTGTTCATCCTGTCGCGGGTCGCGAACCCGGACGGCGACGTGCTCTGGAAGCCCGGCGCCAACCGCTGAGCGTCAACCGCCGAAGGGCCGGGCGCCGACCTCAGCACCGAGGTGGTCGGCAACCGACCGTCAGCGCCCCCGCACCCCATGACCCCCGCACCCCATGACCGCCGCCGACTGGGCCACCTCCCGGCCCGACCCGGCTGCCGCCGCGGGTGACATCGTCAACGCACTCCCCGGCGCCGGTTGACGTCGCCACCTGCGCATCCGGCCCGGATCGGGACCAGCCGTCGTCGTCAGCGGGCGCTATAGGCTTCGCTGACTATGCCGACCGCTGTCCGGCCGGCAAGTGTCATGGTCCACGGACAATGGATCTCCGTTGGCGCTGCCACTCCCGGCCCGGTTGCGAAGGTCAGCTCGCTGGACGCCGGTCCGACCTCAGGCGCCGGTGGTGATCTCGGCCTGTTCGGCCAGGATGCTGACGCCCTCGGCGGTCACCGAGATGAATCCGCCGTCGACCTTCGCGACGACGTCGCCACCGCCGGTCTTCAGCCGTACCTCACCGTCGTTGACCAGAACCCCGAGCATCGGTGCGTGCCGGGGCAGCACGCCGATCTCGCCTTCCAGCGTCCGGGCGACCAGCCGGTCGGCCTCACCGGTCCAGATCTCCGCCTCGGGCGAGACGATCGCCACCCTCATCGGCACGGCCGACCCCCCTTCAGTGACGCGGACAGAGATGACGACGCGGACAGTGCTGACGCGCCAGCCATCAGGACTCGAGGTCCTTGGCCTTCTGCTCGACGTCCTCGATGCCACCGCACATGAAGAACGCCTGTTCGGGCAGGTGGTCGAACTCGCCGGCAGCCAGCCGCTTGAACGAGTCGATGGTCTCCTCGAGCGGGACGAACTTGCCCGGGATACCGGTGAACTGCTCGGCCACGAAGAACGGCTGGGACAGGAACCGCTGGATGCGACGGGCCCGCTGGACGAGGATCTTGTCCTCCTCGGCGAGTTCCTCGACGCCCAGAATGGCGATGATGTCCTGCAGGTCCTTGTAGCGCTGCAGGATCCGCTGGACCTCGCGGGCCGTGTTGTAGTGCTCGTCGCCGAGGTAGCGGGCCGACAGGATCCGCGACGTCGACTCCAGCGGGCTCACGGCCGGGTAGATGCCCAGGTCGGAGATGGCCCGGTCGAGCACGGTGGTCGCGTCGAGGTGGGTGAACGTGGTGGCCGGGGCCGGGTCGGTGATGTCGTCGGCGGGCACGTAGATCGCCTGCAGCGAGGTGATCGAGTGACCCCGGGTCGAGGTGATGCGCTCCTGCAGTTCGCCCATCTCGTCGGCCAGGGTCGGCTGGTAGCCCACCGCGGACGGCATCCGGCCGAGCAGCGTCGACACCTCGGAACCGGCCTGGGTGAACCGGAAGATGTTGTCGATGAACAGCAGCACGTCCTGGTTCTGGACGTCCCGGAAGTACTCGGCCATGGTCAGCGCGGCCAGCGCGACCCGCAGCCGGGTGCCCGGCGGCTCGTCCATCTGCCCGAACACCAGGGCGGTGTCCTTGATGACGTCGGCCTCGGTCATCTCCAGCAGGAGGTCGTTGCCCTCGCGGGTCCGCTCCCCCACACCGGCGAACACCGAGACGCCGCTGAACTGCTTCGCGACCCGGTTGATCATCTCCTGGATGATGACCGTCTTGCCGACCCCGGCCCCGCCGAACAGGCCGATCTTGCCCCCCTGGACGTAGGGGGCCAGCAGGTCGATGACCTTGATGCCGGTCACGAACATCTCGGTGCCGGGCTCGAGGTCGTCGAAGTGCGGGGCCGACCGGTGGATCGGCCAGCGCACCTCGGCGTCGACGCTCTCGACGTCGAGCGGCTCGCCGAGCACGTTGAAGACGTGCCCCTTGGTGGCGTCGCCGACCGGCACCGAGATCGGGGCGCCGGTGTCGTGCACCGGAGCGCCGCGCACCAGACCGTCGGTCTGCTGCATCGAGATCGTGCGGACCGTGTTGTCGCCGATGTGCTGGGCGACCTCGAGGGTCAGCGTGAACGACTTCCCGTCGATGGTCCGGTCGACGTGCAGCGCGTGGTAGATCTCGGGCATCTCGTCCGGCGCGAACTCAACGTCGACGACCGGTCCGATGACGCGCGAGACCCGGCCGATCCCCGGGGCCTTGCCCTCCGCCGCGGCGGGCTCGGTGCTGGTGACGGTCATGGTCTCCTCAACTTAAATGGTGCGGTCGTGGTCAGTCGGTGGGAACGGCCCCGCGCGGCGCGCCCGGTCGTCACTCCGCGGAGGCGAGCGCGTCGGCGCCGCCCACGATCTCGGAGATCTCCTGGGTGATCGCGTCCTGCCGGGCCGAGTTGGCGGCCCGGGTGTAGGTCTTGATCAGCTCGTCGGCGTTGTCGGTGGCCGCCTTCATGGCCCGCCGCCGGGCCGCCGACTCCGACGCCGCGGATTCCAGCAGCGCGGTGTAGAGCCGGCTTTCGACGTACCGGGGCAGCAGCGCGTCCAGGACGTCCTCGGCCGACGGCTCGAACTCGTAGAGGGGCGGCACGGTGTCGGTCGGCTCCGAGGTCTCCTCCAGCACCATCGGCAGGATCCGCCGGGCCACCGCCGTCTGGGTCAGGGTGTTGACGAACTCGGTGTAGACCAGGTGGATCTCGTCGACCGGGTCTTCCTCGCGGGTGAACCGCTCGATCAACGCCTCGCCGGCCGCCTTGGCGTCGGCGTAGGTCGGCGGCTCGGAGAAACCGGTGTAGTCGGCCTCGATCGGGCGACCCCGGAAGCGGTAGTACCCGACCCCCTTACGCCCGATGACGTACAGCAGCGCCTCTTTGTTCTCCGACCGCAGCAGCTCGACCAGCTCGTTCGCCGTCCGCAGCGCGTTCGAGCTGTAGCCACCGGCCAGGCCCCGGTCGCTCGTGACGACCAGGACCGCGGCCTTGGTCGGGTTCGGCCGCTCGGTGGTGAGCGGGTGGTCGACGGTCGTCTGGGAGGCGACCGCCGAGATCACCCGGGTGATCTCGTCCGCGTAGGGGCGCGACGCGGCGACCCGCGACTGCGCCTTGGCAATCCGGGAGGCGGCGATGAGTTCCATCGCTCTGGTGATCTTCTGGGTCGACTTCACCGAACGGATCCGGCGTCGGTAGACCCGTAGCTGGCCCGCCACGTCTCTAGACTCCGCCTTCGCTCGTCATCGTCAACCCTCGTCGCGGGGCTTGGGCCGGTTGACCTTGATCGTCTCCTGGCCCAGGTCGCCCTTGTCGAGCGCTTCGGGGGCTGCCTCGTTGACCAACGGCTTGCCGCTGGCCAGCTCGAACTGCTGCTTGAACGCGTTGATCGCCTGCTTGAGGGAGTCCCGCGTGTCGTCCTCGAGCTTCCCGGTCTGCAGGATCGTCTCGAAGATGCCGTTGTGCTCGCGGCCCACGAAGTCGAGGAACTCGCGCTCGAACTTCTGGATGTCCGACACCGGCACGTCGTCGAGTTCACCGGTGGTGCCGGCCCAGATCGAGACGACCTGCCGCTCGACCGCCAGCGGTGAGTACTGCGGCTGCTTGAGCAGCTCGACGAGCCGCTCACCGCGCGACAGCTGGGCCCGGGAGGCCTTGTCCAGGTCGGAGCTGAACGCCGAGAACGCCTCCAGCTCCCGGAACTGGGCCAGGTCGAGCCGCAGCCGGCCGGCGACCGACTTCATCGCCTTGGTCTGGGCGTTGCCGCCGACCCGGGAGACCGAGGTGCCGACGTTGACGGCCGGCCGGACCCCCTGGTTGAACAGGTCGGACTCGAGGAAGATCTGCCCGTCGGTGATCGAGATGACGTTGGTCGGGATGTAGGCCGAGATGTCGTTGCCCTTGGTCTCGATGATCGGTAGGCCGGTCAACGAGCCACCGCCGAGGGCGTCCGAAAGCTTCGCGCACCGCTCGAGCAGCCGGGAGTGCAGGTAGAAGACATCCCCCGGGTAGGCCTCGCGGCCCGGCGGCCGGCGCAGCAGCAGCGAGATCGCGCGGTAGGCCTCGGCCTGCTTGGACAGGTCGTCGAAGACCACCAGCGCGTGCTGCCCGTTGTACATCCAGTACTGGCCGATGGTGGAACCGGTGTAGGCGGCCAGGTACTTGAAGCCGGCCGGCTCGTCGGCGGGCGCCGCGACGATGGTCGTGTACGCGAGCGCCCCGGCCTCATCGAGGGTCTTCTGCACCTCGCGGATGGTCGACTTCTTCTGTCCGATCGCCACGTAGACGCACTTGACCTGGCGCTTCGGGTCGCCCGAATCCCAGTTGGCCTTCTGGTTGATGATCGTGTCGATGGCCACGGCGCTCTTGCCGGTCTGTCGGTCGCCGATGATCAGCTGACGCTGACCGCGACCGATGGCCGTCATGGCGTCGATGGCCTTGATGCCGGTCTGGAGCGGCTCCTTGACCGGCTGCCGCTCGACCACGCTGGGGGCCTGGAGTTCCAGGCCCCGGGTCTCGGAGCTGGCGATCTCGCCCAGCCCGTCGATCGGGCGGGCCAGCGGGTCGACCACCCGGCCGAGGAAACCGTCGCCGACCGGGACGGCCAGGATCTCGCCGGTCCGACGGACCTCCTGGCCCTCCTCGATGTGCTCGGAGTCGCCCAGCAGGACGCAGCCGATCTCGCCCACGTCCAGGTTCAGGGCCAGGCCCAGCACGCCGCCGGAGAACTCCAGCAGCTCGTTGGCCATGGTGTGGGGCAGGCCCTCGACGCGGGCGATGCCGTCGCCGGTCTCGGTGACCCGGCCGACCTCTTCCCGGTCACCGGTGCCGGTCCGGTACGACTCGACGTACTCGCGCAACGCGTCGCGGATCTCGTCCGGGCGGATGGACAGCTCTGTCATCGCAAGGGTCCTTCGTCGTTACGTCGTAGTTGCCGAGGAGCGTCGTTGTGGCCAGAGAGCGTCACCGGAGCAGGCGCCGACGCGCGTCGGCGAGGCGGCGGACGACGCTGCCGTCGACCACCTCGTCCCCGACCCGCACGACGACGCCACCGATCAGCGCGGGGTCCACATCGACCTGGAGCTGGATGTTCCGGCCGAAGTACCGGCTGATCGCGGCACGCAGGGCCGCGACCTGGTCGTCGTCGAGCGGTCGGGCCGACCGGACGACCGCCAGCAGGCGGTCCCGCCGGGCGGCGGCCGTGACGGCGATCGCACCGAGCCGACGCTCCAGATCACCGCGATCGGTCTCGGACAGGGCCCGTTGGACGAGGCGCACCGTGGCCGGGTTCGCCTTGCTGGCCAGCAGGCCCTCGACGAGGGCCTCCTTACGGGCCAGCGGGAGAGCCGGATCGGTGAACGCCAGGGCCAGCTGCGGAGCGGAGTCGAGGATCCGGCCGAAGCGGAAGAGCTCGTCCTCGACCTCGTCGAGGGCGCCGTCGGCCTGAGCCTTGGCGAGCACGGCCTCGATCCCGAGTTCCGCGATCGCGAACCGCAGGTCCAGGGCCCGCGACCAGCGCTCGGCAACCGCCGCGCGCACCGCCTCGAGGGCGACCGGAGCGAGCCGGCCGGCGAGCAGCCGGTCGGCCAGGCCGACCCGCGACGGGGCCCCGATGCCCGGGTCCGACAACGCCCGGCGCAGGCTGATCTCGCTGGCCAGCAGGTCGGCGACGGCGCCGAGGTCGTCGGCGATCCGGTCGAGGTCCGGGCCGGGCCCGGCCGGATCGACGATCAGCTCGTCGAAGCGCGCCCGGACGGCGGCCAGCGCCCGCCGGCTGGCTCCCTCCATGGTCAGTTCACCCCACTGGTGGTGGCGGCCGCGGAATCGGGCGAGGAGTCGAGCGTGGCCAGGAAGTCGTCCACCAGGCGGCGCTGCCGCTCGTTGGACTCCAGTTCCTGCCCGATGACGCGGGACGCCAGCTCGATGGCCAGCTCACCCACATCGCGCCGCAGCGACGCCACGGCCTGGGCCCGGTCGGCGGCGAGCTGCTCCTCGGCCCGGGCCTTGATGCCCGCCACCTCGGCCAGCGCCGCCGCCCGCAGTTCCTCGGTGATGGCCCGGCCCTGCTCGCGGGCCTCCTCGCGGACGCGGTTGGCGTCCGCCCGGGCGCTGTCGAGCTGCTGGCGGTACTCGACCAGCAGCTCCTGGGCCTCGCGCTGGGCCTCGTCGGCCCGCGCCATGCCACCTTCCACCCGTTCGGTGCGCTCGGCGTACACCCGCCGGATCTGCGGGTAGATCTTCCAGAAGAAGAACGCGACGAGAATTCCGAACGAAACTGCCCCGATAATCAGTTCCGACAGTTTGGGGACAATGACGTTTTCGTCGGCGAGAATCTGAACCGAAGCGGCCTTTACCACGACGTCACCCGGCTTACGGGAAGACGAAGGGGACGATGAAGCCGATCAGCGCGAGGGCCTCGGCGAGGGCGAATCCGATGAGCATGTACCGGAAGGCGACCTGCTCGGCTTCGGGCTGGCGGGCAATGGCCTGCACGCCCATTCCGAAGATGAGGCCGATTCCGATGCCGGGACCGATCGCGGCCAGGCCGTAGGCGACCGCGCCGAGGCTGCCGGTGACATTGTTTTTACCGGCGAAGACCTCGGTGGCTGCTTCGACAATCATGGGTGTGTCCTTATCGTGACAGGCACCGGGATCAGCTCCGGTGCGGATCGGGGTGTCCGGAAACTAGGGATGCGCTACCGCCGGGGTACCGGTGGAAGCGGGTCGCTCGGCGTAGGCCGGCGCCTCTGTCGGTTCGGCGTGATCCTCGCCGCCGTGGGTGGCTACGGCCCCGGCGATGTAGGCGGCGGTGAGGATCGTGATGATATAAGCCTGCAGAACATCGATCACCAGCTCGAAAGCGGTGAGCACGAACGTCAGCAGCAGTGAGGCGACCCCGAAGATGAACTGCGGCTTCGGTAGCAGGTAAGCGGCGCCGCCCGCGAACACCAGCAGCAGGATGTGACCCGCGAACATGTTCGCGAAGAGCCGGACCGCGAGCGTGAACGGCCGCACGATCAAGGTCGAGAGAATCTCGATCGGCGCCAGAATGACCCGGACCCAGATCGGCGCGGTCGGCGCCGGGTCGATCATTTCCTTGAGGTACGCCCCGATGCCGTGCGCCCTGATGCCGGCGACATTGAAGATTACCCACGTGATGACGGCCAGCATCATCGGCACCGCGATACGCGACGTGGCGGGGAACTGGGCAATCGGAATGATCGCCAGGACGTTACAAACCAGGACAAAGCTGAAGAGCACCACGAAGTACGGCGTGTACTTGCGACCCTCCTCGCCGATGACGTCCCGGGCGATCTGGAGGTCGATGAAGTCGTAGATCGACTCACAGACGTTCTGGACACCGCGCGGCACGATCCGCGCACGCCGGAAGCCCAGCCAGAACAGCACCCCGACGAAGGCGGCCGCGAAAATTGTCGCGGCGCTCGCCTTGTTCAGGTAGAGGTCCAGGCCACCGATATGGACGTCGAACCAGTGCTTGGGCTGGAACACGCCAATGGTGGGCGCAGGGAAGCCTCCGTCGGCTACAACTCGGCCGACCGGCACGTCCGACACCTCCGTGGTCATGGTGGGTGGGCGATACGGCCCAGGACGGCCGTATTCGCTTCACCCTATCTGCATCCGACGACAGAATCCCCACTACAGCGAACCAAGATCGCTAACAACGATCGGTCAACCGCGGGGGTGCGAGGGCGCGCCGCTGTGTGAGCGGCGGGCCCGTACTGCCTCCGACTGGGGTGATAGTACAAGTTCAGCGACGCACTAGCGCGTTCTGTTTCGGTTCAACATCATGTTAAGCATGGTGGCACGGACCGTGTCCCGCTGACGATGACCTCACCGGTAAGGCCCGGGGGGCCGGGTGTTTTCCCGGCGATCATCAGCTGTTCACCCGCCCGGGGTGGGACCGCGCATCGGTCACCCAGCTGAGCTGGCCGCGCCCCGGCACGCCCCGACGTCCACTGACCCAGCCACCACTCGTCACCGAACCGAGCCGGCTAGGTCAACGCACCCCCGGCGACCCGGCGACGATGACGCAGCCCGCCGACGATGACGACGCGCCGACCCGTCAGCGGCGCCGGCCCGATCCGCCGGGGCCGCCCGACCGACCGGGGCCGCCGGCCCGGTGGATGACCAGGTAGAGCGACGCGCCCAGCCCGAGGAACAGCCCGATCGGCAGGAAGATGTGCCCGGTGCCCAGCAACCGGTCGACGCCGTACCCGACCAGACCCCAGAAGGCCAGCCCGGCGATCATCGTGCCCATCGTGTTCCAGGCCTGTTCGGACGCGTCCCCCGGCCGGTAGGGCTCACGCGGGCTCACGGCCGGTCCCGGGCCGCGGGCGGCGGGCGGTCGGCCTGGTCGGGGTGGGCCGCGCGGAAGGCCACCGGGTCGTAGAACGGGACGTGGGTGTGGGTGGCCACCCACAGCTCGGCCGCCACCCAGGCCGCCACCCCGGTCAGGACCGCCCAGGCCAGCCAGGTCAGGTTGACCGCGTCGGAACCGTCCAGGCTGACCAGCACGATGCCGAGGATGACGATCTTCACCAGGTAGGTGCCGAGCGCCGCCGGCAGCAGCAGGGCCGGCGCGTGCCGGGCGACCACGGCCAGCACCAGCTTGCTGACCGAGAAGAACACCGCCACCAGGCCGACGCCGAAGCCCGCGCCGGCCAGCCCCGCGCCTCCGGCCACCAGCCCGGCGGCGGCCAGCACCGGGGCGCCGGTCACGGCCGTGGCGGCCAGTCCGGTCAGCAACGCCCGGGTCGTCGAGGCCGCGAGAACCGGGTGCGAAAGCCGGGGCGGGACGGATCCGGTCATGCCCGGCGCACCGCCCGCTGACCGGACAGCAGCAGCGCCACCAGGCCCAGCAGGCCCAGTCCCACCGTGCCGGCCAGGATCGCGATGGGCTGGCTGGAGAACGACGCCGCCACCCCGCCGAATCCGAGCAGGCCGGCCCAGACGTACATGAACAGCACCGCCCGCACGTCCGAGTGGCCGATCTCCATCAGCCGGTGGTGCAGGTGCATCTTGTCGGGCGCGAACGGGGAACGGCGGGCCCGGGTCCGCCGGATGACCGCCAACCCCAGGTCGAGGAACGGCACGGCCAGCACGGCCAGCGGGACGGCGAACGGGATCAGGGACGGCAGCGCGCGCTGGGGACCGGCGTAGCCGCCGTAGTTCACCTGCCCGGTCACCGAAATCATGGACGCCGCCGACAGCAGACCGACCAGCATGGAGCCCGAGTCGCCCATGAACAGCCGGGCCGGGCTGAAGTTGTGGGGCAGGAAGCCCACGCAGACGCCGGTCGTGACGGCGGCCAGCAGCGCGGCCGGCGAGGCCCGGTAAAAGTGGTTGATAACCGCGATCTCGTACGCGTAATAGAACGTCGCCGCGTTGGCGATGGCGGCCACCCCGGCGGCCAGCCCGTCCAGCCCATCAATGAAATTGAGCGCGTTGACCAGCAGCACGGCGGCCAGCACGGACAGCGGCACGGCGGTCTCGGGGCCGAAACTGAACACGTTGTTGCTGTCCGGATTGAACGCGAACGAGAGCTGGACGCCGAGCAGCACCATCGTGCCGGCCGCCGCCACCTGGCCGGCCAGCTTCGTGACCGGGTCCAGCGGCCAGCGGTCGTCGACCGCCCCCAGCAGGCAGATGAGCGTGCCGGCGATCAGCACCGCCCGCGGTTCGGACCAGTCCCGCGACACCACCGACAGGAACGGCAGCCGCTGGGCGACCTCCAGCCCGGCGGCCAGGCCGGCCAGCATCGCGATCCCGCCCATCCGCGGGGTCGGCACCTTGTGCACATCCCGGTCGCGGATTTCCGCGACGGCGCCGAAGCGGACCGCCAGCCCCCGCACCACCGGGGTGCTCAGGAACGTCACCGCCGCCGAGACGGCGAAGACGAGCAGGTATTCACGCACGGTCCGGCGAACCTACGGCCGCGGGTAGGCGGGGTAGCGGGAGACGAGCGCCGTGACGGCGGCGCTGAGGTCGGCGGCACCGCCGACCGCTCCACCGTCCGCGACCGGTTCCCGGACCGCTCGGGCGATCAGCGACGCGATCTCCTTCATCTCCCCTTCGCGCATGCCCTGGGTGGTCACCGAGGGCGTCCCGACCCGCAGGCCGGAAGCCACCGCCGGCGGCTGCGGATCGTAAGGAATGGCGTTCTTGTTCAGCGTGATCCGGGCCGCGTCGCAGCGGGCCTCGGCGTCCCGGCCGGTGACCCCGATGGAGCGCAGGTCGAGCAGGGCCAGGTGGGTGTCGGTGCCGCCGGCCACCGGCCGGAGGCCCTCGGCGGCCAGACCGTCCGCCAGCGCCCGGGCGTTGCGCACGACCTGGCCGGCGTACTCGGCGAACGCCGGGGTGGCGGCCTCCTTGAGCGCGACCGCCTTGGCCGCCACGGTGTGCATCTGGGGGCCACCCTGGGCGAACGGGAAGACCGCCTTGTCGATGTCGCGGGCCAGTTCCGCCCGGCACAGGATCATGCCGCCCCGCGGGCCGCGCAGCACCTTGTGGGTCGTGAAGCTGACGACGTCGGCGTAGGGCACCGGGCTGGGGATCGCCTTCCCGGCGACCAGGCCGATGAAGTGGGCGGCGTCGACGACCAGCCGGGCCCCGGCCTCGTCGGCGATGGACCGGAACGCGGCGAAGTCGATCAGCCGCGGGTAGGCGGTCGCGCCACAGATAATCATCTTCGGGCGGTGCCGGCGGGCCAGGTCCCGGACCTCGTCGTAGTCGATCAGCTCGGTGTCCTCCCGGACCCCGTACGCGACGACGTCGAACCACTTGCCGCTGAAGTTGACCCGGCTGCCGTGGGTGAGGTGGCCGCCGTGGGGCAGCGACATGGCCAGCACCGTGTCGCCCGGGCTCAGCAGCGCGCCGTAGACGGCGAAGTTGGCCTGGGCGCCGGAGTGCGGCTGGAGGTTGGCGTGCTCGGCGCCGAACAGCTCCCGGGCCCGGGCGCTGCCGATCTCCTCGGCCCGGTCGACGACGGCGCACCCGCCGTAGTAACGCCGGCCCGGGTAGCCCTCGGCGTACTTGTTCGACAGCGTCGAACCGAGCGCGGCCAGCACCGCGGGCGAGGTGAGGTTCTCGCTCGCGATGAGCTGCAACCCACCCCGCAGCCGGTCGAGCTCGTCGAGCAGGACGTCGGCGATGTCGCCGTCGGTGACGCGCAGCTCGTCGAAGTCCGGGCCCCAGAACGGAGTCGTCATGCCGGATACCTCCGGGTCTGTCCGGTCGCGGTCACGGTCGGGACGTTCCGCTCACCATACGGCCCGCTGCCGAGGGCGCCCGGGCCTGGTGACCGGGCCGGGCCGGCTCCGGACGACCCGGCGCCAAGCGCTGGTCAGCCGGTGATCCCGGCCGGCACCTCAAGGTGGCCGACCACCGTGCGCAACGCCTCGACCCCCACCGCGCCGGCCCGCAGCACCCGCGGAACCACCGACGTGCAGTCCACGATCGTCGAGGGCACGTCGGCCGCGCACGGCCCGCCGTCGAGGTACACCTCGACCGCCAGGCCCAGCTGGAAGATCGCGTCGTCGCAGGTCAGAGCGGCCGGTCGGCCGCTGATATTGGCGCTCGACACGGCCATCGGGCCGGTCCGGCGCAGCAGTTCGATCGCGACCGGGTGCAGGGGCATCCGGACCGCGACGGTCCCCCGGGCGTCCCCGAGATCCCAGGCGAGGGAGGCGGCGTGCCGGACCACTAGCGTGAGCCCGCCCGGCCAGAACGCGTGCATGAGGTCGGTGACCTCGGGTGACACGTGGTCGACCAGGCCCTCGATGGTCTTCCAGGAACCGACCAGGACCGGCACCGGCATGTCGCGGCCCCGCCCCTTCGCGGCCAGCAGCGCCGTGACCGCGTGCGGCGCGAACGCGTCGGCGCCGATGCCGTACACGGTGTCGGTGGGCAGGACGACCAGGTCACCGCGGCGGACCGCGTCCTCGGCGGCGGTCAGGCCCGGCCCGCGCTCGGTCGGGTCGGAACAGTGGAACCGGTCGCTCATGGGTGCCTTCCCTCAGCCGCGCCGCGCCGGGCCGTGACGAACCGGTCCCGGCCGGCCAGGTCGGTGTGATCGGCGATCCGCAGCCAGCCGCCGGCCGCCGCGAGCAGAGCCGGCGCCGACCGGCCGTCGGCGTCGTCGTGCTCGACGACGAGTGCCCCGCCCGGCCGCAGCAGGACCGCCGCCGTGGCGGACACGGCCCGCAGGCCGGCCAACCCGTCGGGGCCGCCCCACAGCGCCAGCGCCGGATCGTGGTCACGGACCTCCGGCTCGAGCCTGCCACGGTCGCCGTCGTGCAGATACGGCGGATTGGCGATGACCAGATCGACCGACCCGGCCAGGGCGGCCAACGCGGTGGTCGCGGACGGCCCGGCGGCCGGATCGCGGGTCGCGGCGGGGTCTCCGACCACGGCGTGGTGGAGCGTGACGGCCGGCCCGGTGCCCGCGATGTTGCGCCGGGCCCAGGCCAGCGCGGTCGGGTCGGCCTCCACCGCGTGGACGGTCGCCCCCGGTACCTCCTGCGCCAGAGCCAGGGCGATCGCGCCCGATCCGGTGCCCAGGTCGACACAGAGCGGCCGGGCCGGGCCGGTCACGGCCAGCTCCCCGATCGCCCACCCGACCACCGACTCGGTCTCCGGGCGCGGCACGAACACGCCCGGACCGACGTCGAGAACCAGGTGGCGGAACCCGACCGTTCCCACGATGTACTGGAGCGGCTCGCGGGCCACCCGCCGGTCGACCGCGGCCCGCAGTGCGGCCCGGGCGGCCGGTTCCAGCGGGGTCGGATCGGCCGCCAGCAGGCGGGCCGCGACGCGGCCCCGGCCGACGCCCAGCACGTGCGCGGCCAGCTGCTCGGCGTCCGCGCGGGGGCTGGCGACCCCGGCCGCACCCAGCGCCCCGACGGCGGCCGCGACCGCTTCCCCGAGCGTGACCGAACCGCCCGCGACCGCCGGGGCGGCCCGCTCGGGCGCGGTCATCGGCCCGGCGCTCCCGCGAGCTTCGGAGCAGGGTCGGGCCCGGCCAGCTTGGCCTCGGTGTCCGCCGTGACCAGGGCGTCGAGCACGGCGTCGAGGTCCCCGTCGAGGACCTGCTCGAGGTTGTGGGCCTTGTAGCCGACCCGGTGGTCCGCGATCCGGTTCTCCGCGAAGTTGTAGGTCCGGACCCGCTCCGAGCGGTCCACGGTCCGGACCTGGCTGGCCCGGGCGGCCGACGCCTGGGCGTTGGCCTTCTCCCGGGCCACGGCGAGCAGCCGGGCCCGCAGGATCCGCAGCGCCGACTCCTTGTTCTGGAGCTGGCTCTTCTCGTTCTGGCAGGAGACGACGACGCCGGTCGGCAGGTGGGTGATCCGCACCGCCGAGTCGGTCGTGTTGACGCTCTGACCACCCGGGCCGGACGACCGGTAGACGTCGATGCGCAGGTCGTTGGGGTCGACCGCGACGTCGACCTCGGCCGCCTCGGGCAGCACCAGCACGCCGGCCGCCGACGTGTGGATCCGGCCCTGGGATTCGGTGACGGGAACCCGCTGAACGCGATGGACGCCGCCCTCGAAGCGGAGCCGGCCGTACACCCCGCCGGTGTCCCCGCGGGCCTTCACCGCGACGCTGACGTCCTTGTAGCCCCCCAGGTCGCTGGGCGTGGCGTCGAGGATCTCGGTCTTCCAGCCGTGCCGCTCGGCGTACCGCAGGTACATCCGCAGCAGGTCGCCGGCGAACAGGGCCGACTCTTCGCCGCCCTCCCCCGCCTTGACCTCGAGGATCGCGTCCCGGTCGTCGTCGGGATCCCGGGGGACGAGCAGGCCGCGCAGCTTGTCCTCCAGCGACGCGCGGGCGGTCTCCAGGGAGTCGACCTCGTCGCGGAAGCCCGGGTCCTCGGCGGCCAGTTCCCGGGCCGCCGCGAGATCGCCGTCGGCCGCGTCGAGGGCCCGGGAGGTTTCGACCACGCCGGACAACGCCGCGTACCGCCGGCCGAGCGCGCGGGCGACCGCGGGATCCGCGTGCACCGCCGGATCGGCGAGGCGGGTCTCCAGGTCGGCGTGCTCGGCGATCAGCTCGTCGAGCGTGGAACTCATTGCGGTCTCCGTGATCTGGCGGGCGGGAAGGGTGGGCACTCCGGCGGGGCCGGACCGGTGCTGGGCCGGCGGAACCGGATAACTGCGGACACGACGACGGCGCCTGTCCCGCCGGGGACAGGCGCCGTGAGGTCACTACTTGGTGCGGTCCGCGCCGGTGGTCGACTGGCCCGGGGTCCGCTTGCCGAAGCGGCGCTCGAACTTCTCGACCCGGCCGCCGACGTCCAGGATCTTCTGCTTGCCCGTGTAGAACGGGTGGCACTGCGAGCAGACCTCGGCGTGGATCTCGCCGTCGCTCTTGGTGCTCCGCGTCGTGAAGGTACTGCCGCAGGTGCAGCTGACCGTCGTCTCGCGGTACGTGGGGTGGATGTCGGGCTTCATGGTCCTTCTTCCAGGTGGGGCCGCCGGGTCGCCGCGTACGACGTGAACCGGAGCCGATGCGTCGGGCTTGATTCTGCCAGACGCGTGGACTTTCGCTGCAACCAGCGACCAGGCCCGCCCATTCCGGCCCGGAAGGACGCCGGTAACGGGCTCATCGGGCGTTCCGACGCCCGCCGACAACGACGACCGCCGACTACGACGACCGCCCCCGGTCCGGGAAGGATCGGGGGCGGTCGAGCTGGACCCGGATCAGTCCTGACCGGGGGTCGTCTTCGCGATCTGCATCAGGAACTCGTAGTTCGTGCGGTTCTTCTTGAGCTGGTCGATCAGCAGGTCGATGGCCTGCTGGGAGTCCAGCGCGTTGAGCACCCGGCGCAGCTTGTGGACGATGCCGAGCTCCTCCGGCGCGAGCAGGAGTTCCTCCTTACGCGTGCCGGACGGGTTCACGTCCACCGCGGGGAAGACCCGGCGGTCGGCGATCTTCCGGTCGAGCTTGATCTCGGCGTTGCCGGTGCCCTTGAACTCCTCGAAGATCACCGTGTCCATCGTGGACCCGGTCTCGACCAGCGCGGTCGCGATGATCGTCAGGGAGCCGCCGTTCTCGATGTTGCGGGCCGCGCCGAGGAAACGCTTCGGCGGGTAGAGCGCGGTGGAGTCCACACCACCGGACAGGATGCGCCCGGAGGCCGGGGCCGCGAGGTTGTACGCCCGCCCCAGCCGGGTGATCGAGTCAAGCAGCACCACGACGTCGTGGCCCAGTTCGACCAGGCGCTTGGCCCGCTCGATGGACAGCTCCGCGACGCTCGTGTGGTCGGACGGCGGGCGGTCGAAGGTCGAGGCGATGACCTCGCCCTTCACCGACCGCTGCATGTCGGTGACCTCCTCGGGCCGCTCGTCGACGAGCACGACCATGAGGTGGCATTCGGGGTTGTTGGTCGTGATCGCGTTGGCGATCGACTGCAGGACCATCGTCTTGCCGGCCTTCGGCGGGCTGACGATCAGCGCCCGCTGGCCCTTGCCGAGCGGCATGACCAGGTCGATCACCCGGGTGGTGAGCACCTGGGGCTCGGTCTCCAGGCGGAGCCGGTCCTGCGGGTAGAGCGGCGTGAGCTTGGTGAACTCGGGCCGCTTGGACGCCTCGGACGGGTCGGTGCCGTTGACCGAGTCCAGCCGGACCAGCGCGTTGTACTTGTCGCGGCGCTGCTCCCCTTCCTGGGGGGCCCGCACGACGCCGGTGATCGCGTCCCCGCGCCGCAGACCGTTGCGGCGCACCTGGGCCAGGCTGACGTAGACGTCGTTCGGGCCGGTGAGGTACCCGCTGGTCCGGACGAACGCGTAGTTGTCCAGCACGTCGAGGATGCCGCCGACCGGGACGAGCACGTCGTCGTCGGCGATCACGGGCTCGGACTCGTTGAAGGTGGCGCCCTGGCCAGCGGTCCGGTTGCGGTTACGACCCCGCTCGCGGAACCGACCCCGACGCCGGTTGTTGCCGAACTCGTCGTCGGCCTCGGCAGCGCTGCCGCCACCCGACTGCCGGTCGTTGTTCTGGTTCTGCTGCCGGTCGTTGTTCTGGTTGCCGCCCGACTGGCGGTTCCCGCCCGACTGGCGGTTCCCGCCCGACTGGCGGTTCCCGCCCTGCTGACGGTCACCGCCCTGCTGACGGTCACCGCCCTGCTGACGGTCACCCCGCTCGGGCCGGTCACCGCCCGACTGACGGTCACCGCCCGACTGACGGTCACCCCGCTCGGGCCGGTCGCCGCGCTCGCCGCGGTCCGGGCGCTCGGGCCGCTCGCGCCGGTCCTCCCGGACCCGCGGAGCTGACTCGGTGATCGAGGCGGACGCGGCCGGGGCCGCGCCGTCCGCCGGGCTGTCGATGCCGTCCGACACCGTCGACCGGCTCCCGGCCGCCGCGGCGACGACCGGGGCCGCCTCCGGCGCGACGAGATCCCGCTGCTCGGGCAGGGAGTCGGTGAGCGCCGGCTGGGTCGCGGTGGACCCGGCCGGCCGGGACGCCCGGCGCGAGCGGGTCCGCGGGGCCGGCTCGGCGCCGGAGGACGGGCTGTCGCCCACCGCGGCCGGACCGGCCGGCTCGGGGCTCGGCATCGGCGCCGGCGACGCCGCCGGAGCGGCCCCGTTCGCGCTGGCCGATTCCGCGGCCGCCCCGTTCGAGGCGCTGGCACCCGGTCCGGTGCCGTTCTGGGCGTTCTGGATCGCCGCGATGAGCTGGCCCTTGCGCAGGCGACCTACGCCCTGGATACCGAGCGAGGTCGCGAGCGTCTGCAGCTCGGGCAGGACCATCGCGGAAAGCCCACTGCCGGTGCGGCGGCGGCGGACCGCCGGGGTGGTGGGGGTGTCAGCGTCCACTGCGGAGGTCGCAGTGTCGGCGGACTCGCGTGCGCTCTGGGGCAGCACGTCGGTGGTGTCGCTCAAGATGTTCCTTCCCTGATGGGGAACCGGCTGGAAGTGCCGGGTGCTGCCGGTGTGCCCTGTCTTGCTGATGTGCACAGTGTTGCCAGTGCCCTGCTCCGCCCGGACATGCCAATGAGGGACAGATACGGCACCGGGTTGGTCGGGCGAGAAAAAGCCCGGAGACGGTGCCGGCGGCCTGCGGACGCGGCCTGCTCAGAATCCCGCTGTCGGACTGTTCGGTGGCCGCCGAGGCAACAACGACGGGGCGGGAACACCAAGAGCCGGAAAAACCGGCGGGAAGAGCAGGCGCCGCGGCAGCGGCGGATGCAGCCATCAGACTACTGAGACGATGACACTTCGGCAACAACCTCTTCGCGCCGGTTCTTCCCGACCCGACCCCAGAGGCCGCCGCGACCCCTTTACGGGGCGCCGACCGGGGTCCGGCGGCCGGGCGCCGACACCGTCAGCCGCGGACCGCACCAGTCCGTTCGACGGTCGCGCCACCGAGATCCACCGGTAGGAACCGCCGGTCGAAGCCCGGTGCCGAAAACCGGCTCAGGAATTCCCGCTGCCCGTCGCCCGCGCCCAGCGCGAGCACCGTGGGCCCCGACCCGGACAACACCGCGGCGATACCCGCCGACCGCAGGCGGACCACGAGATCGCCGCTGGCGGGCATCGTGGGCAGCCGGTAGGGCTGGTGGAGCCGGTCCTCGGTCGCGGTCAGCAGAAGATCGGGTCGGGTCGCCACGGCCAGCGCCAGCAGGGCCGCCCGGCCGGCCGAGCAGGCCGCGTCGGCGTGGGAGATCTGGCCCGGCAGCGCCGCCCGCGAGTGGGCGGTCGACTGCCGACCGGCGGGGACGAAGACCACCGGGGTGATCCCGACGGCCGGTTCCGCGCGGGCCGCCCGGGCCCGGCCACCCTCCGTCCAGGCCACCGTGAACCCGCCGAGCAGGCAGGCGGCGACGTTGTCGGGATGGCCTTCGAGCTCCCCGGCCAGCTCCAACGCGGCGTCCGGGGACAGCCCACCGGCCAGCAGGCCACCGGCCACGGTCACGCCGGCCACGATGGCCGCGGCCGACGAACCCAGGCCGCGGCCGTGCGGGATCGCGTTACGGCAGCTCAGCGCCAGGCCCGGGGCAGCCACCCCGGCCGCGGCGAAGGTGGCCCGCATGGCCCGGACGACCAGGTGGGTCTCGTCCCGGTCCCCCGGGTCCTCGCCCTCGACGGCCACGGTCAGGCCGGCCGCGGTGACCTCGGCGGTTACCTCGTCGTACAGGCCCAGCGCCAGCCCGCAGGCGTCGAAACCGGGCCCGAGGTTGGCGCTCGTGGCCGGGACCCGGACCCGGACCGGGCCGGACCGCAGCCCGGCGGCCGCCCGGTCGGACCCGGTTACGCCAGCTCCAGCGCCGCCGCGGCGGCGGACGCGTCAGCCGGGATCGTGACCGGCTTGGCCGCCCCGCTGATCGCCCAGTCCGGGTCCTTGAGGCCGTTGCCGGTCACGGTGCACACCACCGTGCGACCGGGCGTCACCAGCCCGTCCTTGACCGCCTGGAGCAGGCCGGCCACGCTGGTCGCGCTGGCCGGCTCGACGAACACCCCTTCGCGGCGGGCCAGCAACCGGTAGGCGGCCAGGATCTGGCGGTCGGAGACCGCTTCGATCGCCCCGCCGGAGGCGTCCCGGGCCTCGAGCGCGAGCGACCACGATGCCGGATTGCCGATCCGGATCGCCGTCGCGATCGTCTGCGGCGACCGGACGATCTCGCCCCGCACGATCGGGGCGGCCCCGGCGGCCTGGAACCCCAGCATCCGGGGCCGGCCGGAGCGGCGCAGGTCGTCGAACTGGGTGTACCCGCGCCAGTAGGCGGTGATGTTGCCGGCGTTGCCGACCGGCAGGCAGTGGATGTCGGGCGCGTACCCGAGGGCCTCGACGATCTCGAAGGCGGCGGTCTTCTGCCCCTCCAGCCGCATCGGGTTCACCGAGTTGACCAACGTCACCGGGAACTTGTCCGACAGGTCGCGGGCCACTTCCAGGCAGTCGTCGAACGAGCCGTCGACCTGCAGCAGCCGGGCGCCGTGAACGAGCGCCTGGGCCAGCTTGCCCAACGCGATCTTGCCTTGCGGGACGAGCACCGCGCAGGTCATCCCGGCCCGGGCCGCGTAGGCGGCGGCGCTGGCGCTGGTGTTGCCGGTCGAGGCGCAGATGACCGCCTGGGAACCGGCCGCGACGGCCCCGCTGATCGCGACGGTCATCCCGCGGTCCTTGAAGGAACCGGTCGGGTTGGCCCCCTCGACCTTGAGGTGCACGTCGCACCCGGTCAGCGCGGACAGGTGTTCCGCGGCCAACAGCGGGGTACCCCCCTCACGCAGGGTGACGACCGGGCCGTCGGGAGCGACCGGCAGGTACTCGCCGTACTCCTTGATCAGCCCGCGCCAGGCGCGGTGCCCGCCCGCGCCGACCGGCGCGTCCGGGGGTGCGGCGGCGGTCATGCCTCGCCTCCTTCGACCCGCATGACGCCGGCCACGGCCCGCACGACATCCAGCGCCCGCAGATCGTCGACGGTCGCGGTGAGCGCCGCGTCGGTGGCGGCGTGGCTGACGAGCACCAGGCTCGCGTCGTCGCCCCGGCCGTCCTGGCGCACGCTCTGGATGGATACATCGTGGCGGGCGAACGCGCCCGCCACGGCCGCGAGCACCCCGGCCTTGTCGGTGACGTCGAGGTTGATGTGGTAACGGGTCACAGTGTCCCCCATGGGCAGGACGGCCAGGTCGGCGTGCACGGACTCCCCCGGCCCCCGGCGGCCGGCGCGGCGGTTGCGGGCCGCGGCGACCAGGTCGCCGAGCACCGCCGAGGCGGTCGGCGCGCCGCCCGCCCCCCGGCCGTAGAACATCAGCTGGCCGGCCGCCTCGGCCTCGACGAAGACCGCGTTGAAGGCCTCGCGAACCCCGGCCAGCGGATGCGAGCGCGGGATCATGGCCGGGTGCACCCGGACGCTGACGCCCGCCGAGGTGGCCGAACGTTCGGCGATGGCCAGCGGTTTCACGACACACCCCATGGCCCGCGCACTGGCGATGTCGGCCGCCGTGACCGCCGTGATGCCCTCGCGGTAGACGTCGTCCATCACGACCCGGCTGTGGAAGGCCAGCGAGGCGATGATCGCCGCCTTGGCGGCCGCGTCGAACCCGTCGATGTCGGCGGTCGGATCGGCCTCGGCGTACCCGAGGTCGGTGGCCTCGTCGAGGGCCTCGGTGAAGCTCGCGCCGGTCTCGTCCATGCGGGTCAGCACGAAGTTGGTGGTGCCGTTCACGATGCCGAGCACGCGCCGGACGCTGTCGCCGGCCAGGCTCTCCCGCAACGGGCGCAGCAGCGGGATGGCCCCGGCCACGCTCGCCTCGTAGTAGAGATCGACGCCCGCTTCGGCGGCGGCGGCGGCCAGCGCCGAACCGTGCACGGCCAGCAGGGCCTTGTTGGCGGTCACCACCGACCGGCCCCCGGCCAGCGCCGTGAGCAGCCACTCGCGGGTCGGCTCGATGCCCCCGACGACCTCGATCACGATGTCGATGTCGGCGCGGGCCGCCAGCGCCGCCGCGTCGTCGGTGAACAGCGCGGGATCGACGGGCAGGTCGCGGGACCGACCCGGCCGACGGACGGCGATGCCGGCCAGATCCAGCGGCTCGCCGACCCGGGCGGCCAGTTCGTCACGGTGGCTGTGCAGCAGCCGGACCACCTCGGCCCCGACCACGCCGCAGCCGAGCAGAGCGATCCTCACCGGTCCCCCTCCGACTCCGCGTCCTGGGGTTCCGCGTCCAGCCGCAGCAGGTCGTCGTCGGTCTCCCGCCGGACGATCACCCGGGCCCGGCCGTCCCGCACCGCCACGACCGGCGGGCGGGTGACGTGGTTGTAGTTGCTGGCCATCGAGCGGTGGTACGCGCCGCTGGCCGGCACCGCCACCAGGTCACCGGGGGCCAGGTCGGCCGGCAGCGGCACGTCGTGGACCACGACGTCGCCCGATTCGCAGTGCTTGCCGACCACCGTGACGACCCGGGCGTCGGCCGGGGACGCCCGGGAGACCAGCCGCGCGGTGTAGTGCGCGTCGTACAGCGCCGTGCGGATGTTGTCACTCATCCCGCCGTCCACGCTGACGTAGGTGCGCAGGCCGGGAAGCTCCTTGACCGTGCCCACCTCGTACACCGTGACCGTCGTCGGGCCGCTGATCGCGCGGCCCGGCTCGACGGCCAGCTTCGGCACGGCCAGCCCGGCCGACGCGCATTCCTTGCCGACGATCACGTTCAGGCGGTCGGCCACGTCCTCGACGCCGAGCGGCGCGTCCTCACCGGTGTAGGCGATCCCCAGCCCACCGCCGAGGTCGAGTTCCGGCAGCTCCACGCCGTGCTCGGCCCGGACCTGAGCCAGCAGGCCGACCATCCGGTGAGCGGCCAGTCCGAAGCCGGCCGTGTCGAAGATCTGGGAGCCGATATGGGCGTGCAGGCCGACGAGTTCGAGTTCCGGGCGGCCCAGCACGAGCCGCACCGCTTCGGCGGCCGCCCCGCTGGCCAGCGAGAACCCGAACTTCTGGTCTTCCTGGCCGGTGGAGACGTACTCGTGGGTGTGGGCTTCGACCCCGGGCGTCACCCGCAGGTAGACCCGTTGCCGGACGCCGGCCTGCGCCGCGACGGCGGCCAGCCGGTCGATCTCGACGAACGAGTCGACCACCACCCGGCCGACCCGGTAGGCGACCGCCCGGCGCAGCTCGGCGACCGACTTGTTGTTGCCGTGGAACGCGAGCCGGCCGGCCGGGAAGCCGACCGATTCGGCGATGGCCAGCTCACCGCCGGTGCAGACGTCGAGGGACAGGCCTTCCTCGGCCACCCAGCGGGCCACCGTCCGGCACAGGAACGCCTTGGCGGCGTAGAAGACCTCACCGCCGCGGAACGCCTCCCGCCAGGCCCGGGCCCGGGCCCGGAAATCGGCCTCGTCCAGGACGTAGGCGGGGGTGCCGAACTCGCGGGCCAGCGCGTCGATCCGGACTCCACCGACCGCCATGACGCCGTCCGGCTCGAGCGTGGCGGTCTGCGGCCACAGCCCCTCCTCAAGCGACCCCGGGGCCGGTGAGCCGGGAAGCGGTGACCCGGAGCCGATTACCTCCGGCGGCGCGTGCGTCACGACGTCACATCCTTTCGGGCGCGCTGACCCCGAGCAACGCCAGCCCGTTGGCCAGCACGACCCGGGTCGCCTCGGCCAGCAGCAGCCGGGCGGCGGTCAGCGGCGTGGGGTCATCGTCGCCCTGGGGCAGGATGCGGCACGAGTCGTAGAACCGGTGGTAGATGCCGGCCAGTTCCTCCAGGTAGCGGGGTACCCGGTGGGGCGCGCGCAGCTCGGCGGCCGAGGCGACCACCCGCGGGAACTCGCCGAGCGCCCGCAGCAGGTCCCCCTCGCGCGGCTCGGTCAGCAGACCGACGTCCGCGCCGACCCCGGCGCTCAGCCCGAGCGCCTCCGCGGCCCGCATCACCGACCGGATCCGCGAGTGGGCGTACTGGACGTAGAACACCGGGTTCTCGCTCGAGCGCCGGGTCAGCAGGTCGAGGTCGAGGTCGAGGGTCGAGTCCATCGACGACCGGACCAGCGAGTACCGGGCTGCGTCGACGCCGACCGCCCCGACCAGGTCCTCCAGGGTCAGGAAGGTGCCGGCCCGCTTGGACATCCGGACCGGCTGGCCGCCCCGGGACAGGTTCACCAGCTGGCCGATGACGACCTCGAGGGTCTCGTCCGGGTCGTCCCCGAAGCAGGCCGCCATGGCCCGCAGCCGCCCGACGTCGCCGTGGAGGTCGGCGCCGAGCAGGATGACGACCCGGTCGAACCCTCGCCGCCGCTTGTTCAGGTAGTAGGCGGCGTCGGCGCTGAAGTAGGTCGGGGCGCCGCCGCTGCGGACGATCACCCGGTCCTTGTCGTCGGCGAAGTCGGTGGTGCGCAGCCACAGCGCGCCGTCGGCCTCGTAGGTGTGGCCGTTGGCCCGCAACTGCTCGATGGCGGCTTCCAGCGACCCGTCCTCGTGCAGGGTGCGCTCGGAGAACCAGGTGTCGAAGTCCACCCCGAAGTCGCGCAGGCTGGCCTTGATCTGATCAAGCATCAGCGCGATGCCGTCCCGCGTCGCGACGGCTACCGCGACGTCCTCGGGCTCGTCGAGCAGGCCGGGATGGTCCTCCTGGACCCGCTGGGCGACGTCGGCGATATAGCCACCCTGGTACCCGTCGGCGGGCGGCTCCGCACCGCGCGCCACGGCCAGCACCGACCGCCCGAACCGTTCGATCTGGGCCCCGGCGTCGTTGAAGTAGTACTCGGTGCCGACGTCGCTGCCGGTCGCGGTGAACAGCCGGGCCAACGTGTCGCCGACGGCCGCCCACCGGGTCGAGGCGAGAGTCACCGGCCCGGTCGGGTTGGCGCTGACGAACTCCAGGTTGATCCGCGTCTTGGCGCCGGCATCGGAGCGGCCGTAGTCGGCCCCGGCCCGGACCACCGTCCGGGCGATCTCGCCGAGCGCCGCACCGGCCAGCCGGATGTTGAGGAAACCCGGGCCGGCGATCTCCACCGCCGCGATACCGTCGTGGGCCCGCAGGCGGACGGCGAGCAGCTCGGCGATCTCCCGCGGGCGCCGGCGGGCCGGCTTCGCGAGTTGGAGGGCGACGGGCGTGGCGTAGTCACCGTGCTCGGGGATCTTGGGACGCTCGACGGTGGCCGTGGTCGGCACGGCCACGTCGAGGTCGCCGGCGGCGACGACGTCACGCACGGCACCGACGACGGCGTCGGTGAGCTCGGCGGGGGTCATGGGTTGATGCTATCGGCGCCGACCAACGATTTTCCGGGGCGACCCCGGCCCGGTGGCGGGCGGGTGGCCGGGCCGGTCAGCGGGCCGCCTCGAACGCGCGGCCGGCGGCCGTCGGGCGGGCTCCGGAGTAGTACAGCCCGCTGCTGGGCCGGGTGTCCGACGCGGGCAGCGTGTACCACGCATACCGGGCCAGATAGGGCAACCCGTCCAGCATCCGCGTCGAGGCGGTGATGAACGCCGCCTGCTGGGCGTCGCTCGGATAGTGGGAAGCGCCCCCGGAAAAGTTGATCAGCGCGTACTCGGTGAGCCAGATCGGTTTGTGGTAGCGGTCGTAGACCGCCTGGATGTAGGACCGGAGCCGCTCCGTAGAGGACGCGCTGGAGAAGTCGCTGCCGTACCAGTGCAGCGCGATGAAGTCGACCCGGTACCCGCGGGCGGCGGCCCCCGACATGAACCGGCCCAGCCAGCCGTCCGGGTCGGTGGCCCCGGACGACACTGCCGGGCTGCCCAGCTTCAGCCCGCTGGCCATCAGCTGGGGCCACAGGTCCAACGCCTCGGTCGGCGTCAGATTGGCCTGGTCGGGCCGGTCGGGTTCGTTGAAGGTGAGCAGATCCGGCCCGTTCGACCGGGCCTCGGCCAATGCCTCGGAGGTGACGCTGCCCGCCCCCCAGATCGTCGGAATGAAGCGGACCCCGGCCGGGGTCGTGAGGCCGGCATGGGCGGTGGACCAGGTGTAGTACCAGCCGGCGCCGGACGCGACCAACGCCTGGTCGCCGCCGTCGAAGCTTTTCGCGGTGACCCCTTTGCGGGCCGACACGACCGGCCGGGCCGGCGCGACGGCGGCGCCCGCCGACGGGGTGGACGTCCCCGGCCGGGCCGTCGTGGGCCGCGCGGCCGGGGTGCGGGCCCCCTTACGCCCGGGCGTAAGGGGGCCCGGCGTCACCCCGCCCGGCCCGGGTCCCGGGCGGGCCGCCGACAGCGTCGTACCCCCGGCCCCCGGCAGGGCCGACGTCCGGACGAGCACAGTGGCCGTGACGACGGCGATCATCAGCATCGCCACCGCCAGGAACGGGACGGGCGCGGCGGCCGGGGTGAAGGCGCGGACCCCGGACCGGGGCCGGGGTCGGGGCTGAGATCGGGACGGGGGCCGGGGCGCGGGTCGGGATCGGGGCCGGGGAGCGGGCTCGGGCCGGGGTTGATCGCCCCGCGGGACGGCCCGGATGGCCTGGGTCGCCGGCTCCGGTACCGCGGGCCCCGCCCGGTTGAATACGGCCGGCCCCGGCGGCCCAGCGAATACGGCCGGCCCCGGCGCGCCGGCCGCGACCGGCGGCCCAGCCGGGACGGGGACCAGCGGCAGTCCGGCCAGCAGGGCGCCGGTGGGGTGCCGACCGCCGGCGGTGGCCCGGCACCAGCCGCAGTCCTGGACGTGACCGCCCAACCGCGGCCGCCATCGCGGATCCGGGCGGCCGTCCCAGCCCTGGGCGACCAGGCCGAGGTCCCGGCAGGCCGGCTCGGCGCCCAGCGCCCGAATCACCCCCCGGGCCTGCGTGATCTGCCCTTTGAGCCGCTGGACCTGGACGTCCGCCTGGGGAACGGGCAGGGCCAGCGCCCGGGCCGCCTCCTCCCGGGTCAGTTCGCCGATCTCCACCAGCCACCACACGGACAGCAGCGCGCGGTCCTCGGCATCGACCCAGCGGGTCGCCTCCGCGACCTCCCGGCGTTGATCGGCCAGCCCCAGGCTCCGGATCGTCAGCCCGACGAAGTCCCCGGCCGGATCGACCGCTCGCGGGGGCCGCGGTGCGTTCCGCTGCTCCTCGCTCACCACCCGCACCGCGATCGTCACCAACCAGCAGCGGAACGCGCCGGGGTCCCGCAGGTCCGGCAGGTACCGGACCATCCGCCGGAACGTCTCCTGGACGGCCCCGGCCGGGTCCGCGGGACCGTCGAGAGCCCGCCCGACGATGTTGTAGACGAGCGGCCGGCTCTGCCCGATCAGCGCGTCCAACGCCCGGCCGTCACCGCCGCGGGCCGCCGCGACCAGGGCGGTGTCGGGACCGTCGTGCCTGTGGTGACCGTCGGGACCGTCGTACATGAGCGTCGACATCGGCCGGTCACCTGCTCCCATCCCGCGGCGCGGTTGACGATCGGGCGCTGGTGCCGGTCCGGAAGATCAGGCGAGGAAGGCGGAGCACCTTTGGGTCGGACAAAGAGTACGGAAGCTGTCCGGCCGGCCACGGCCGACCCTGGCCGGGCCGGGTCGGCGGTGCGGCCGCCGTCCGGTCGCGTTACCGGGCGACCGCGAAGGCCCGGCCGGCCGCGGTCACCTGGGCGCCCGAGCGGTACAGCCCGGTGCTGGGGCCGGTGTCCGACGCGGGCAGCGCGAACCACGCATAGCGGGCCAGGTACGGCAGCCCGTCGAGCATCTGCGTCGAGGAGGTGACGAACGCGGCCTGCTGCGCGTCGCTCGGGAAGTGGGAGGCCCCGCCGGAGAAGTTGATCAGCGCGTACTCGGTGAGCCAGATCGGCCGGTGGTAGCGGTCGTACACGGCCTGGAGGTACGACCGGAGCTGCTCGGTCGCGGCCGCGGTGGTGAAGTCGCTGCCGTACCAGTGCAGGGTGATGAAGTCCACCCGGTAGTTCCGGCCGGCCGCCCCGGCCATGAACTGGTCCAGCCAGCCACCCGGGTCGGCGGCCCCGGCCGACACCGCCGGGCTGCCCAGCGTCATCCCGGTGGCCATCAGCTGGGGCCACAGACTCAGCGCAACGGCCGGGGTCAGGTTGGCCTGGTCGGACCGGTCCGGCTCGTTGAAGGTCAGCAGCTCCGGCCCGCTCGTCCGGGCCTGGGCCAGCGCGCTCGACGTGACGCTGGCCCTGCCCCAGATCATCGGGACGAATCCGACCCCGGCCGGCGTCGTGAGGCCGGCATGGGTGATGGACCAGGTGTAGTACCAGCTCGCGCCGGATGCGGCCAACGCCTGGTCGCCGCCGCTGAAGCTCCACGCGCTGACCCCCTTGCGGGTCGAGGACGCGGGCCGGGCGGGTGGGGCGGCGACCAGCGGGGGGGCCGACGGCCGGACGATGCGGGGCGGCGCGGGGCGGGCTGACGGGGTGACCGGTGGTCGGGACGCGACCGGGTGGGTCGGCGACCGGGACGGGGTCGGCACGGCGGGCCGTCTCGAAGCGGTGACCGGGGCCGGGCGGACGGCCGACAAGGTTGTGCGGGCCCCCGGGTCGGCCGAGGCGTGGACGATCACGGCGGCGGTGACGGCCGCGACCGCCACCGCGGCCGCGAAGGGTCCGGGGGCGGCGGCCGGGGAGAAGGCGTGCCCCGTCGCGCGGTGGTGGGCCCGGGGCCGGGATCGATGCCGGTAACCAGGCTGGTGACCGGGCGGGGCCGGACCGGTACCCCCGCTGGGCGGGCTGAACGACCCGCCGAGTGCGCCGAGCGCCGCCGGAACCGGGACCAGCGGCAGGCCGGCCAGCAGCCTGTCGATGGGCAACAGGCCGCCGGTCGTGCCCCGGCATGCCCGGCAGTCCCGGATGTGGCGGGCCAGCCGCTTGCGCCACAGCGGGTTGGGGTGGCCGTCCCACCGCCGGGCCAGCTCGCCCAGCTCCCGGCACGACGGTCGGGCGGCCAGCGCCCGGACCACCGTGCGAGCCACCTTGACCTGCTGTTTCATCCGCCGGACCCGGACCGCCGTGTGCGGCGCGGACACCCCCAGGGCCCGGGCCACGTCGCTGCGGGCCAGCTCGCCGGTCTCCTCCAGCCACCACACGGACAGCAGCGCGCGATCGTCGGTATCGAGCCAGCGGGTTGCCTCCGCGACCTCCCGACGTTGATCGGACAACCCGAGCCGCAGGATTGTGAGTTCGGTGAAGTCGCTGGCTGGATCGGGTACGAGCTGCCCGTCGGCCAGGTCGGTCTGCCGGTGCTGCGTCGCCCGGCGGTCCCGGTCGCAGTCCCGCACCCCGCGGAGGGCGATGGCGACCAGCCAGGACCGGAACGCGGCCGGATCCCGCAGGTCCGGCAGGTGCCGGACCATCCGCAGCAGCGTCTCCTGGACCACGTCGTCGGTGTCCGCGTGACCGTCGAGGGCCCGCCCGACGATGTTGTAGACGAGCGGCGAACACTGCCGGAGCAGCGCGTCCAGCGCGGGCCGGTCGCCGCGCTGGGCGGCCACGACCAGGGCGCGGTCCGGCCCGGTGCGCACGAGGGACGACATCTGCCGGGTCACCTGCTTTCCATCCCGCCGGGGGTGCGGTTCGGACGATCGAGCGGCCGTGCCGGTCAGGAGACGGGCGCGGGCGGACGGAATGACACAAACGGGCCTCGTTGCTGATGTCTTTTTTGTGTTATTCCGTCCCCGCCGGGCCGTCTCCTGACCGGTAGCGCGGCGACACCACCCGGAACCACCGCCGAAGATCTGTCGGAAAGGGCGAGGTACCCCGTGGCCGGACAAAGAGTACGAAAGCCGCACGGACGCTCCGGCCGGGGTCGGGCCACCGGGCTGGCCGGGATCGGGATAGCGCTCGCCCTGGTCGCGACCGCGGTGGTCACGGCGACGAACTGGTCCGGTGGGAGCGGGACCTCGCTGGGGGCCCAGGTGGGGGCGGCCCCGGCCACGCCGTCACCGTCCGCCCGGGTCGGCCTCCCCGGCCGGACGGCGACGATTCGGGCGACCCGCGCTACCCGGCCGACGGGCGCCCGACCGGGCCGGCGGCCGACCGCGGCGGCCGCCGCGCCCGGCGCGCGGCTCCCGGCCGCGGTTGTTCCGGTGCGCCGCCCGGCCGCCGGCGTGGTCCCGGCCGGCGCGACCGAGGCCGGACCGCGCCGGTTCACGTTCGTCAACGCGACCGGCCAGACGATCTGGGTGGCGGGCTGGCAGCAGACCGCGACCCCGGCGTTGTCGACGAGCGGGTGGGTGCTGCCGGCCGGGCAGCGGGTGACCATCACCGTGCCCGACCACTGGAACGGCCGGTTCTGGGGACGCACCGGATGTTCCTTCGACAGCGGCGGACGCGGTTCGTGCCAGACCGGTGACTGCGGCGGTGCTTTTCAATGCCGGGGCTACGGGGCCATTCCGGCGACGCTCGCCGAATACAACCTCAATTCCTGGCGGAACCTCGATTTCTACGACGTGAGCATGGTCGACGGGTCCAACCTGCCGATGTTCATCAACCTCACCCACGGCGCGACCCCCGACCCGATCAGCTCGAACGGCTGCTCGGCGGCCGGGTGCGCGACCTCGGTGGCCTGCCCGGCGGCGCTCGCGACGGTGGTCGGCGGCCGGGCGGTGGCCTGCCAGTCGGCCTGCGCCCGGTTCAACACCGACCAGTACTGCTGCCGGGCCCAGTGGTCGTCCCGGCCGGCCTGCGACCCGGCCGGTTGGCCCGTCAATTACGCGGCGGTGTTCAAGAAGGCCGAACCCTTTGCCTATTCCTACGCCGACGACGACGCGACCAGCACGTTCACCTGCACCGGGGAATGCGGTTACCGCATCACCTTCGGGCTCAGCAGATAACTGTCGCCCCGGCGATCCGTATCAGTCGCTGGCCCGGCGGCGGTACAGCAGGCTGGCCAGGGGCGCGAAAATCACCAGCAGCACGAGCGACCAGAGCAACGAGGCCGCCACCGGGTGCTGCATCGGCCAGGCGTTGATGGACGCGGACGGATTGGGACTGCCGAACAGGTGGCGGCTGGCCGCCGTCACCGCGCTGACCGGGTTCCAGTTGGCGATGAAGCGCAGCGCGGCCGGCATGTGCTGGGTGGGCACCAGGGCGTTGGAGACGATCGCCAGCGGGAACAGGATCACCAGGCCGATGCCCTGGGCCGATTCGGGACCCTTGCTCACGATGCCGAGGCAGGCGCAGCCCCAGGACAGGGCGTAGCTGAAGAGCAGGAACACCGCGAAGCCACCGGCGATGCCGGCCGCGCTCCCCCCGGGTCGCCAGCCGATGGCCAGCCCGGTCAGCGCGACGATGGCCGCGCAGACCGCGGCGGTGAGCACGTCGGCGATCGACCTCCCGACCAGCACCGACGGTCGCCACATGGGCAGGGTCCGGAACCGGTCGATGACGCCGCTGTTGAGGTCGTTGCTCAGTCCGACCGCCGTGCCCATCGACGAGGTCGTGAGGTTCAACGCGAGCAGTCCCGAGATCGCGAAGTTCTTGTAGCTGCCGCCCCCCGGCAGCACGACACCGGCCCCGAACACGTAGACGAACAGCAAGGTGAACAGGACCGGTTGGACGGTGACGTCGGACAGTTGCAGCGGTTCGCGGGCGATGTGGACCAGGTTGCGCCCGGTGAGCGTGGCGACGTCGCTGAACCGGCGGGCCAGGCCGCCGATGGCCGGGGGCCGGACGGCCGGCGCGGCCGGTGGAGCCGCGGTGGTGACGGTCATGGCCGGGCAACCTCCAGGTCGCGGACGTGGGGCTCGGATACGGCGGCTGCGGACGGGTCTGGATCGGACTCCGTCGACGCGGCGGCGGACTCGTCCGCGTCCCGGGTCGGATGGCCGGTCAGGGCGAAGAACACGTCGTCGAGGGACGGCTGGCGGACCTCGACGTCGTCGACGGTGATGCCGGCCTGGTCGAGGGCCCGCACCACGGTGGTCGCGAGCCCGGTGGTGCTGGGGACCGGCGCCCGCAGGCGGCGGCCGTCGTGGCTGACGTCGACGACCCCGGTGACGTAGGGCCCGAGGGCGTCGGCCGCGCCCGGGTGGGGCTGGCTGAGGGTGATCTCGAGGCGGGCCCCGCCGGTCTGGGTCTTGAGCTCGGCGGAGGTGCCCCCGGCGATCACCTGACCGTGGTCGATGACGACGATCCGGTCGGCCAGCTCGTCGGCTTCGTCGAGGTACTGGGTGGTCAGCAGCAGGGTGACCCCGTCGGCGACCATCTCCCGGATAACGTCCCACATCCGGACCCGGCTGGTCGGGTCGAGACCGGTGGTCGGCTCGTCGAGGAAGATCACCGGCGGGCGGGTGACGAGCCCGGCGGCCAGGTCCAGGCGGCGACGCATCCCGCCCGAGTAGCCCTTGAGGATGCGGTCGGCGGCATCGGTGAGATCGAACCGCTCGAGCAGCTCGGTGGCCCGGACCCGGGCGTCGGCCCGGCGCAGGCCGCTGAGCCGACCGATCATCACCAGGTTCTGGCGACCGGTGAGGACCTCGTCGAGGGTGGCGTCCTGAGCGGTGACCCCGATGTTGCGCTGCACGGCGGCCTTCTCGCGCACCACGTCGTGGCCGGCGACCCGGGCCGAGCCGCCGTCGGGCGTGGCCAGGGTGGTCAGGATGCGCACGGCGGTGGTCTTACCGGCCCCGTTCGGCCCGAGCACGCCGAGGATGGCGCCCTTCGGAACCTCCAGGTCGATGCCGTTGAGAGCCAGGGTCGAGCCGTAGCGCTTCGTGAGGCCGTGTGCCTCGATCATCAACGCACTGGTCATCGCGTTTCCTTACTGGTCGGCAAGTTAGGAGCCATGGATCGGGACGGTACCTGCTAGCCGGCCGGCAAGTAAACTGGTTTTTCATGAGACAGCGTTCACAGGCGGCGGGGGGCGACGAGCCGCGGCCGACCGCGTCGCGGTCCCGCGGCGGGCGGCCCCGCGGGTCGATGCGGGAGCGCATCCTCGACACCGCGCTCGAGGTGTTCAACGAGCATGGTTACGACAAGGCGTCGCTCCGCGAGATCGCCGAACGGCTGGGCGTCACGAAGGCCGCGCTCTACTACCACTTCGAGCGCAAGGAAGACATCCTTCTCCAGCTCCACCTGCGGTTGCACGCGCTCGGCCGCCAGGCCCTGGACCGTCTGAAGGATCTCGACGATCCGCGGGACGGCCTGGCCGCCTGGCCGGGACTCATCGACCACCTCATCGACGAGATCACCAACAACCGCGACCTGTTCCTCCTGCACCAGCGCAACCACAACGCGTTCGAGCAGCTTCAGGACACCGAGCACCACCGGGCCGACCACGACGACCTCGAAGAGCGGATGGAGCGCCTGCTTACCGACCCGACGATCCCGCTCGCCCAGCGGGTCCGGATGGCCTGTTCGATCGGGGCGGTCATGGGCACCCTGATGCGGGGCAGCGAGATCTTCGGCGACGTACCGGCGACCGAGGTCGCCGAACTCCTCCGGGACGCCGTCCACGACCTCATGGGCACCGCCGCCGCCCGCCCCTGAGCGGGCTCCGCGCCGGTTCGTCGACCCGGGGGAACTCGCGGGGAAAACCGAACCTGGACGTTTCAGCTCCAGCCGGAGGCCGGGCTGACAGTCCGTACGGTCGCCGCGATCGTCGTGGACTCCGCGCGATCGCTGCCGGACCCGCAGACCTCCCGAAGACGACCCACCGGACCCGCAGACCTCCCGAACCCAGGCCAATCCGGCATCTGACCGGGCGGCCTGAGCGAAGGAGAAGGGCGAGACGAGTCGCGGCCAAGATCGGAAGGAGTCCCGAACACCGGGCTGAAGAGCGCAAGCTGGCGGATTTACCTGAGTGCCCCCGGCAGGATTCGAACCTGCGCCACCGCCTCCGGAGGGCGGTGCTCTATCCCCTGAGCTACGGGGGCCCGGGCAACGGTGCACACGTTATCAGCCCGCTCCCCGCACCTCGTACACCCGCCGCACCGTAAGCTTTGCCCGTGTACTCCAACGGCCCGCGCGTCCTCGTCGTGGACGACGATGATGTGATTCGGCAGCTGGTGGTCGTGAACCTCGAGCTCGAAGGCTTCGACGTCTACACGGCGGTGGACGGGGCGGACTGCCTGGCCCGCGTGCACGACGTGAATCCGCAGGTCATCACGCTCGACATCATGATGCCGCACGTGGACGGGTGGAGCGTCGCGGCCCGGCTGCGCGATGACCCCCTGACCGCCCAGATCAAGGTCGTCATCCTCAGCGCCCGCGCCCAGGAAGCCGATCTTCGCAAGGGTGAGCGCCTCGGCGTCGACCACTACCTGACCAAGCCGTTCGACCCCGACCACCTGGTCACCGTGGTCCGTCGGCTCACCGGCCTGCCCGTCTGATCATCAGTCGCTCACCGGCCGGCCCGACCGGTCCCCCGGCGGCGCACCACGCACTCCGCCCGGCCGGTATAAGGCGGTTCGGTGTTATTCTCCCGGCCGTGACCGAGACGGCTTCCATGACCTCCGCGGCCGAGGTGACGCGAACCGCCGCGGCGCCCACGTCCACCAGCGCGACCACCGACCCGGGCGCCCCACCGACCCGGGCCTGGCGCGGTTCGCCGGCCGGCACCGGCATCCGGCGTTCCGTGCGGCTGTTCAACGCCTGCCGGCGCGAACCGGCCGACCCGGACGGCTTCTACTCGCTGCTGGCCGGCGACTCCGTCGACCAGGTGAGCAGGTACGCCTCCCTTCTCGACGCCTCGGTGCTCGACGTCGGTGGCGGCCCCGGGTACTTCCGCCGCGCGTTCAACGCCGCGGGGGCCAGTTACGTCTGGGTCGAGGCCGACGTCGACGAGCTCCTGGCCCGCGGGGTGCGGGAGCCCGGATCGGTGCTGGGCAGTGCGCTGGCCCTGCCGTTCCACGACGGATCATTCGACGTCTGCTACTCGTCCAACGTTCTTGAGCACGTGACCGACCCGTGGCTGATGGCGTCGGAGATGATCCGCGTGACCCGGCCGGGCGGACTGGTCTTCCTGACCTTCACCAACTGGCTTTCGCCGTGGGGCGGGCACGAAACCTCGCCCTGGCACTACCTCGGTGGCGGATATGCGCTGCGGCGCTATGAACGCCGCCGGAAGGTTGCGGCGAAGAACCGCTTCGGCTCCAGCTTGTTCCAGATATCGGTCGCCGAGGCCCTCGAGTGGGCCCGGGGTCGCGAGGACGTCCAGTTGCTGGATGCCCGGCCCCGCTATCTGCCGGAATGGGCCAAGCCGGTCCTCGGCGTGCCGGGCGTCCGTGAGCTGGTCACCTGGAACCTCACCCTGGTGATGCGGCGCGGCTGACGCGCAGCCACCGCCCGGGGCTGGCCCCCGGCGGTTCCCGGGTCGAGCGGCGTCCACCGACCCCCGGCACCCGGGACAGATCAGCACTATGGTGCCAAAACGGGCGGACATCCCTTGACGGGGACGGCTGACTATCGCTGGCCAATGGACGGCAAACATCGATAAGTTATCCGTAACCAGTCGTTAATGCTTTCCGGGCAATTCTTGATGATGCACAGAGTGAGGTACCCGCCGTTGCGCACATCAATGGTTTTCGCCAGGAAAGGCGCACCTGGATCCCGTGCGTAACCGAATCTCGACGCGACGACCTGACCGGTCGGCGAGCCGGGAGGGGAGGCAACGGTGCCACCCAGGACGCGTCGCCCGGCCACCCGGGCCCGACTGCTGGCCGCGACCATCGCGGTCGCGACCGCATCCGTCACGGCCGCGTGCGGGGGGTCGCACGATGCCGCCAAGGCCGCCGCCAGCTGCCCTCCCACCCCCGGAATCACCAACCAGCAGGTGAAGCTCGGACTCATCTACCCGAACACCGGGACCTCCGCGTCGCTCTTCGAGCCCTACCGGGCCGGTCTGGACGCCCGACTAGGCGTCGAGAACGCCAAGGGCGGCGTCAACGGCCGCCAGATCGTCTACGACTGGCAGGACGACGCCACCGACCTCGAGACGAACCTGGCGGCCGCCGAGTCGCTGGTCGACCAGGATCACGTCTTCGGAATCATGGAGTCGACGAGCGTGGCCACCGGATCGGCGGCCTGGCTGCACACCCGGCAGATCCCGGTCGTGGGGACCTCGATCGAACTGGCGTGGTCGCAGTACAAAAACATGTTCAGCTACTCGAACTTCGTCACCTCGGGCCCGTCGATCAGCTCCTGGGGTGAATACGTCAAGGCGCACGGCGGAACCAAGGTCGCGCTTCTCTACTCGGGTTTCAATCAGACCTCGCGACTTTTCGCCCAGAAATTCCAGACCAGCATGAGGGCCGCCGGTCTGCCGATCGTGGCGATGCTCAATCAGGAACCGACATCGATCAACTACAACGATGTGGCCCGACAGATCCGCGACTCGGGAGCCGACGCGTTGGTCGGCGCGACCGACCCGACGATGTTCGTCACGACCGCGGCCACCGCCGCGCCCTCGCTCACAGTGATGCTCACCTCGGCCGGCTACGACCAGCAGGTGCTCACCGCGGCCGGGCAGCTGCTCAAGGGAAGGTTCTCCGTTTTCCTCGACTACTCCCCCTTTGAGCTGAACCTGCCGGCCGACCGGGAGTTCCTGGCCGCCATGGCCAGTTACTCACCGCAGCTGCAGCCCCAGGCGTCGGAGGTAGCCCTGGAGGGATGGGTCTCCGGTGATCTTTTCCTGGCTGGTCTCAAGGCGGCCGGGCCGTGCGTCACCCGCGCGAGCTACATGAAGGCCCTGCGGGGGCTGAAGAACTTCAACGCCGGCGGGATCCTGCCCCGGCCGGTCGACATGCGGGCCACCTTCGGCAAGCCCCAGACCTGCTACACCTTTGTGCAGATGAACGAGGCCGGGAACGGCTGGAACGTCGGCAACCCGCACCCGCTGTGCGGGCAGCTGCTGTCGAACCCCAGCTGAGGCGCCGGGCCGCCGCCCGGCGTCGAGGCGGCCCGGGCCCGCGTCCCCGGGCGCCGGGGGCGCGGGCCCGCCTTCAGACCAGTCGCAGTTGGCGGCTCGTCGGCCGCCGGGGCGCCGCGGGTCCGGTAGCCCCGGACCGCCGCTCCACCAGGTCCGGGGCGATGGCGGCCAGGAAGGTCGATTCCTCGACCGGTCGATCCCCGACCCGGGTGGCCGCGTGGGTGAGCACGAGGTGGCGCCGGGCCCGGGTCATGCCCACGAAGAACAACCGCCGCTCCTCGGCCAGGCCGTCCCGCGCGTCCCCGTCCGGGCCAGCCCTCTCCGATCCGGCCGCTCCGGGAGTCGGCGGGGTCGCCGGCCGGGTGGCCCACCGGAGGGGTAGCAGCCCCTCGGAGCAACCAACAATGATCACCACGTCGAACTCGAGACCTTTGGCTGCGTGCAGGGTGAGCAGAGAGATCCGGTCGGCGCGCGGATCGTAGGCGTCCACCTCGACGTCGAGCGCGAGGTCGGTGAGGAAGCCGACCAGGTCCGTGCCGCGCGCGGCGGCCAGCGGCGCGAGCAGGTCAGCGGCCGCCCGGATCTCAGCGATCGTGACCGGCCGCCCGCCGGGCCCGGCGCCCTCGGCCTCGGGGTCGGCCTCGGGGTCGACCTCGGGGACGGCCTCGGGGACGGCTTCGGACCGGACCGGCCCGGTCCCCCGGCCGTCCCCCGCCGCACCGGGTCCGAGGACGGCGGCCAACGCCGTATCGGGGCCACCCAGCCCGGCCAGCCCCCCGACGCCGTCGATCGCGCCCTGCGCGGCCCGCCGCAGGGCCGCGGCGACCAGCACCGACCGCCCGTTCTCCTCGACCTCCCGGCGCAACAGAGCCGCCAACCGACGCACCCCGGGCGCGTCGGCGAGCCGACGGTGCGAGCGCTTCTGAACCGGGTAACCCCGGCGGGCCAACGCCTCGAGAACCGGGCCGGCCTGCCGGTCGGTCCGGTAGAGCACGGCGATGTCAGCGAACGAGAGTCCGTCGTCCTCCCGGACGGACCGCGGCCCGGTCCCGGCCGCGACGTCGAAGGAATGGAACGAGGTTCCGCCGAGCAGCTCTTCGACGGTGTCGGCGACCGCCGTCGCCTCGTCCTCGACGGTCGCCGCGGTCCGGACCGTCACCCGCCGCCCGGCGGGCGGCGCCGGGCCCGGCCGCCCGGGCGGCGCGGCCGCGACCAGAACCCGGCCGGGGACCAGCGTGGTCGGCGCCACGGCCTGGAGCGCGGCGGACACGATCGTCGGCGTGGACCGGTAGTTGCGGGTCAGCGCGGCGACCCGCGCGCCCGGGAAATCGGCCTCGAAACGCAGAAAGAAGCCCACCTCCGCGCCGCGGAAGCCGTAGATGGCCTGGTCCGGGTCGCCGATCGCGGTCAGGTGACCGTCGGGCGGCACCAGCAGGCGAAGCAGGTGGTACTGCACCTCGTCGACGTCCTGATACTCATCCACCCAGACGTGGCGCCAGCGGTTCCGGTAGCGCTCGGCGAGCGTCGTGTCGCCGACGAGCAGGGCGACCGGCAACGCGAGCAGGTCGTCGAGATCGACCAGGTTGTGCTCCCGCAGTGCGGCATCGTAGCGGGCCAGGGGGCCGGCCAGGTCGTGGCCCCGCGGCGCCGACCCCTGGGCCCGGGCCCGCTTCAGCGCGCCGATCCCGAGCACGGCCCGGCGCAGGGCGGTCGGAGTGTCCAGACCGCCCGCGAAGGCCTCCCGGAGCAGATCGGCGCGCTGCGCGTCCTCGGCGACGGCCACCTCCGGGCCGCGGGCGAGCCGCTCGTGACACTCGCGCACGATCCGCAGCCCGAGCCCGTGGAAGGTCGCCACCGTCACCTGGTCGGCCCGCGCGCCGACCAGCCCGGTGAGGCGGTCGGCGACCTCGTCGCGGGACCGCCGGGTGAACGTCACCGCGAGGCATTCGCTCGGCGCCACCCCGGCCTCCCGCACCCGGTGGGCGACGGCGTGCACCAGGGTGCGGGTCTTGCCGGTGCCGGGTCCGGCCACGATCAGCAGCGGGCCGGCCACCCCGGCGGCCGCGGCGCGCTGGTCGGGGTCCAGACCATCGAGCACCGAGGGAGCTGCGACCACGCCGGCGTCAACGCGCTGCGGCTCGGTGGCCGCGGTGGCCGCGACGGGGGCGGCGGGGGCGGTAGCAGCCATCTGGTCGGCCAGGGCCGACCGCCACGGGGCCCGGCCGCGAGGGGCCCGACGCCGCCCGGGCCCCGGCCCTGACCCCGATGAACCGCCCTGAGGCTCGGGCGCAAGCGGCTCAGGAGCAAGGTCGAACAACGTGGCCGAGGGCTCGGCCAGTTCCTTCGGGTCGAACATGCGGATCACGCCGTACTCGCCGTCGAAGCCCGCCTCCCGGATCACCTCCCGGCGCCGCAGCCGGCCGATCGCCTCGACGAGTGCCGACGAGCCGGCCGCGGCGATCGCGTCGAACGGGACCGCGGTGAGGATGCCCAGTTCCGGTCCCAGCCGGGCGACCAGCTCGTTGACCTGCGTGGCCACCGCCTTGCTCTTCGGCCCGACGCCGAGAATCTCCCCGACGATCTCCGGCAGCGAAACGAGGGAGATCACCTCGCCGGCGGTCGGCGGCCGGTAGCCCGGCGCCCGGTCGGCCAGGCTCGCGACCCGGTTGAGCACCCCGACCGTCACCGGGCGGTGGCAGACCGGGCAGTCCCCGCCCAGCTCTCCGGTCTCCTCGGGAGTGAGCCGCACGCCGCAGCCGCGGTGGCCGTCGAGGTGGTATTTGCCCTCCTCGGGGAAGAATTCGGCCGATCCACCGAAGCCTTCGCCCGTCCGCAGGGCCTGCCGGATCGCGAAATAGTCGACCTCGGTATCGAAGAACGTCGTCTCGCGCCCGAGCATGGGCGGCGAGTGGGCGTCGGAGTTGCCGACCAGGCGGTAGCGGTCCAGCCCGGAGATCCGCCAGAACATCGGTGGGTCGGCGGACAGCCCGGTCTCCAGCGCGAAAATGTGGTCAGCCAGGTCGGCATAGCAGTCCTCGACGGCGTCGAAGCCCGATCTGGAGCCCAGCACGGCGAACCACGGCGTCCAGACGTGGGCCGGGACCAGATAGCAGTCGTCGCCCGCCGCGAGCGTGATCTCCAGCAGGTCCCGGGAGTCCAGACCGAGGATCGGCCGGCCGTCGGAGTGCAGGTTCCCGATCCGGGCCAACGTGGCGGTGATCGCGGCCACGGCGTCCAGATCGGGCGCGTAGAGCAGGTGATGGACCTTGCGGGTGTGGCCGTCGCGCTTGTAGATCGTGGAGATCTCGGTGGACAGCATGAAGCGGGGGACGGTCCGGACGGACGCCGGCAGCATCCGCAGCACCTCGCGCTGGAGGTCGTCGCGCAGCCGGAACAGGCCCGGCTCGGCCGGAACCAGCTTGGTGCGCAGCTCCTCGGCCCAGATCGGATGGGTGAAGTCGCCGGTGCCGACCACCCCGATTCCCTTACGGGCGGCCCACAGGGCCAGATGCTCGAGGTCGCAGTCTCGACTGCAGGCCCGCGAGTGGCGGGAGTGGACATGGAGATCGGCGAAGAAGCGTGACGGTGACCGGGTCCTCACGCTTGCGCATTGTGTCGCATCCGCCCGGGCCGGCCGGGTCCGGCACGCCGACGGCCCCCGAACCGACCACCGGGACGCCGACGGCGACGGCGCGGCAAGCCAGCGGGCCGGCGCCGGTCACCGGACCGCCGGTCGGCTCGCTGCCCGGACGCGCCGCGCGGGCCCGGGGACCGGTTAGCTGGTGATGTTCACGGGTACAACCCCGGTGGACGGCCCCGGGCTCCGCGGCCGTGACGCCGCGACAAGGAGTCAGACGTGTCCGCGCTCACCATTTTGATCATTGTCCTCGTCATCCTCGTGGTGATCGCGGTCGCGGTGGTCGTCATCCAGCGCCGTCGGCGGGCCGGGGGCGTGATCGCGATGCGCTCGGGGACCGGGCGCGGCCGCCGGAAGACCCGCCGATGAACCGGCCGGGCAAAGCCGGCCCGGCCGGCTCCGCTGTGATCGCGGGCGACCCTGGAAAGACGGGCGGGAAGCTGATGCCACGTGAACTGGTCCGGGCCACCGAGCTGGTCGGTCTACCGGTGCTGTCCATCACCGAGGGCGAGGCCGTCGCCGACATCAAGGACGTGCTCTACGCGCCGGAACGGGGCGGGGTCCTCGGATTCACCCTGAATCGTCGGCGGACCCTCGGCGGCCCCCTGAAGGAGCCGCTCGCCCTGGCCTCGATCTTCGCGATCGGCCCCGACGCGGTCACCGTCGCCGCCGCGACGGCTCTCGACGGCGGCGCCTCGAAGCTGCGGGGCGGCGCCCGGGCCGACGCCCAGCGCAACGTACTGGCCAACCAGGTGCTCACCGACACCGGCACGGCGATCGGGCAGGTGGCCGACATCATCGTCGCGATCGGCGTGGTGGCGGCCGATGGGGGCGAAGGCCGGTCCGGCGGTACGTACGACGACGGGCGGGTCTGGCACGCCGGCGACGTCGTCGGCTACGAACTCGAGCCGCCCGCCAAGGGTGAGCCGCCGCGCTTCCTCCCGTTGCCGTACACCTTGTCGGTGTCCGGCGAGATCCTGATGGTGCCGGCCGGCGTCGAGCCCTACATCCGGGACGAGTTGAGCGCGCTGGCCCCGGCCGTCGAGGCCTTCCGGGCCAGTCTCGGCCGGACCGCCGAGACCCGCCCGGCCGACGCGACCGGACCGGTGGCCGCTCCGCCGACCGGTCCCCCGAGCAGCCCGACCGGGCCCGGCCCGACGACGACGACCGGCGCCACCGGTACCACCCGCACCTGGCCGCCCGAGGAGCGATGACGTGACCACCTTGAGCGAACTGGTCGGACGCACGGTGGTGAGCCGGTCGAGTGCCGACCCGCTCGGGAACCTGCGGACGCTGGTCATCGACGGTCCCCGGCACGCCATCGTCGCGCTCCAGATCGGCAAGGGCCGTAAGTCGCGCTTTGTCGAACTGGGCGACCTGCGGGCCGTGGGTCCGGACGCGATCGTCGTCGACGACGAATCTCTCGTCCACGAGGCGGTCGGCCCGGCCCAGGAGGCAACCGCCAAGGGCAAGCTCGACGTGCTGGGCGCCGCCGCCTTCACCAGCACCGGCGTCGCGCTCGGTGCGGTCACCGACCTCCTCCTCGATCTCGACCGGGGTCTGATCTCGAGCGTCCTGGTCGGCGGGTCCGAGTTCCAGGGCGAAGCGGTGCTCGGTTTCGGCACGTTTGCGCTGGTGGTGGACGTACCCGAGAGCTGACCGGGGCGGTCGCGGCGAACGGCCGGGCGGTTCGCCCCCGGTCCGGGCCGGATCCCGACGGCGACGGAGGGTGACTCCCCCGAACAGCCCACCCGGCAATCGGTGCCCCGCCCGGTTCCGCCCGGTTCCGGCGCGGGATCATCACCCCTGGTCGGCCAGCCCGGCCGACATCCAGAACGCGGCCGGGGGGTGTGGTGACCACCACTTCCACCGGTGATCGGGACTCCCCCGGCGGGTCGGGGAGCGGTGCGGGCGCCGGGCCGCCGGCCGGGTCCGGGACGCGCGGTGCGGGACGCCCTGACCACCCGGATCCGGAGGGCCCCGACCGCGGAACCGGCGCGGACGGCGGGCCGGCCGAGCCCGGTGCGACCGGGGACCGTGCGACCGGGGACGCCCGCCGCGGGCCGGGCCCGGCGGCCGCTCCGGTCGGTGGGGATCCCCGGTTCGCCGAACTGACCGACCGGTGCGAGCGCCTCGTCCGGTTCCTGCGCGAGATCGCGTTGTCGACCGCGCCGCGCCCCGACGACGTCGAGAACCATCCGTTCGTCCTGTGGCTGTCGGACCTGCCCGCCGCGTACGCCGCTTCCGACGGCGTGCGTCCCGGCGACGTCGTGCTCGCGGTCCCGGCCGCCACCGCGCTGCCGCCCCCGCCGCCGTTGCCACCCGAGCTGATCCCCTGGGTGCCGCTCCCGGCCGTGGAACCGGTCGGCGAACACCCTCCGCCGCTGCTCGTCGGCGAGGACCCGGCCCCGGCGGCGGGCGGGGATGCGGCCGGCCAGGCGATCCGCCGGGCCGGCGAGCTGGGCCGGTCCTACGACGAATGGGCGTCCCGCTGGCGGATCTGGGCCGGCCGGGCCCGGCTCGACGGCCAGCGGCGCAGCCTGCACGGAGCCCTCTACGCGGCCGCGCAGCGTCTCCAGCAGGAGGGCGACCAGCTGGAGCTCGTCCTCGCCACCGGCTTGCTGAGCTGGTCGGAGGCGCCCCGCCAGCACCTGCTGACCACCCGGCTGGCGGTCGAGGTGGACCCGCACACATCCCAGATCCGACTGCGGGTCCCGACCGACGCCGCGACCCGGCTCGAGGACGGGGTACTGCTGTCGGGGGTGGCCGCCTTCCGACCGGAGCGGACCAACAGCCTGCACAGCCGGCTGCGCGAGCGGGCGGGGGCCCCGCTCGGGCCGGCCGACGAACGGCTGCTGCGGGACTGGCTCGGCCTCGCGATCGATCTGCGGCCGGGCGGCTACCAACCGACCTGGGATGCCCCGGACGAGCCGGCCGGACCGGGCCCGACCGTGACGTTCGCGCCGGCGCTGGTCCTGCGGGCGCGGGGGCGGGCCACGCTGCTGTCCTACTACGACCGGATGCTCGACGCGCTGCGCAGGGGCGGCCGGCCCCCGCTCGGCCTGGTTCAGCTCGTCGAGACCCTGGAAACCGACGAACGGCTGGCCTGGCTCGCGGCGGAGGCCCCCCGGGCCGGCGCCCGGGCCGCGCCCGCCCCCGACGACCTGCTGTTCCCATTGCCGACCAATCCCGAGCAGGCGCACGTCCTGGAACGACTGCGGCACGACAACGGCGTGGTCGTCGAGGGTCCGCCCGGGACCGGCAAGACCCACACAATCGCCAACCTCACCTCCGCGCTGCTCGCCCAGGGTCAACGCGTCCTGGTGACCAGCCAGAAGCCGCAGGCGTTGCGGGTCCTGCGCGAGCAGATGCCGCCCGAGCTGCAACGGCTGTGCGTCGCGCTGACCGGCGCGGACGACGCCCCGGCGGGCTCGGGCCCGGACGCCACCACCGGCGCCGACCTGGCCCGCCCGATCAGCGCGCTGGCCGCCGAGCAGGCCACCTACCGGCCGGAACAGGCCGACCACCGCATTGCCGCCGCCCGCGACCGGCGGGCGGCGGCCCACCGCCGGCGGGACGACGTCACCGCCGCGGTCCTCGCGGCCCGCGCCGCGGAGCACAGCTGGCATCCCGCGAGCGACATCGCGCCCGGCTGGGCGGGTCCGCTCGCCACCGTCATCGCTCGGGTCCGCGCCGAACAGCCCCGCTACACCTGGTTGCCCCGACCCTGGCCGGTCGCCGGAGCGGACGGCGCGACGGCCGGCCCCGGCGGGACGGACGACCCACTGGACGCCGCGGAGCGGGCCGAGCTGCTCGCGCTGGTCCGGTCGGACACCCCCCGCCGGCGGGCCCGCCGCGACCAGTCGCTGCCGGCCGCCGCCGATCTGATGCCCGGGCCGGACGTCGCCCGCCTGGTGGCCACCGAGCAGGCCGCCCTCGACGCGGTCGCGACCGGTGTGGCCACCGCTCCCGCCCCGGTCCCCGGAACCGCCCCAGTCCCCGGAACCGACAGCCCGCTCGTGACGCAGCTCGCCCAGATCGCCGACCACGGCGTCCGGTCCCTCGACGCCGCCGGCGCCGCGGTGACCGCCGCGCTCGCCGACCTGGCCGAGCCGGCTCCCCGCCACCCGTGGCGGCCGGGGGCGCTCGCCGATGCCCTGGCCGGAAACAACGCGGTGGCCTGGGCGAAGGTCGAGCTCGCGGCGACGTCCGTGGCCGAGGCCACCGCGGCCATCGAAGCCGTCGGCCTGCGGCAGATCACCCTGCCCGACCTCACCCCGGACGGCCCGACCGGCCCCGATGCGCTGCTCCGGGCCGCCCGCGGCCTGCGCGACCACCTCGCCGGCGGCGGCTCCCTGCGCCGGCTGTTTCCGTCCCGGGCCCAACGGGCGGCCCGGTCATTGCTGAAGGCCGCCCTGGTCGACGGAGCCCGGATCGGTGGGAAGCCCCGCGACCCGGCCGTACTCGACGCGGTCATCGCCGCGCTGAGCGCCCGGTCGGGACTCGACACGGCCACCCGCGCCTGGCGGCTCGTGGGCGTAGCCGCGGACGGCGGGCCGGACCCGCTCCCGGTGACCGAGCCGGGGACTCCCCCGACGGCGCCGTCCGGTGTCCAGACGCCCGGAGTCCAGACGCCCGGGATCCAGACGCCCGAAGCGGCCGTCGCGTGGCTGACCGACGCCCACGCGGCGTTGGCGGCCGTGCGGGCGGTCCAGACGGCTCGGGACCGGCTGGCGGACGCCCTCACGGCCGCCGGCGTGACCGTCGCGCTGCGGACCCCTGCTCAGCTCGACGCGGTGCTCGCGGCGCTCGCGATCGGCCGGCTGCGGATCGACGCGGCCCGCGCGGGCGCGGTGATCGAGCGCCTTCGGGACCGCTACGCCCAGGCCGCGGACCTTCCCGGCGCGCCGCCCGAGCTCGGCCGGCTGGCCGCCGCCGTGGCCGCCCGGGACCTGGACGCCTATCGAGCGGTCCGGGACGATCTGGCGGCGGCCGGCGAGGATCAGCGCGCCAGCCGCCGGCACCGGGACCTGGCCGGGCGGCTGGCCGCCACCCATCCCGCGCTCGAGGCGTCGTTGACGGCCTCGCCGACCGACCCGGCCTGGGCCGATCGGCTCGCCACCCTGCCCGAGGCCTGGGCCTGGGCCCGCGCCGCCGACTGGCTCAACCGCCGGAACGACCGGGATGACCGCCGCCCGCCGGCCACCGAGGCCGATCTGGACGCCGGACTCGACGCGGCCGAGGCCGCTGTCGCGGCCGCGACGGCCGACCTGGCCGGCGCCCTGGCCTGGAAACACTGCCTGGAACGGATGACCGGCCGGCAGTCGGCGGCGCTGCGGGCGTTCGCCGACGCGGTGGCGGCCGCCGGCACCGTGACCGGCCCCTACGCCGAGCGCTACCGCCAGGCGGCCCGCGAGGCGATGGCGGTCGCCCAGACCGCGGTCCCGGCCTGGGTGATGCCGGTGGCCGACGTCCTGGCCACCATCCCGCCGGTCCGCGACAGTTTCGACGTCGTGATCGTCGACGAGGCCAGCCAGGCCGGGCTGGACAGTCTCTTCCTGCTCTGGCTGGCCCCCCGGGTGATCGTCGTCGGCGACGACCGGCAGTGCACCCCGGCCGCCGCCGACCGCGGTGAGCTCGACGGGGTGTTCGATCGCCTCGACGCGCTGCTCCCGGACGTGCCGGCCTGGCTGCGGGTCGCGTTCACCCCCCGGTCCAGCCTCTTCACCCTGCTCCGGACGCGCTTCGGTCAGGTCATCCGACTTCGGGAGCACTTCCGGTGCATGCCCGAGATCGTCGGCTGGTCGTCGGCGATGTTCTACCGGGACGCGCCGCTGCTCCCGCTGCGCCAGTTCGGGGCCGACCGGCTGCCCCCGCTGCGGGCCGAACACGTCACGGTCGCGTCGACCGAACCGACCCCGGACGGGCCGCGCAACCGGGCCGAGGCCGACGCTCTGGTGGAGCGGGTGATCGCCTGCTCGATCGACCCCGCCTACGACGGCCGGTCGTTCGGCGTGGTCGTCCTGCAGGGGGGCGCGCAGGCCGAGCTGATCCGCACCCTGCTGATCCGCCGGATGCCCGCGGCCGAACAGCAGCGCCGTCGGTTGCGGGTCGGCACGCCGCCGGACTTCCAGGGCGACGAGCGCGACGTCGTCTTCCTGTCGATGGTCGTCGCGCCCGACGCGACCCGGCCGCCGCTGACGCGCCTGGAGTACCAGCGCCGGTTCAACGTCGCGGCGTCCCGGGCCCGCGATCAGATCTGGCTGTTCCACTCGGTGACCCCGGCCGACCTCTCCCCGGACGATCTGCGCCACAACTACCTGACCTACGTCCAGGCGGCGCCGGACGAGGTCCCGCCCGACCGGCCCGGCGACCCGGCGTGGTCCGCCCCCGGCGGGGCCGAGCCGGTGCGCCCGGACGTCCGTCACCCCCGCTTCACGGGGCTGCTCGAGCAGCGCGTCTACCTGGCCCTACGGGCCGCCGGGTACGCCGTCCAACCGGGTGTTCCGGTCAACGGTCGACGGATCGGCCTGGTGGTCACCGGCGGCACCGCCCGCCTGGCGGTCGAGTGCGACGGCGATCTTCCGGCGCCGGGCGACCGGTGGCCCGGCGCTCCGCCAGCGGCCGGCCCGTCAGCCGCCGGCCCGTCAGTGCGCGACGCGAATGACCGCGGTGCGGACGGTTCGGCGTCGGACCCGGTCGGGGACCTGCGGCGCGAACGGGAGCTCCGGCGAGCCGGGTGGCGCTTCGCGCGGGTCCGGGCGTCGCACTTCGCGGCCGACCCGGAAGCCACCCTTGATCACCTGCGGGCCGCGCTGACCGCCGCGGGCGTGGAACCGCTCGCCGCCGACCCGCCGCCGTCCGAACCGCGCCCGTCGGCCCGGGCCGCCGCCGGGACCTGGGCCCCGATCCCGCTGCGGGGCCTTGAGGGCCTCGACGACGACCCGGTCCCCCCGTGGCCGACCGCCTGATTGGGCAGGTGGCGGTCTAAACACGCGTCCCAGCCCCGGGGACACCCGAGGGTGGCCGGGATAGCGGACCGCGGGCGGCCCCCTTGCCCCTACCGACCGCTCGGGGTCTCTACCGACCGCTCAGGCGTCGTGGGCGGCGGGATCGGCGTCGGTGGTCGATTCCGACGCCGCCGGCTTCCGCGCGGTGGGCATGGTCGCCCGGGTGGCCCGGCTCGTCCGGGGCGCCTTGACCCCGGATTTCCGGCTCCCCGTCGCCGCGGCGCCGGACCGGCCGGTGACGGCCGGGGCCGGCTCGACCCCGGCCGGTCCTTCCCCGGCCGGGGTCGAGCCGGCCCCGTCGCGCCCGACC